>CAJUEL010000037.1 GCA_910585455.1 uncultured Eisenbergiella sp. | reverse complement strand
ATAACAGATGGTTTCCGGTCACGGCTGCGGCAAGGCATAGGAGCAGCGTTCCTGCAGCAAGCAGTATGATTGTTTTCATGGTGGTATCCTTTCTATATTCAGTGTTTATATGGTTGTTATGGAACAATCCGGAGCAGTGTCACGGCCATGCACCCGAAAAACAGGTAGGGCGCAAAGGGGATGTTCCCTGCCGGTTTCCTTTGAAATGCTTTCCGTATGCCCAGGTGGAACAGGGCAAAAAGGCAGGAGAGGGCAAGGGCGGCCATCAGTCTGGATGCCCCGAAGGGGATGCCGAGCAGGGCAACAAGCTTGATGTCCCCGCCGCCGATCCCGCCGTCTGTGGCAAGGGAGACGGAAAGCAGGAGCAGGAAGCCGGACAAAAATCCCATGATGCAGTGCAGCAGGGCTTTGGCAAAAGCCGTCCACGGGCAGGTGCATACTGCCAGCGGAAGGTAGAGCAGGCACCAGGGCAGGAAGGCAAGCAGGGCGGCATTGCGTATCCTGTGGTACTTGCGGTCATGGAGCGCAAACCCCGCAAGGGGCAGCAGGGTCAGGACATAATAGAAAAACAGCGGCTTATTCACGTTTGGAATACCAGTCATCGAACAGGCTGCCCTGAATCTGTACGGAGTCGCTCACATTGACGGACAGCATCCCGGAAGGCGTCCAAGCGTCAATGATGTAGGTGTAAACGGTATAGGCGGTGCCGTCCGGATACCATACCGGCGTGAAATGCACGTTCCGGTTATAGGTGGAGTATTCGTTGGGCTTAAAGGCAAAGGTGGCCGTGTTGCCGCCGCTGCAGGATAAAAGCCTCCAGTACATGTCATAGCCAAATTCCGGGAAATAGGCTACTGCCGTCTGTGCCGGTGCATAATGGCTGACGGGTGCGTTGGAGGAAAAGGCTGCAGTGGCGCTCTCCTTGATTCCATAGCCGCTTTTCATGTTGTCGCCCTGGGCGGTGGGCACGATGTCGTCCGGATGGACTTCCATGGAGCCGCTTAAGGAGGCGGAATAGGCAGTGGAGGTAAAGTCATACCAGCCGTTGTCCACCCATTCCCCGTTGTCTACCCAGTGCCCGTGTCCCCCGCTGCAGTCTTCCGGGCAGCCGCTGTCGCAGCTGTCGGATTCCCAGTCCCAGTCGCTTTCCCATTCCCAGTTGGCGTGCCATCTTGCACTCCAGACGCTCCAGGATGCGGAGGTCTTCTGCGGGTTGGACGGCAGGGATGAGAGGGAAAAATGCGGGTTGGTGTCCGTTGCCAGCGGGTCAGGGGGCAGGTTCTCCTCCAGGGAGATGATCCTTGCCACAAAACTTGTCTTTGCCGTGGATGCGCCGCTGACGGATACCTGTATGGTCAGGGTAGTGGGTTCTAAAGGCGTATGCCATTTTGCCCAGACCACCTGGGAGCCGCCTGCGGGCATCACGATGTCATTGACAGTATAAGTGCCGCCGTTGATATGGAAGGTGACACTGGCCGGGTCATCCGGGTTTACTTCAGTGCTGCTGGTCAGGGTGATGCTGGTGATGACATCCGTATCCACCCGGTAGGTATAGTCGGGTGCTTGCAGTTCCGCTTTCGGCACATCCTTGTAGCTTACGATGCCGATGCCCAGTGCAGAGAGGATGTCGGAATCCGATACCTTGCTGCTGGTAGTGCCACTCCATGCAGGATAGCCTAAATCCGGCGTTTCCAAAAAGATGGACAGTGGGAGGTTTTGGTGTGTCAGGCTTGGCATCTTACTGCGGAGCGTGCCGCCGGACATCTGGTTATAGAGCGCCGCTTCCGTTGCGGTCATGGCATAGTTGCGCCCGCCGTGGGTAAAGTAGGCAATCGGTTCGATGACCAGCTTGTAGGAGCCGGAGACCAGGTCCTCAAAAGGGATGCCGGTCTTGTCGGCAACCAGCTGTGCGGCATACTCAGAGCAGAAATACCGCCGGATTGCTTCAATTCCCGCGCGGGACCTGCCGCCGCTGATGATGCGGGGAAGCGACGTACCCGGTCTGGAGCAGCCATAGGAGCCGGCATCCAGGGACAGGGAAGTTCCCCCGCTGTACTGGAGCTTGCTTACCTTCCCGAAATGCAGGATGTCCCCGGATATGCTGAAATTGCTTAAGTCAAACGGGGTGGACGCTATGCCGCCGTCTTCCGTGACTACCGTGATGCGCACACCGTCCTGGTTGTGCCATACATCCGTTGCAGTGCCGCTCCCCATACTGCCACCGCCGCCGTCGATGTTCCCCTCCCCGGAAGCCAGTGCGGTCATCCCTGAGGAAAGCATCAGGATAAGGGAAAGAAGAAACGGGAAGATGCGCTTGGTCAGTTGTTTCATGTGGTCCTCCTTTTCAGACAAAAAAAGGACATGGAGTCCGTCCATGCCTTTTTCTGTGTATTCATTGTATTCAGTTGCCGCCCATGGTGCCGATCTGCTTGTTGATGTCTCCGTCGCTGTCGATGCTGTCCTGCTGTACGCCGCTGGGCGTTACCCAGCCAAAGACGGGATCATAGACCTGTCCGGGATGGCTGTCGCCGGAGCCGGTGCCACCGGAGGGTGTGCCTGTCCCGGAACCGCCGGTGGGATTATCCTGCGGGGGTGCAGGTGTCTGTGTCTGGGCGGGCGGGTCATATTCCGGCTGCTTATCAGGATCTGTGACATCATCCGTAGTTACGGGAGGCTCAGTGGGCTTTTCCTGTAAGGCATCCTCTTTGGTGGAGCTGTCGGAAAGGCTTGTGGTGGAGCCGGTTTCATCCTCGGAAACTATTGCCTGGGTATTGTCAGAGGCTGTGCCCTGTAGCTGGCTGCTTTCCTTTGCTGCGGCATCAGGGAGGCTGGCATCAGTGCCGGAGTTTTCTTCCCAGGTATCCGTGACATCAGCGCGTTCCGTGGAAGCAGGGATGAATTCTGTTTCCGGTTCCTGCGTCAGGAACCAGGCGCCTGCAAGCACAGCCATGCAGAGCGCGGATAAGCCGCAGATGGCAAAGGTTCTTTTTCTGTCAGTAGGTTTTGTATTCTTTTTCATAATATTGGACTCCTTTCGTCGTGTTTCCATTATATACGCACCGGAGGGCGGAATGCCAACAGCATTCCCGTCAGTATTTTGTATTATGGGAACCGGTCAGCGTGATATGCTGCGTAATGGGCGGGAACAATTCCCCGAACATCTGTATCCGGAAGGTGGCGTCACAGGTCACCACATATTCGATCTTGTCGGAATACTGGTTGAACTGCAGGCTGATGTTCTCTACCGTATAATCTCCGTTGGAGAGCTGTATCCGCTCTTCCATCCCGTTGATGAAGCCGGCCCGCAGTGCATCCTGGTAGGCGGAGCTTAAGTGCAGGTCAGCCATGTAGGAGTCAAGGTTTGCCTCCCTCTGGGAGTGGAAGGTATCCGCATAGATGCGGGCGCTGACATTGTTCAGCTCCATCTTTGCCGCATTGCGGATGTTCATGCAGTTGATCTTGACTGAGGCGAACAGCAGCACGAAGGCCAGGACCATGTTGATGGCCAGGATGACAAAGACGGTGAAGAAGGACATGTCCCCGCGTTCATCCTTAAGTATCTTCTTATTCATGGCATCCCCCCTCACTTCCAGTAGTGTTCACTGACGCCTGCCCCCTGTGAGCGGACGTTGATGGGCACAAGGTTGAACTTCCAGAAACCGCCCAGGTAGCAGCGCCCCGTCACCGTGACGTAAAAAGGCGTTCCGATCTGGATGCGTCCCGTGTTGCCGGGGCCGGATACCTGGTAGGTAAGCCCGTCCACTTCGCTTATCTGGCTGGAGAGGAAGGAAAAGAGGGCATCCGTATCCCCGCTGGTCCCGCCATTTAGCTGGATCTGTTTTACAAGCTGGTCTGCGATGTGGTCCATTTCCTGTTTGGTGGAAATGATGTGGAACACGTTGATGATGAATGCGATCAGGACCACAGCCACCAGGATGTAGATAAAGCTGCTGATATAAGAGGAGTCGCCTCTTTCGGACAGCAGGAGCCGTTTGAGCTTTTTTCTCAATATGTCACCTCCCGGATAATGAAAGGCGCAGGCATAAAGCCGGGGTGGGGCTTCTTGCCTGCGTCTTAAGTGTGGCGTAAGCCGCATACAGGGTATGGGTTTTCCGCCTGCGTATGAATTTTCACGATACACATTCTAACATATGGGATTTACCCTGTAAATCGCAAAGCTGTGCCAGTTTAAGAAAGTTTTGTGCCAATGTGGTGCCAGTTGTGCAGAGATGAGGAATTTGTAATTAGGAGAAATATTGTAAGTTAATTTCTTGTATAGGGAGCAGTTTTTGAGTATACTGAAGATACGCTTAGAAGAAAGAGGTGGGTTGTATGAGTCCGGCACAACAGGTTACGGATTATTTGAGAGATATAGAGCATAACCAGAAGCAGATACGGGAGATGGTAATGGGAAGCTACCGTGATATTGCTGCGGGAAAGGGGCGGAACTGCAACGAATTCTTTGGAGAACTGGAGAAAATATATGAAAATTCTTAGGGTATGAAGATAAAAGCCTTTGAGTTAAACAGCTTGAAGGCTTAAATTATGGAGGATTACAGCGGCATGGTAAAAACAGAAGCGGAATTTGCGGAACAGATAATGGTGGATCTGATCGCCCAAGGATATAGTGGCAATGATCTGCATGAACATTTTAAGGAAGAAGTAAGCCAGATACGTCCAGCGGTGGAGGCAATGCTTGAGGAGGTTAAGCGGGTAGCTGTTTCAGAATCGGAATATGCTTCTTATGAGGATGTTTTCGATAGGGTGGAGGAATAATGGCAGAAATAAGGAATGGTATCGCAGAGCAAGGCAGATTGGCTGCATCTAAAAGGCTTTTGGCAGCATTGGAAGAAGGAGAGCAGTCTGCAAGGGAAAAAGGCTGGATAACGGCAGATGAATTGGAGGTGGAATTGGAACATGACTAAAAAGCAGCATTATGTTCCTCAGTTTTATCTTAGAAACTTCACTTCTGATGATAATAAATTATGGGTTTTTGACAGGGTAAAAAAGGAATACTATCGCAATGCACCAAAAGATATTTGTTTTGAAAAGTTTTTATACGAAACTCCTTGGGAAGATGCAAATCCTAAATTAGGGAAATATGTTTTGGAAAACCAGATTGAAGATTATTTTGCGGAGAAGGAAGGGGAATATAGTTCCTTACTTAAAAAGATAATTGGCATATGCAGGGAACCTCAGAATAAAAATGCGCTAATCTGCAATGCACAAGAAAAAAGGGTGTTGGCAAGTTTTATTGCCAATATGTTTTTAAGGAATCCCTGGTCGCTTAAACAGATAGAGTCCGATACAATCATGGAAGAGTTGAAGGGGAATGAGGAGATAGAAGCAATAGAACAGGTTCTGCAGTTAATGGAATTTGGAGGTATGGAGTCTCTTGTCAAGGCTGCAAATAAAAAAATATGGTTGACAGGAGAGTTTAATGGGGAAAGGCTTGCGCCAGATATACAGAAATTGAATTATGTTATTTTGGTTTCTGAAAAGGAACAGTTTGTTACAAGCAGTTTTCCAGTCATATGTGAATTGTATGATGCTGAAGATGGGATTACGATGCCAAAAAGTATTTATGCTCCAATTCATCCAAGAATTTCGCTGCTCTATAATAACACCATACCTAATAACCAAAGAAACCGTATTAGGGCAGTTAACGAAGACATTAGTTATAGATTGAATAGGATATATTTGCGGCGTTGTAAAGAGCAGATAAAATTCATTATATCTAAAGATAAGCATTTACTAAAGGATGTAGTCGAAAAGGATAGATGAATGATATGGAACGAAGAGAAAAGGCAGGTGGCGATACTGGGAGAATATGCCACCTGCTCTTTTTATCAGATATTCTGTTTAATAATCCGTGAAATCAGCCCAACCGCCACATTCCGGTCTGCATCAATCCGTGTTACCACGAAACTGACCTCATCCTTCTTGCCGGGCATCCGGTTGTCATAGCAGCTGTGGGCAACGGCATTGACGCCGATGTGGAGGCGGACGAATACGGTGCCCTTGTGGATGTCCGTGACCGTCCCGGCATACTTGCCCTGGATCTTGCACTTGCTTAAGTTGTCCTTGCTAGTGTTGCCGTTTACGCTCTTGACATCCGCCTTCACGGAAATGTCCTCCAGGGAGCGGATTTTAACGCTTAAGATGCGGACAAGGATCTGCTCGCCTACATGGAAGCGTTCCGTGGCGTCACCCAGCCAGTCCCAGGATAAGTCGCGGGCAAGGATGGAGCATTCCGTACCGAAGATCTCCACACGGACTACCTTTTCTGCCACGGCAATGACCCTCGCCTGCACAATGCGGTCTTCACATACGCGGGAGTTTCCGGCTGCATCCGGCATGTAGAAAATCTGGCGCTTCTTATACATGGCATCCTTCCTGCTGGCCACCACACTGCGGCTGGCATTCTCAAGCCCTTTGATGATAAAGTCGATCTCACATCCCAGCATATTGCCGAGGATCTTGTTCTGGCGCTGCACCAGCTCCCCGTAATCATGGGCTTCATCCTCCACAAGGTTGATCATCATCTCCGAAAGGGGGATCACGATACGCATCTCCTTGTAATAGATGACAGCAACGGTCCCGCCGCCGTCCATTTTCTCAATGCCGCCTAAGCTGCCCGTCAGGATCTTCCGGGTGCGGTAGGCGTTCTGCAGCTCATGCCAGATGGTATCCTCCCTGCTTTCCGGTGTTTCCACTTCAGAATCAGCATTTAAGGTGAGGATGCTGGAAGGGGCGGCTTTCCTTGCAGGGGCAGGTGTTTCCGGCTTTGCCGCAGGAGCGGATGTCCTTGCTTTCCGCCTTCTGGGAGAGGCTGAGACTTCAGGGGCATTTTTCCCTGTGCTGCCTTCAGCTCCAGTTCCGGTCTCAGCGGGGCGTTCCGGAGAAGGTTCGCCTGTGTTGGCAGCCGCATCTCCATCGTCTTCGATGGGAGCCTCTCCTGTATCGTCCGGCTGCAGCTCCATTCCGCCGTCATTTCTGGTTTCTGCTTCCATCTCCATGTTTTCTTCGGAAGGGGATATTCCTTCCAGAACGTCCCCTTCCAGAGCCGTTTCGTCAGGACCGGGAAGTTCCTCATCCATGGCCGCTTCGTCTGTGACAGGAAGTTCCCCATCCATAGGGGTCCCGTCCGCAGGAGTTTTCCTGTCCATAGGGGCTTCTCCCTCCGCAGGGGAGTCTCCCTCCACAGGATATCCTGTTTCTGCAGGTACATTTTCCAGGGTGGTGCTTTCTTCAGTTACAACAGTTTCTTCCGTTTTTGCTTTTCTGGGCATAGTTTTGTCTCCTTTTCATATTTGTTTGGGCTGCCTGTGTTTTTTCAGGCAGGTTGTTTTGGCAGATCAGGACATGATGGATTTCTTGTCCGTCATGACGATTTCGCAGTCCCCGTCCGCAGGGAAAAATGCCGGCTGTTCATCCGCCCATTCAGGGGGAGGACCGGCGGGGGCAGCATCTGCAGGTGCAGGGTTCTTTCGGGGCGCCTTTGGCTTCTTTTGCTTCGGTTCCGGTTTCATCAGCCGTGAAAAGTCCGGTTCCGGTGACTCCGGGTTTCTGCGCCACTCAGGGATATGGTCGCTGGCCCGGCTTTCCTTCAGCTTCCTGCTCTCAGGGTGGAGGGTGTAATCATATTTCCCAACCTTCAATACCTTCTGTCCCCGGAGGATGATCAGCGCCTGATCCAGTGGCAGGCGCAGCACCTCATCCGGTGTCAGTAATTTCCGCTTCCCGATGGAATGGGTCTCCCGGTACTCCGGTGTGTAATCCGATACCCGCCAGGTATTGAGCTGCTTCGCCTGGCTGGATACCGCCACGCTGACTTCGCCGGTGCGGTTTGAGATAAATTCTGCTGTCAGTTCGTCAGTGCATCCTAAAAAAAGCTGTGTGTCGCAGTTGCCGATGATCTCCTGCCACTGGTTCAACGGGTAGCGGTTTTGCATCTGGGGCAGGTTCTGGAAGATACAGCTTATGGACAGCTGCCTGGAGCGGATGGTGCTGATCTTCTTTGTCAGGTCCGCAATGGTGCAGCCGCCGTTTGCAAGCTCATCCGCCAGGATATGTACCGGGACAGGGAGCTTCCCGCCGTCCCCGTATTTGTCCGCATAGCGCACCAGCTTGATGAACACGAAGGACATGAACAGGGAGGAGAGGAAGTCAAAGGTGGAATCCTGGTCCGAGGTGATGCAGAAATAAGCACACTTTTCATACCCCGGCTGCGTCAGGCTGATCTCGTTGTAGCTTGTGATCTGCCGGATCAGTTTGTTCTGGAACACCTGCAGCCTTGTGCCCAGTCCGATGATGACGCCGCTGCGCACCGTGTCGGACGCCTGCCTGAAGATGTTGTAGGGCGCCTTTGCCGGGTGGGTGACCGGGAGCAGGTCAAAGAGGCTGTTCAGCTCCTTTTCGGAATTCATGGTCAGCAGCTTATAGACCTGCCCGATGTTCTTTCCTTCCGGCGGAAACCCCTGGTCCACATACAGCACAAGGGCTTTTAACAGGTTCATCTCCGAATTGTCCCAGAAATGGTCGCCTTTTGGTGAGCCGGTGTTCTTGATGATGACATCGGAAAAGAGCTGCGCCATGATCTCCTGTCCCTCGATCTCAGCAAGGCAGTTCCAGCTGTCGGAATTTTCAGGGTTGATCAGGTTGAACACCCGCACGGTATAGCCGTTCTCCTCAAGGTAGAGGCACAGATCCGCGTAAAGTTCTGATTTCGGGTCGGTAATGATAAGGCTTTCCCCGCGTTTGACGCACTGGAATACCACATTCCTCGCATAGGCGCGGCTTTTCATGCTGCCGCTGGCCCCGAAAACTGCCACATTGCGGTTCATCCGCGTTTTCTCCGGCAGGCAGACTGCCTTCCCGTACAGCTTCCCCAAGATGACTCCACGGTTCCCTGAAATGTCCGGGACCAGTTCCAGCACTTCACGCATCTCGGCATCCGTCATAAAGCCGGAGGTGCCATAGGTTCCCTGGTCTGAGTAGGTCAGGTTCCGCTCCCTGTCATAGGTGCCTTTCCTGCCAAAGCCCATCCGCATCACCATGAAGACCAGCAGCCCGGAGATGCCGATGCAAAGGGCAATCCCGTACAGGCTGTAAGGGAATACGGTAAGTGCATGGAGGCAGGCTCCAAAAGAGCTGTCCGGGAATGCGGGAGAGGTGCCGTTCCCCGGCGTGCCTCCGGATGAAGTCCAGATCCGGTAGTTGATGATGAACTGGGATACATAGCCGCCTGCATAGGCAAGTGCCATGAGCAGGACGGGCAGGACCAAAAAGAGCGTCAGTTGTTTCTTTCTGTTTTCTGTCAGTTTCAGTGCAGGAACCTCCCTTCAAATTTTTTCAGGTCAATGGTTTCAATGGTGGCTGCCTCCCCGAAGTATTGCTGCAGCACCGGTTTCTGGAAGTCGAAGCAGACCAGGTTCCCGGTAAGCCCGTGGAAGGACAGGGCGGTGCGGAACCTGGAGAGCCGCAGCATGTCAAAGTCAAAGGCAAGGAGTACCGGCATCCCCTCTGATACAGCGTCATGTTCCAGCCCGTAGTCAGGGCAGGGCGGCTGCAGGTCGGACAAAAGCAGGTTTTTCAGTCCCTTCAGCAAAGCCGGGGAGCAGAGCAGCTTCAGCATGGTCACTCCGGCGCTGCCATCCGGGATATAATGGAAGTAGTCAAAGCTGGAGTCCAGATAAAAATAGCTTTTCTGGAAGCCGCCTGTGCTTTCCATCAGCTTCAGTGCAGTGTCCATGCCTTCCCCGATGATGAGTGCCTTGACAGGGGTGTCCGGGGTATAACGGAGTCCGCTGTTCATGCCGGAGAGGATTCCCCGGCTGGTATGGTAGGAGAGCAGCGCCTTTACCTTCAGTTCCGTCCGGTATTCCCATTTCATCAGTGAGCCGCCTGTGCAGAATACGGCGTAGATGCACTCCGGGGAAAGCAGGATGCCCATTGTCCTGGAGTTGTTGATCTTCACGGCTTCCGCCCCAAGCTCCTTGACTTCGCGGGAGTGGTAAAAGGCTGGCAGTACCATCTTGCAGGGGGCCGTCTCGGTTCCCATACTGAACAGCAGCGGTTTCCTGTCACGGAATATCTCCACGCCGGCATTCAGGAACATGGCATAGGCGGTGGATGCCTGTTGGAGCCTGAGCCTCCTGGGAAGGTCGCTTCTGGGACGGTTGGTGTCGGAGCTGCCGCTTAAGTAAAAGGAGAAGCGGGCAGGGTTCTCTGAAAGGAGGAGCTTTTTCCCCCTGCTTGTCAGCCTGTATCCCCGCAGCCCGTCCTTATAGTGCGTCCTGACATATCCCTCCCCCTTGAGCCGGGTGATGAGTTTTTCGCCGTAGCTTCTGCCGATGCCTAAATGCGCCAGTACGCCAGGGCTGCACTCCCCGGAGATGGCAGCCAGTTCCATCAGCCGGTATGCGCTGGTTGAAGTATCCACGGGTGAGCCTCCTTTCCGAATTTTTACCGTACACGCCTGCAACTCCGGTAAATTCCGGCAGGCATGGAGGTGTATTTTTTCCTGTTTACAGGCGGTTTCGGCGGCATTTTTACCGAAGTCGGATTTCATTTTGGGAAGCCGCCTAAAAATCCGATATGCTTTTTTCCCGGTCCTCCCGCTCTTTCAGCCATCCGGGGAAGCAGCTTTTCTCCATGACGGCGAGGATGGTGCAGTCCCGTTCCCCGAACTCCGTGGTGTGGTAGGCATCGCAGAACAGCCCGCTGTCATCGGTCATCAGGAAACCTGCCACGGTGTCCAGAAGCTGCTTGCACTCCAGGTTGTCATAGTCCCGCACCCGTCTGTCGGACAGATTTTTGTCGAACACATGGGAGAAGCAGACCACGCACTGCGTAAAATGGGGCAGGCAGTGCTGTCTTGTATACGATTCAAGGCTTGCATACAGCGGGTCAGTCAGGAAAGTGGTGTTGATGCGTTTCGTGCGTTTCGGCATCAGGCCGGGCAGGGTGATCTCCACGCAGTCCGGCGTATGCTTTATGGAAATGCCGTGTACCTGGGCAGCCGCTTCCATGAGGACAGGTTTTGGCACAAGGTCTGCGGCATAGATCAGGTTGCGCAGGGAACAGGCGATCCGTTCCGCGCGTCTGGCGGCATCCAGGCTCAGTTCCTCATAGTTTTTCCCATAGGTGCCGGTGTTGGCTGCCATGGCATTGATGGTATTGGTAAGCCGGGGAAGTTCATCCCCTATCCGCGCAAGGCGGGATGATAAAGTGTGTCGGTCCATTAAGTATCTGTAACTCCTTGTTTCCTGTAATACTGCACCTCCCCGCCCGGCGCCACCGTACAGAAAGCAGCGGTGCCGGGGAAGTTAAGGAGCGGTATCTGCCCGGCATTGTCCACAATGGCTATGCGGCGGGGCGCGTCCTCTTTATAAGCGGAAAGGGCATGGTTCATGAGCATCTCTTTTTCCTCCGGTATGTGGATGACATCATAGGCATCCGACTGTGTGTAAAAGGTCAGCGTTACCGGGAAATCGCTGGCCGTGTGGAAGGTGATGTCCTCCTTAAAGTCCAGGAGCACCCAGAAGGCGGCAAGGGTGGACGGGTTGGGAACACAGTCCTTTGAATACAGGATAAGTTCCCGTTCCGGCAGGAAGGCAAGCCGCCCTGCTTTTTCCAGCCGCCCCAGCAGGCGCAGGAGCTTTGCGTCCGTCAGTTCCGGGTAAAGCCTGCCAAGCTGGGCAGGGCTGAGGGCATGGTACATGGAAAGCAGCCGGGTGATCTCTGATAAATGGCTTTCCTGCTGTTGGTTTTTCTGCTGCATGGTACAGCCTCCTTTGTCCTGCGGCGTGCGGGTATCCGTAAGGGCACCGGGATATGCCGGCCGCAGGGAATGGTTTTTATAATAGGAAGTAACTCTGCGTACAGATTACATAAACTTTACATAAAGAACCGGTATAGAGGCGGAAAATATAAGGTATATGCGTAAACCGTACTTAAAGTGTACTTATGGATGCTTCTGGCAGGGAAGGATTTCTCCGTTGTGCGTAAACTGTATGTAAAGTATAAGTATCAGACCGCCTCTGCCATCTGTCTGCGCTGCTTTTCTTTTTCCAGCAGCTTTTTCAGTTCCTCCCTGTCTGTGGTGATCAGTTCCTTTTCCAGTTCGGAAGCCTTGAACTCCACGGTGACATTATTGTTGTTGGTGGAGATCAGGCCGTTGCCCCGCTCAAAGTGGGTGACTGCCATGGTCTCCGCTTCGGACAGGTGCAGGATGGACTGGACGCGCATCGCCTCCTCGTCCTCCAGGTTTAAGACGATCTTGGTCTTGGAGTTGTTGATGATGCCTTTGCCGTATTTGCCTTCTTCCAGTGCAAAGAAGTCATTTAAGTCCTGGGTGGCGCAGATGGCGGAACCGCCGTATCCACGGATGATCTTGAAGATCTCCAGCACGAACTCCGCAGCAAGGCGGTTGGACGCCGCACCGATGAGCTGCCATGTCTCATCAATGAAGATGGATTTTTCCACGGTACGGTCTTCCTTTGCCTTGTCCCACACATAATCCAGTGCCACGAACATGCCCACGGTCAGGAGGTCTCCGGTCAGTTCCGAAATGTCCAGCACCGTGTACTTGTTGTCCAGGTTCACGTTGGTCTGCTGGTTGAAGGTGGAGGCGGAGCCATGCACCAGCCGGTTCATGATGTTGGCAAGGCGCCTTGTGTCTGCATTCTTCTTTAAGATGTTGAAGACATCCTCCAGCACCGGCATCTCCCGGTAGTGTTCCGGGGCTTCCGGGTCAGGCAGGCTCTCGTTGTTGTGCGTGATGCCTTTCTGGTTGTAGGTCTGTATCAGCGCCTCATCCAATAGCTGCCGTTCCTCATGGGTCATGTCCGGGATCAGCAGGGAGAAGAAGATGTGGAGCCGCTGTATCTTTGCCGCAAGCTCCGATTTTTCCGTCTGCGGGCCGTCTATCAGGTCATTGGCGGAGGAGTCCACCTTCCGGATCTCCATGATGTTGATGCAGTTCCTGGAGGCAGGGGAAATCTGGATAAATTCACCGCCGATGTTGCTGCAGGCCCGGTGGAACTCATGCCCTTTTAAGGGGGCGATGATGAATACCTGTATGTTCCTGCGGCGCATCCGAAGTGCCATGAGCTGCATGGTGAAGGTCTTGCCTGCGCCGGAGGTTCCGAGGATCGCCATGTTCGCGTTCTTGTAGACACGGGAATTGAAGATGTCCACGATGATCAGCGAATTGTTGTGCTTGTTCACCCCTAAGAGGATGCCGTTGTCATCGCACATCTCAAAAGAGGTAAAGGGGTAGCAGCTGGCAACGCTGCTTGTCAGGATGTTGCGTTTGGAACGCTCGAACAGCTTTTTCTCCAGTGACACAAGGGGAAGGGCGGAAAGCAGCGCCTGCTCCTCCCGGAAGTGGCAGGATACCGCCTCCATGTCCTGTGAGAGCATCAGCTTTTTCATCTCATTGGTGCGCCACTCCAGTTCCTCCAGGCTGTCTGCCGTGACCGTGATCAGGATGTTCATGTAATAGAAATCCTCGTTGGAGGCAAGCCCCTCCTTCAGGAAATACCCGGAGCGGATGGCGCTGTCCAGGTCATCGAAGTCCGAGTTGGTGTCGGAGGTGTCCTTGATCTTGGAGCGGTTGATACGGAGCTGCTGTCCCAGTTTCTGCTGGATGCGGTCTTTGGGCTGGCGGTCAAAGAAGATGTCCACGTCTATGCCTTCCCCCGCATTGACTAACAGGGAGATCCATCCGGCGCACACCTGCGGGCGGTAGCCCCCGGAAGGGACTAACAGGTAGGTGTGGTAGGTGCCGTCCATGACGACATAGTTGCCGTGGGTATAGTCGATGGATTCCGGTGCGATGAACTCCATTGCGGGGATGTTGCCGATCTCATCCCGCCTGCCTGCATTGATATACTGGCCGATGACCTCATTGACGCGCACGCTTAAGGGTTTTGCCACGCTGGTTTTGCGGTTTAAGATGCTGTAGAACACCTCCGCAGCCATCTCATCCTCATTATCAGGTACTAAAAGTTCATTCCCGCACTGCTGCAGGTAGGTCTTTGCCGTCCGTACAGCGGTCGTGAGGGCGGCGATGGCGTCGCTTTCCTCATTCCCACGGTTTGCGGCAAAAGGCTCATATTCAAAGATGATGAAGAAACGCCTTGTGATGGCCTCCCTGGAACCGATGCGCCGGATCAGGTTTTCATAATCCTTCTGGAGCGCAAGGCAGCGCTCGTCCGTTTCCTGCCGCATTTCCTCCCGCAGGGTCTCTAGGTGCCTGTTGATGTCGGCACGCCTGGTAAGGACCTTGAACTGGAGCTTCACGGGGCTGATCTTTAAGTAGCTGACAAAGGAGTAGATGATGTTACGCTGCTCCCTTGCGCTGCGCAGCAGGAAGTTGATGGGGATGACCTCTATGATCTTCACATAGCGGTGGTCCTTCGTGTAGATGATGCCGTTTTCTATCTTCCGGATGGGGAGGTAGGAGGCGGCGGGGTTTAACAGTTCTGGTTCCGGCTCCTCTCTCATGCGCTCCCGCATCTGGGAAACGCCGCGTTTCTTTTTCGGGCGTTCACCGGCATCCTCTGCAGAGGCGGCCTGCTTTGCCTGCCTGCGCTCCTTGAACTGCCCGAACTCCTCGGCAAAGTCTTCCTTTTTGGGCTTTGCCTTCTTTTCCGCTTTTTTCCTTCCGGCTTTTTTCTGCCTGCCAGTTTTCGTTTCTTTTACCGGGGCCTCGTCTGCATCCTCCTGCAGCCCCACGACCCTCCGGTTTTTCAGGTATACGAAAAAGTTGATGACAAAAGAGGTCAGGCTTTCGCCGTTTATGCCGATGATGGCGAACAGGGCTGCCGGGAGTACGGTCAGGCAGGCGATGATGATCTTTGTTGTCAGTGTCACCGGAAGGTGGAACACGGGCAGGCCGATGAGCAGTGATACCGCCAGCGCCTCCGCCGCATTCCTGAGCTTGATGGTTCCGCCGAACACCGTTCCGGTATCAATGAAGTTCGGCGGGATGATGTATATGTCGTTTTCTTCGTGTCGCATGGACATTCTGCGATGCACCTCCTGTAAATGGTAAAGATGGTTGATGGTTATTCTGTATATGGCCTGCCGCATAAGACAATGCTGCCTGTGCTGTAAATAGGGCGGTAGACCACTTTTTTCTTGGAAAAGGAAGCGTCCACTACATAACCGTCCCCGGCATAGATTGCCACATGGCTGATGTTTAAGTAGCGGTTGTTTACTTCAAAGGAGTAAAAAACCAGGTCGCCGGGGGCAAGGCTGTCATAGGATACGGCAAGGTTGTTTTCCGTGATGTACCTTCCCTGTGCGGCGGCAGTGTTGGAGCCGCCATGCTGCAGGGAAACCCCTAACTGGCTGTATACCCAGTAGGTAAAGGAACTGCAGTCAAAATAACCTTCCTGGTTCCGCCGTTCCTGGCTGTACGGGGTGCCCAGCCTGGTCAGGGCAAGGTCAACCGCTCTGTTGCCGGTCTCCCCCGGTATCAGGTCAGGGTTAATCTCCACCAGATATACCGTATCAAACAGGAACAGGTGGAGGTTTGCGGCATAGTATTCCGCAGTCTGTGCCTGCTCATCTGTCAGGTGGAACACGTCCCTGGCAAAATAACTGTCCCCAGCGTACTCCACCGTATATTCATAGTGGTGCATGGTACGGCTTTCCCCGGTTTCTTCATCCGTTTCTTCATATTCCGTGACTTCCACGGTATAGGTGAATATGCCGTCCGTATTGTCACGCAGTATCTTTTCCAGCTTTTTAAGGTTTATCTCCTGGTAGTCCTCCTGGGAGGCGCAGAACTGGGAGATGACCAGTGCGCTTTCATAGATGATGCGGTCTGAAAAGTCATCCGTGATTCCATATTCGCAGCCAGGGCCGAGGGCGTCCGCTTCCCGCTGTATATCATCCAGCAGTGTGTCATGCTTCTCCCGCAGGATGGCTTCAATGGAGGTTTCCGCTTCCGCAATGTTCTCCATGATGACGCTGTTATCGTTCAGCGCGTCGCCTGTGGCATCATCCAGCCCCAGGTTCCCGAAGATCAGGGAGGGGAGCATCAGGATGAACAGGACCGGGAGCATCAGCAGGGCGGCAAAAGCAGCCAGTACCTTCCCAATGGCTTTCCTGTTTTCCCATAAACCGGCAGCCAGCATCCCGTAGGGGCCTGCCGCCGCGCCTTTGGCTGCCCCGGCAACCGCTTTCCCTGTCTTTAGGGCGCTTTTGGCGGTGCCTGCCGCCGATGCCGCACTGGAAAGGGCGGACTGCTCTTTTTTCCTGTTGTCTTCAGCCATTTACACACGGTCCTTTCTTTTCGGCATATCCGGGAGCTTCTGCACGATATTCTCATGGTAGGCGATCTTGCCTTCCCCGGTCATGTACGGGGTGCGGTCCACAGTGTCAACGGCATACTGCTTGTACCAGGTGGCGTTGTCGGCGGTGGTGACGGTCTCATAATTCCCTTCAGGTGCCATGTACTGTTCGGTGTTATACATGCCGAAGGCTGTGCCGTTAGGGTAGTCAACCGAGGTTTCTGTTCCCATGATGCGCCCGCCGCCGATCTCCACGCCGGAATAGCTGGGGGCATCAGGGATGCCGGTCTGCCCCAGGTAAGAGGTCAGCGCCTGCGCTGCCTGGGAGCCGGTCATGGAGCCGGTATAGCTGATGTTCCCTTTTGCCACAGCCCCGGTGACGCCGTTGGCGAAATCCCCGCCTTTTTTCACGGAGGACTCAAACGCCCTGCGGCTGATGGGGTTGCTTGCGTGCCCGGTCATGGTCTGCATGGCGCTCTGGGTAAACTGCCTCCCGACGGCACCGGCAAGCCCGCCGGAGAGGAAGGATGACTGGCTGACACTGCTTGAATTTCCGCCCACGCGGAAGGAACCGCCCCGGAAGCTGGAACTGCCTGCCACGTTCTTTGCGGTGGTAAGCCCCCTTGCGGCGACCATCAGCTCTGCCATCATGTTCCCGCCGGTATGCCCCACGTTGATGCCGAGGCTGGATAAAAAGCTGTCGATCTTCTGGCTGATCTTCAGGAATGCAATGGCGCATAAAAACCAGATGAACACGTTCCCGGCGGCGGTATCCTTCCCGACTGCCTCCACATCGCTTTCTGTTACGGCGAGGACAGTCACGGACTGGGAGAGGAACAGCGAGGCAGTGAGTATCAAAAAATAGATTTTCTTTTTCTTCATACAGGACCTCCTACAGTGATAACGGGTTGGAAAGGAAACTGCCTACCATGGATGTGAACAGGCGCAGGCACCATGCGTTCATCATCAGCAGGAACAGCTGCCCGCCGAACATCCGGCACCACGACTTGAAGATGTTTGAAGTGGACTGGGATGCGCCGGTGGCAAATGCCATGGGAGCCGTATACACGATCACGCCCAGCAGGATATAGCGCTCTGCCGCCTCAAACAGCAGCTTGATATAGTTCCATGCAAGGATCAGCAGGAGTATCAGCGCGATCAGGGCAACGGAGCCGCTGGCACATACGCCGAGGATGGTCAGCAGGACGGAATTGAAGTCCGCAAAGTTTAAGGGCGGCAGTTCGGAGGAGAGTATCCAGGAATAAGGAGTTCCCCCGATGGCAAGGACCATCTCCGTGATCTGGTCACAGTAATAGATCAGGCCGATAAAAAGGACGGAGCGGATGCTCAGCTTGATGGGGTCTTCTGCCTCCACCCCTGCAACCAGCCCGAAGTTCTTAAAAAGCTGCCATACCCAGTTTAAGAGGACAAGCCCTATTGCCGCAGCCACAAATATCTTATACATGGTTTCCGCAGCAGGGAAATAGCGCAGGAAAGTCCCCATGTCACAGCCCAGGGCGCCCAGTACCGAGGTGGAGATCAGGTCAAGCCCGTTCATCACCTGTTCGGCAATCCATTCCACGATGCCGTCAAGTATCCCCATGGGTCATCCCCTCCTTTCCGTCATCCGTTCCATTTCCCGTCTGAGAAGAACGGTGTAACATAGGCAAGGATGAAGCCAAGCCCGTTTAAGATCACCCAGGAGATCGCAATGCGCTTGAGCCATGCGCGGGATTCGTCCACGGTCTTGCCGGATTTGGAAAAGTTCATAAGGAGCAGTGCAACGGATGCGGTAACGATGGCGGCAATGGTGGAGATGCCCAGGATCTTTCCGTAGACATCCTTCATGATGGATTCCGCTTTGGACCACATATCCGTTGCAAGCACCTGGTTGGTCTGCAGGGCAAAAAAGTAAGCGAAGGCCGCCGCACCCATGATGATGTTCTGGTAAGGGATGCGGAACTTCTTCCCTGTGTGAAGCTGTTTTTCTCCGGTGATGATGTTTTCTTTGTTTTTCAATGAATTACCTCCTGTAAAATTTAATGTGGTAAAGAAAGGCCATGCAGAAAAGATGCATGGCTGACGCGGTATTTGCCGGATGCGGATATGGGTATTTTCATCCGGCTCATTATCCGCGCAAAAAAACAGCACCTGCAGGATGCAGATGCCTTGAAAATGGAATGGATATAAGGTTGTGGGCACAACTTTGAGCATGACCATTATAGCATGGGCAAATTTCCCTGTAAATCGCAATGCTGTGCCAGTTTGCGCATTTTGGGTGCCAATCCTCTGCCAGTCTGTCATTTCTTTTCCGGAAAGAACTTATCCAGCATATCAAGGCAGTCCTTTGAGGTGTATCCCCACAGGATGGAACTGAGTGCCTTGACCGCCTCCGGGCGTTTCCGGTAGTAGGTTCTGTGGGAGATGTTCGCTATATGCGGGCGCAGGTTCTCGATAATCTCATCCGTGTTCTGGAGCTGCTGGGGGGAGAGGTAGCTGTAATAGAGTATCCAGTAATACTGCTCCCCATGCTTATGCTTGCTGCGCAGGATGTCCACGGCAGAGTTTAGGAGTGTCAGCATCTTGTTGCTGCGCTCAATGCTCTTTGCATAATCCTCCAGCTTTGAGCCGCCGATGTCTGCCCCGGCAAGGTAGATGGAGTCCAAAAATTCCTCTATGCTGCTTCCGTACTCGATCTCAAAGGTACTCCGTACCTGCTGGACGGCAAGCTCCAGGTTCCAGACGGCATCCCGGTAGTTCTTTAGCAGCTTCCATGTGTCGTGGAACAGGGGATTTTCCTGTTCTGAGGGAATGTTCTTGTTTGGTCTTGTATTTGGCATGATGGTTTACCTTCTTTCTTCATTTTTGCGGTCAGTCTGGTTGGCAGGTACAGGGGAAGGGGTGCCCTCCGGCGGGCTGACAGGGGAAAGCGTCAGTTCAAACCGGTAGGGCATCTTCCCGTCCGGGCAGGCGATCTGTAAGGAATACTTAACTATAGTTTCCTTGCAGTCGGATAAGGGATATAACTTATATAGGGTCCGGGGGCATTCACAGCACGAAACCCCTTGTGCCGCAAGGATTTGCGCCACTTTTTGGACGATTTTTTTCATGTGCGTTTTTGAAACGCTGGCGGCCTGTCCTGAAACGCTGTTTTCCGCTTCCATAATGGTGATCTGCTCATCCCTGATCGGTTCTGCTTCAGGAAGGGATGAAGCCTCCGGAATGTGTACGGGAACCTGAAATGTCATGGAAATTTCCTCCTTGTCGATCATTACGTCACTGATATTGAACATGGTAGACAGATAGCTGCACAGGTAGATGACGCTGCCATGCCTGCCGGTAAACGATACCAGTGAAAGATATTCTTTGTCCTGCAGCTTGTTTAAGATGCGGCTTACCGTTGATTTTGAGATGCCCCAGCGCAGGGCAAGGTCACTGAAACTTATCAGCGGGTTTCCGGTGCAGTTGCGGAAATATACCACCGGACCCAGTTCAGAACCCTGCACCTGACTGTCGTTGTAAATGGTATGTACCCATAAGTCCAGCACAATGTCCATCTCCGAGCATTTCCCCATGCTGATCAGTTCATGGACGGCTGCAACTGGGAAAAAGAAAAAGCCCACATCCTTCAGACATGGGTAATTGTAGTCGAGCGCCGTGTTATGCTGCTTCCAGCCGGTAATGCTGAATTTGACCAGGTTGTTCCTGCCGAGCCGGGTATAAGTGATGTAGTTCTGCTTTTGCAGGAAGTCCAGAATGGAAAGCGCCTGGTGCTGGAAGCGGGTGCGGAACCATTCTGCCAGTTCCGAGGTCCTGCAGATCCACTCACCTGGACCGACCAGATAGGAGATGCCCTCTATCCGGCGGTAGGAGGAGCGGAAGTTGGCATAGGAGCAGAGTGTCATGTAATAAAAAAGATAGGAACTTCCGTTTGTACGGATGTCCCTATCTTCCATAAGGCTGCGGAGGAACTCACGGTAAATGCGGCACCGTGGGTAATCCACAATTTGTTTTACTTCTAATTGATAATCCATATGTATCTCCTTATAAAAATATCATGGCATTGAGAGCTGAATTATTTATTTGTTGTTATTTTGAAACTATGAAATTGGCATCCCTCCTGTATCCGTCCAGCATCCCTCCAAATCTTTTTTGAATTGTTTTTTAAATAAAATCAAAAAATGATAAAAAACTATTGATTTTTCGAGGGATATTTGCTAATATAGCTTTTGTAAGCGATAAGTAAAGCATTACAACCTTCGCTTATATTCTACGGGAGTCTAACCGGTTCCGGTTATTATAAAAGACTTAAAATCCCTCGGTGGCAACACCGTGCCGGTTCAAGTCCGGCCACCAGCAGTATCATGAGAGCAGAGAAGACACGGATAGATTCGGTGTCTTTTTTTATATAACAGGAAACGTGGTGTATGGGGATGGTTGATACAAAAAGGAGGACGAGATGAAACGGGTATTGCTTTTGGGGGATTCGATCCGGATGGGTTATGACAAAAAGGTCCGGGAGCTTTTAAAAAATGAGTATGAGGTGATTTTTGCGGAAGAGGATAACGGGCGTTTTGCCGCTTATACGCTTTGGCAGGCAAACCAGTTTTTGAAGCAGTACGGACATTTTGATCTGGTACACTGGAACAATGGCTATTGGGATATGAACATTGAAGCGCCGATGACAGAAGCCATTCATCCGTTGAATGAGTATGAGAACTGCTTAAGAAGAATCATTCATTTGCTTCGGGCGAATGGAGCGCGGATTGTTTTCGCGACGACCACGCCTGTCTATGAATCGGGCGAAGCACAGGATAATACCGGAACTGAAGCCGTGATCAATTACCGCAATGATTGGGTGATCAGGTATAATGAGGCGGCCTGCAGGATTATGGAGGCAGAAGGCGTTGCGGTGAATGATCTGTATACATTGTGCCTGAAGGGACCGAAGTACTACAAGTGCGATGACATGCTTCATCTGACAGAGGAAGGCTATTGGGAAATTGCGAGGCAGACGGCTGATTGTATCCGGAGGCTGGCTTGAGCAGGATGAAATGACCTGATGCGTATCGGGGATAAGAGAAAGGAGAGCGCTGCGCAGGTCTGCCGGATATGGCACAGCGGTAGTGTTTGCGGGCCGGGTGAAAAAAATGTATACACAACAGCAACAGGAACGATTGTTGGACAAGTTAAGGAAATTTGAGGAAAATCTGGAGCCCCTGCTGTTTGAAAAGCTGGGAGAGGTTTCTGTGAAAAAGTTCCAGACTTCCCAATCCTTTGACCGGATTCCGGAGGATGCCTGTTTTACGCCCTGTCAAAAGGGTGATGTCTGGGGCGGCGAAGGAAATTACTGTTGGTTTAAAGCAAGATTGTGCGTGCCGGAAGAATGGGATAAAAAGGAGCTGTTCGTCTATCCCAGGATCGGCGGCTATGAGGCGATGCTCTGGGTGGACGGCGTGCCTGACGGCATTTTTACGTCCAAAATCATCGTGAACAGTCACGGCAATCATTATTGTGACAGGATTCGGGAGAGCGCAAGGGCAGGGGAGGTCGTAGAGCTGGCATTGGAATATTATGCGCATCATTATTTTAAGGGTACGCAGCCCTTTGATGATGATCCGCGGCCTTCCTATGAATACCGGTTCGAATCTCTGGATATTTGCCAGAAGAATCCGGATATTTTTGATTTTTATTTTGATTTGCGAACCGTCAATTCCATGATAAAGGCGCTGCCTGGGGATAGCTTCCGCAGGGCGGACCTGATCCGGACGATGGTGAAGGTGCATGAGAGCGTTTATTACGATTATGAAAATGTCTCAAGGGAGGCGTTCGTGGAGGCGATCCGCGCCGTTGCGCCGCTGTTAAAGGAGCAGCTTTCCAAAAAGAACTCTGTTTCGGCGCCGCTTGCCGGGCTGATCGGACATTCCCATATGGATACGGCCTGGCTGTGGCACAAGGGCGAGACGTTGAAAAAGTGCGCGAGGACCTACGCAAATCAGATGAATTTGATGGAGCAGTATCCGGAGTATTTGTTCGTGCAGAGCTCTGCCTATCATTCCGAAATCATTAAGGAGCACTATCCGGAGCTGTTTGAACGGATCAGGGCGCGGGTGAAGGAGGGCAGATATGAGCCCAACGGCGGCGTTTATATCGAATGCGACTGCAACATTCCTTCAGGGGAGTATATGATCCGCCAGTTTTTGCTGGGACAGAAGTTTACCGAGGAAAATTTCGGCTATCGTTCCGACAGCTTTTGGCTGCCGGATACCTTTGGCTATAGCGTATCCCTGCCCCAGATTATGAGAGGATGCAAAATCCAGTACTTTTTAACAACCAAAATGGCGTGGAATGATACCAATCTCTTCCCTTATGATACCTTTTACTGGAAGGGACTGGATGGCAGCAGGGTGCTGGTGCATTTGAATAAAACCCACATTTGGCCTGATCCGGAGAGGCTGATGGAGCATGTGGTAACTGGCAAATGGGATTCGGTGAAAGAAAAATCAGTATCCAATATGCGGCTTTTGTCCTATGGCTTTGGCGACGGCGGCGGCGGTCCGGAGTTTGGCATGATTGAAATGGCGAGAAGAGTGTATGACACGGAAGGGCTGCCCAGAGCGGAGCATATGACAGTGAGCGCATTCATGCACCGGTTGGAGGAAAGCATTGAGAATCCGTCCACCTATTCCGGCGAGCTGTATCTGGAGCTGCACCGGGGAACGCTGACAAATCAGCATACGATCAAGCGCAATAACCGGCTGGCAGAAATCGCCATTCATAATCTGGAGTATGCGGCGGTGCGCAGCGCGATGGTCCGGGATGAGGCGGCCGATCCCCAAAAAATCCGTCCCCTTTTGTCAACCACGCTGGTCAATCAGTTTCACGATATTCTGCCCGGCACCTGCATTGCCCGCGCTCATGATGAGGCGATCGCAGAGATGACAGGGGTGATTGCTGCGGCGGATGAAATGATGAGAAAGCTTCTTTTGGAGAATGCGCAGGAGTCCTCGCCTGAAAAGCGGGAGCGTGAAATTTCCGTCATGAACACGCTGTCCTTTGCCCGCAGCGACGTAATTTATCTGGATTACGAGGAAGGACTGGTTGTGGAGGGCGATTACCCACAGCAGGTAGTTTCAACGCTCGATGGGACGAAAAAGCTTGCGGTAGCGGGGGTTTTACTTCCTGCCTATGGGACTGTCACATTGCGGCTGGCGCCTGGAACAATTCCGGCGGGAAGCGCTTTTGTGCTGGAAAACAATGTACTTTGTGCGCCAAAGGAGAGGATCGTTTTCAATGAAAAAGGCTATCTGGATTCCTATGTGGATCTGGAGGAGGACAGAGAGCTGCGCGGGGAAGGCTATGCGCTCAACACGTTTTTGATCGGAGAAGAGGTATCGAGAGCCTGGGACAACTGGGATGTGGATGCTGATTTTGCATGTAAGCTAAAGGACAGGGCAGAGCTTCTTGGGCGGAGCGTGGTGGCGGACGGACAGGTGGAATTCAGAATCCGGAGTCGCTACAGACTGTCGGAAAAATCCACATTGTTGCAGGATATGATCGTCTATGCGGATTCCAAAGAGGTGCGGTTTGAGACTCTGATCGATTGGCAGGATGAGCACCGCTTCTTAAAGACCGCTTTTGATACGACAGTATTTGCGGATGAGGCGCGGCAGGAGGTACAGTTTGGCTATATCAGGCGTCCGACCACCAGGAACAATGCGGAGGAAAAAGCGAAGTTTGAGGTATCCAACCATAAGTATACGGATCTTTCGGAGACCAGATATGGTGCGGCACTGCTCAATGACTGTAAATATGGAATCAGCGTGGAGGATTCCAAAATGCGCCTTTCCCTGCATAAGGGCGGCAATCGTCCGGATGACCGCGGGGATAAGGGACAGCATTTTTGCATCTATGCGTTTTTGCCTCATCAGGGCGGCTTCTCAGCCCAAAATGTGATCCGTCCCGCCTATGCGTTAAACTATCGTCCGGTGATTCTTTCCGGTTCCATACAGCAGCCGTCACTGCTGTTGGTGGATGCAGACCATGTCATCGCAGAGACGGTCAAGCCGGCAGAGAGCGGGGAGAAGGCGTATGTGATCCGGCTGTATGAGGCGGAGGGCGCGGCGGTGCGCACGAAGCTGCATATCCACGGGACGGTGAAGGCTGTGGAGGAGACAGACATGCTGGAGGAGGACGGAAGACTGCTGTCGGATAACGGGGAAGTGGAATTGCGCTTCAGACCGTTTGAGATCAAGACTTTGAAGGTCAGCTATTAAAACGAAACAAAGATGATATGTTACCTTTTGGGGTAATCTGGCAGGGCTGTTACACAGATTTTGTGTTTCAGCCCTGTTTTATAGTTATGATGCAGGGAAAAAGAAAAAATAGCGCTTGACAAATCCGTTTTCCATGCCACAATATCCTTAAAATAATTTAGTTAAATTATTTTAATTAAAAATATTTAATGTTAAAGGAGATAGAGAAATGGAATTCGAAAAGGTGAGAGATGTGATTGCGGAAACGCTGGCGTGCGATGCGGCGCAGATTACGATGGAGGCGTCCCTGAAGGACGATCTGGGAGCGGACTCTCTGGACAGCGTGGAGCTGGTGATGGCGCTGGAGGAGGCGTTTAACCTGACGATTGAGGAAGATAAGCTGGCAGAGTTTCATACGGTGGGCGATATTGTCAACTATCTGAGCGCCGCACAGGATTGCGCCTGATCTGCCGTCGTTTCTCCGGTTTGTTCCCGGTGCTGTCGCAAAACTGCATGAAGAGCTGAACGGGAACGAAGGAAGTGGCGTTGTGCAGTATGACAGGGAAAGGATATTTTATGACGAATCAGGATATTTTTGAACTGATTGACCGGTTTGAGGCGAGCAGTCTGACGGAAATGAAGCTTTCAACGGAGCATTTTAAGATTGCGCTGTCCAGAGGAAGCAGCAATACAGGCGGCTGTCCGGCGGGACTGGCAATGGCCGTCGCACAGGGGCAGTGTGCGGGTATGCAGGCAGCCGTCGCGCAGGGACAGTGTGCGGGCGGGCAGGCGGCCGTCGCGCAGGGACAGTATGCGGGCGTACAGACAGCCGCTGTGCAGGAGCAGTATGCAGGGGAACGGGCAGTCGCTGCGCAGGAGCAGTATTTCATCACCGCGCCCATGGTGGGCGCCTGTTATGCCGCTCCGGAGCCCGGGCAGCCGCCCTTTGTGACGCCGGGAGCCCGGGTGTCCGCAGGACAGACGGTGTGCCTGATGGAAGCGATGAAGATGATCAGTGAAATTCCGGCTCCCTGTGACTGCGTCATTGAGGAGGTTTTGAAGGCGGACGGGGAGTTTGCCGCCTTTGGGGAAGCGCTTTACAGGTATCGGCCATGCTGAAGCGGGTTTTGATTGCCAACCGGGGAGAGATTGCCCTGCGCGTTTTGCGGACCTGTCGGGAAATGGGCATTGATACGGTGGTCGTATATTCGGAAGCGGATGCGGATTCCCTTCCCGTACAGCTTGCGGGACGGGCGGTGTGTATCGGCAGGGCGAAGGCTGCAGAGAGCTACTTGAATCAGAATGCCATCCTCACGGTGGCGAAGGCGACGGGCTGCGACGGCATCCACCCGGGCTATGGTTTTTTATCGGAAAACGCGGATTTCGCGGATGCCTGTATACAGGCAGGGCTGACCTTTATCGGTCCTGACGGAGACGCCATGAGAAGAGCGGGCGATAAGGCGGCGGCCAGAGGGCTGATGCAGGAGGCGGATGTGCCGGTGACGCCGGGATCGGAGGGAATCGTTGAAACGGCACAGGATGCGCTGACGGCGGCAGAGCGGGTCGGCTATCCGGTGCTTTTAAAGGCCTGCGCAGGCGGAGGCGGACGGGGAATCCGGCGCTGTGACAGCGAGGAAGAGCTGCCCGCCGCGTTTGCGGAGGCAAAGGCGGAAGCGAAGGCGTGCTTTGGGGACGATCGGATGTATCTGGAAAAGCTGGTGGAAAATCCGCGGCATATTGAGGTACAGATTCTGGCGGACCGTTTTGGCAATGTCATCTATCTGGGGGACCGGGATTGCTCGATTCAGAGAAGGAATCAGAAGCTGATTGAGGAAGCGCCCGCCTGGAACATCAAGGAGGACATGCGCCGCCGAATGGGTGAGGCGGCGGTGCGGGCAGCCCGGGCGGTGGGCTATGAAAATGCCGGCACGGTGGAATTTCTGGTGGATGGGGAGCAGTTTTATTTTATGGAAATGAACACCCGGATTCAGGTGGAGCACGGCATCACGGAGCTGGTGTGCGGCGTCGATCTCATCCGGGAGCAGCTGCGCATCGCTTCCGGGCTTTGTCTGGAGATAAAGCAGGAGGAGGTCCGGGTGACAGGGCATGCCATCGAATGCCGGATCAACGCGGAGGATCCGGGGAAAAGCTTTTTGCCCTGTCCTGGTCAGGTGGAATTTCTGCACATGCCGGGCGGCATGGGAGTGCGGGTGGATTCCGCCCTCTATCAGGGCTGTGTGCTTTCGCCCTGGTATGATTCGCTGATTGCCAAGGTGATGGTGCACGCGCCGACCAGGCTTTTGGCAATCCGGAAGATGCGGCGCTGCCTGGAGGAATTCGCGTTGGAGGGCTTTGCCACAAACGCAGAGTTTTCCTATCAGATTTTACACCATCCCGCCTTTGTGCTGGGCGGCAACAGCACCGCCTTTTTAGAAGAGACGCTTTCTGAGCTTTTGGAATTTTCCAGAAAGGTGGACAGCGTGACTGAGGAATTGACATGAATCCGATTTTTGCAAAACGACGGGCACGGCTTCTGGCGATGAAGGCCGTCCGGGAAAAAAACAGCTCCACAGACAGACGCATCAGCTGTCCGGCCTGCAAAAAAGAGAGCCCGCGGCAGCAGTGGGCGCAGGCGTTGTATGTATGTCCGAAATGCGGTCATCATCTTCCGATAGGCGCATACCGCCGTCTGCATATGCTTTTGGACGAAGGCTCCATGCGGGAATTCAACGGGAAGCTTGCAGGAACGGAAGGGGCAGATTTTCCGGGCTATGAAGAAAAGCTTCAGGCAGCGCGGAAAAAAACGGGACTTATGGAAGCGGTGGTGACGGTGACCGGCACGATCGGCGGACACAAATGTGTGGTGGGCGTCATGGACAGCCGTTTCATGATGGGCAGCATGGGAAGCGCCGTGGGGGAAAAAGTCACCCGGGCGATCGAATATGCGGCGGGCAGGAAGCTGCCGCTGATTCTGTTTTGTGCCAGCGGCGGCGCACGGATGCAGGAAGGGATCGTCTCCCTGATGCAGATGGCCAAAACCAGCGCCGCACTGGCGCGCTTTTCCCAGAAGGGGCTGCTTTACATTTCCGTGCTGACGGATCCCACCACGGGCGGCGTGACGGCAAGCTTTGCCTCCCTGGGGGATGTGATTTTGGCGGAGCCGGGAGCGCTGATCGGCTTTGCGGGACCCAGGGTGATCGAGCAGACCATTCACGCGTCGCTGCCGGAAGGCTTTCAGCGCGCCGCCTTTTTGGAGGAGCATGGCTTTGTGGACAGAGTACTTCCCCGGACGGAGCTTAAGGATGCGCTGATTCGCCTGCTTTCCTTACATGAAAGCGAATAGATGGTTCTTTGGAGTTTCACAACTATTTGAGTCGCCGCCAAGTGGTGACATACATGGGGATTTTTATGAAAAAAACACTGACTGCGGCGGAGCGGGTGGCGATCGCACGGCACCCGGGACGGCCGGATATTACGGATTACATAGAGGCGCTTTTTACGGATTTTTTTGAAATGAAGGGAGACCGGCTGGGACGGGAGGACGGTGCGATTCTGGGCGGCGTGGCGCGTTACCGGGGCCGGGCGGTGACCGTCATCGGCACGAGGAAGGGCAAAACGCTGGAGGAAAAGCTGCGCTGCAATTTCGGCATGCCAGGACCGGAGGGCTATCGCAAGGCGCTGCGGCTGATGCGGCAGGCGGAAAAATTCGGGCGTCCCATTCTGACCTTTATCGATACGGCGGGGGCTTATCCTGGTCTGGAAGCGGAGGAAAAGGGACAGGGAGAGGCGATTGCACGAAATCTCATGGAGATGAGCAGGCTCAAGGTCCCCATAATCGCGGTGATTACAGGAGAAGGAAACAGCGGCGGCGCGCTGGCGCTGGGGGTGGCCGACCGGGTTTTGATGCTGGAAAATTCGGTATATGCCATTCTATCGCCGGAGGGCTTTTCTTCCATTTTGTGGAAGGACGCAGCGCAGCGCGACCGGGCATGTGAGCTGATGAAGCTGACCGCGCAGGATTTAAAAAAGCAGCGCGTGGTCGATGAGGTGATCGACGAGCCGGAGGGCGGCGCGCACCTGGCTCCCGCCATAGCCACAGCGCAGGTGGATGCCGCCATAAACAGGCATCTGACGCAGCTGTGTAAGGAACGGGGCAGCAGGCTGGTGGAAATGAGATACCGAAAATTCAGAGGGATGGGAAAAAAGCATGAAGGGAATTAAAATCAGGGGAACGGGGCGATGCGTTCCTCAAAAGGTTCTGTCAAATGAAGAGCTTTCCCGCTGCGTGGAAACCAGCGATGAATGGATTTTAAGCCGCACGGGCATCCGCCAGCGGCATGTGTGCACGACGGAAAGCCACAGGGATTTGTGCGTGCAGGCGGCGCAGGCGGCGATTCTGGATGCGGGAATCGACGCTTCCGGCATCGGAACCTGCATCGTGGCGACGATCGGCGGCGATACGCTGGTGCCCGCAGCGGCATGCATGCTGCAAAAGGAGCTGGGGCTTCCCAACGACATCCCCTGTTTTGATTTAAACGCGGCGTGCACAGGTTTTTTGAGCGCGCTGCACACGACGGAATGTCTGCTTGGCGCATCGGGAAAAAAATATGGACTGGTGGTGGGCTGTGAGGTGCTAAGCCGCGTGGTTGACTGGGAGGACCGCAATACCTGCGTGCTCTTCGGGGACGGTGCGGGCGCGGTGGTGGTGGAATGCCGGGAGGAATTTCCTTCCATCGGCGCGGTGCTGGGCTGCCGGGGGGACGATACGCTTCTTTCGCTGCCGGGTGCGGGGACGAAAAGTCCCCAGCATATTTCCATGGAGGGAGCGGGGGTGTTCCGGTTCGCCGTGGAAATGGTGCCCAGATGCATGGAGCGGGTGCTGTCGAAGCACAGATGCACGGTGGAGGATGTGGATTTCTTTGTTTTTCATCAGGCGAATGCCCGCATCATTGATCTGGTGGTGCACAAATACCGGATTCCGCAGGAAAAATACTACAAAAATATCGGGGAATACGGCAATACCTCCTCGGCGAGCATTCCGCTTGTGCTGAGCGAGCTGAAGGAAAAAGGAATGGTGACGGGAGGAAGCCGGGCGCTGCTGGTGGGCTTTGGCGGCGGCATGACCTGGGGCGGCGCGCTGGTGGAGTTTTTATAGCGGGCGGCAAAATATTTGCGATAGTCCTTCGGGTGCTGTAGAGGGAAAGAAAGGAAGAGAAGAAAACATGCAGATGCTGAATGAGATGCTGGGGATAGAGTTTCCCTTTATACAGGGTGGAATGGCGAATATTGCGGACGCTCACTTTGCGGCGGCATGCTCGCAGGCGGGCGGACTGGGCGTCATCGCCACCGGCGGGATTTTTGAAGCCCAAAAGCTGCAGGAGCAGATCCGGCTTTGCCGGACGCTGACGGATAAGCCCTTTGGCGTGAACCTGATGCTGATGAATCCCTGCGCCGAAGAGATGGCGCGGGTGATCGCCGAAGAGAAGGTGGCGGTGGTGACGACAGGAGCGGGAAATCCGGGCAAATATATCGGGATGTGGAAAGAGGCGGGCGTGAAGGTGATTCCCGTGGTGGCGGCGTCCATTCTGGCGAGAAGGTTGGAAAAGGAGGGCGCGGACGCGATCATCGCAGAAGGGACGGAATCCGGCGGACATGTGGGCGAAATGACGACCATGGCGCTGGTGCCCCAGGTGGTAGACAGCGTGCGCATACCGGTCATCGCGGCGGGCGGCATCGCGGACGGCAGGCAGCTTGCGGCGGCGTTCATGCTGGGAGCCTGCGGCGTGCAGGTCGGCACCTGTCTGCTGGTGAGTAAGGAGTGCCCGATTCATGAAAATTATAAGCTGGCGCTGTTAAAGGCGAAGGACAGCGATACCGTGGTGACCGGGCGCAGCGTGGGCGGTCCGGTCCGGGCGCTGAAAAATAAAATGACCCGCCGCTACCTGACGCTGGAGAAGGAAGGGGCGAGTCTGGAGGAGCTGGAGAAGTGCGCGCTGGGCGGACTGCGCCGCGCCGTTTTCGAGGGCGATGTGGAGACCGGAAGCCTGATGGCAGGTCAGGTTGCGGGCATGCTGCAAAAAATCCGTCCGGTGCGGGAAATTTTTGAAGACCTGTATATGGGACAGAAAAAGGTGCTGGAGGCGCACAGGGGGTAGAAGGATGAAAACAGGATTTTTATATGCGGGACAGGGCAGCCAGCATCCGGGAATGGGCGCCGATCTGTATGAGGCATATCCGGCGTTCCGGGAGGTTTTCGACCGGGCGGACGCAGGCTTTGACATCAAAAAGGTGTGCTTTTCGGATCCGGAGCATGTGCTGGACCAGACCCGTTATACCCAGCCATGTATGGTGGCGTTTGCGGCGGGAGTGACGGCTTTGCTTTCCCAAAAAGGGATTGTGCCGGATGTGGCGGCGGGGCTTTCCCTGGGAGAATATTCCGCCCTGCATGCGGCGGGGGTTTTTTCGGCCCAAAAGGCGATAGAGCTGGTCGCCTTCCGGGGGCGCGCCATGGAAGAGGCGGCGCGGGACGTAAAAAGCGATATGATGGCGGTGATCGGACTGGATCGGGCGTCCGTGCAGGAGGCCTGCCGGGAGGCGTCGGCGCTGGGGATTGTGACGGTCGCCAATTATAATTGTCCGGGGCAGATTGTGATCGGCGGTCAAAGGGATGCGGTTTTGCGGGCGGCGCAGCTGGCGAAGGAAAAGGGTGCAAAAAGATGTCTGCCGCTTAAGGTGAGCGGTCCCTTTCACACGCCGCTGATGGCGTCCGCCGGAGAGGCGCTGCAGGAGCTTTTTCAAAGGACAGAATTCGCAAAGCCTTCCATTCCCGTCATCTTTAACTGTCTGGGCGATGTGATGGGCGATGGGGATTCGATCCCGGCGCTTTTGGTGCGGCAGGTACAGAGCAGCGTCTATATGGAGGACAGCATCCGGCGCATGATCGGCATGGGCGTAGAGCGGGTCGTGGAGATCGGACCGGGTAAGGTGCTTTCCGGCTTTGTCCGCAGGATTGCGCCCGATCTGCCGGTTTATGGCGCAGAAACGGCGGCGGATGTGGAGGCGCTTGTGGAAAAAATGGTCTGACGGGAAGCGGCAGAACAGAAAGAGAGGCATTGGACATGAAGCTGGAAGGAAAGACTGCAGTTGTGACCGGCGGTTCCCGGGGGATCGGCAGGGCGGTTTGTATAGAGCTTGCGCAGCGGGGCGCGAATGTGGTGTTCTGCTATGCGTCAGGAGAAGAGGCTGCACGGGAAACCCTTTCCCTGTGCGATGCAGGCAGGGCGGCAGGGGATACGGGCAAAACCTGCATGGCGCGCTGCGATGTGGCAAAGGCAGAGGATGTGAAGGCGCTGATGGATTTTGCGGGTAAAACCTTCGGACGCATTGATATTCTTGTAAACAACGCGGGCGTCACCCGGGACGGTCTTTTGATGAAGATGAAGGAAGAGGACTTTGACAGGGTGATCGCCGTCAATTTAAAGGGTGCTTTTTTATGCATGAAGGAGGTTTCCCGGCTGATGATGAAGCAGCGCTATGGGCGCATTGTCAATGTAAGCTCCGTCGTGGGGCTGCACGGGAACGCCGGGCAGATGAATTATGCCGCCAGCAAGGCGGGCGTGATCGGCATGACCAAATCCATGGCGAAGGAGCTGGGCAGCAGGCAGATCACGGTGAACGCGGTGGCGCCCGGCTTTATCGATACGGATATGACGGCAGGGCTGTCGGAGGAATATGTGAAAAAAATGACGGAAGCCATTCCGGCAGGGCGCATCGGAAGCGCCCGGGATGTGGCGCAGGCGGTGGCTTTTCTGGCCAGCGATCTGGCGGGCTATATCACCGGCCAGGTATTACTGGTGGATGGCGGCATGGGCATGTGACGGAAAGGAATGTGAAATGGAGAAAAGACGGGTAGTGATTACGGGAATGGGCGCTGTCACGCCGCTGGGACTTTCTGTGTCCGAAAGCTGGCAGGCGCTCAAAAGCGGCGCATGCGGCATCGGACCGATCACCCGCTATGACGCGGCAGGACAGAAGGTGAAGCTCGCCGGAGAGGTGAAGGGCTTTGATGCGGCAGAGCTTCTTGGCAGGCAGGAGGCGAGGCGCATGGCGCGTTTTACCCAGCTTGCGGTGGCAGCGGCAAAGGAAGCTTTGGCGGACGGAAATTTCTGTCCAAAGCAGGAGGAAACGGGAGCATGCAGCGTCATCGTTTCCAGCGGAATCGGCGGACAGGATGTGACGGAGGCCGAGCATACGCGGGGCATGGAAAAGGGCTTTGACCGGATCTCTCCGCTCTATATTCCCACAGCGATCGGCAATATGGCGGCGGGACAGATCGCGATAGCCGCAGGCTTTGCCGGCATGTGTACCTGTCCGGTGGCAGCCTGCGCGGGCGGCACCTATGCGGTTGGGGACGCTTTCCGGCATATCCGGGACGGCTATGCGCAGGTGTGCCTGTGCGGCGGGACCGAAAGCTGCATCACGCCGATGGCGATCGGGGGCTTCACCTCCATGAAGGCGCTGACCGTCAGCCAGGACTGTGACCGGGCATCCATTCCCTTTGACAGGGAAAGAAGCGGCTTCGTGCTGGGCGAGGGCGCGGGCATTCTGCTGCTGGAGGAGCTTGGACACGCGCAGGAGAGGGGCGCCAGAATATACGCGGAGGTGGTCGGCTACGGCGCGACCTGCGACGCTTATCATATGACCGCACCGAAGCCGGACGGCAGCGGCGCGGCAGAAGCGATGAAAATGGCGCTTGTGGACGGGGGCGTTTTGCCGGAGGCAGTGGCGTATATCAATGCCCACGGCACCTCCACGCAGCTAAACGACGCCTGTGAAACTGCGGCGGTCAAGGCGGTGTTCGGCGAACATGCAGGGAAGCTGATGATCAGCTCCACCAAGGCGGCGACCGGACATATGCTGGGCGCGGCGGGCGCGGTGGAGGCGGTTTTCACCGCCCTGTCCGTGTGGGAGGGCTTCGTGCCTGCGACGATCCATTACAGCGTGCCGGATGAAGCCTGCGATCTGGATGTGGTGCCCAATGAGGGCAGGCGCGTTGCCATCGAATATGCCATGTCCAATTCCCTGGGCTTTGGCGGGCACAACGGCAGTCTTTTATTCAAAAAATGGGAGGATTGAGCCATGGAACTGAATTCCAATCAGATCGCGGCGCTTTTGCCCCACCGGTATCCCTTTGCGCTGGTGGACCGGATCACGGATTTTGAAGCGGGAAAATGGGCGAAGGGGATCAAATGCGTGTCCGCAGGCGAACCGGTATTTTGCGGGCACTTCCCCAGGGAGCATGTGATGCCCGGCGTATTGCTGCTGGAGGCGATGGCGCAGGTCGGCGCGGTAGCCATTTTGTCCGTGCCGGAGAATAAGGGAAAAATTGTGCTCTTCGGCGGCGTGAAGCAGGCGAGGTTTAAACGCAGGGTTATTCCCGGAGATGTGGTGGAGCTGGAATGCAGCCTGACCCGGCAAAAGGGTCCCGTGGGGATTGGCGTATGCCGTGCCAGCGTGGGAGGAGAGGTCGCATGTACGGCGGAATTGACTTTTATGATTGAAAAAGAAGTGGAAGATGTGGTATGATAAAATCGGCTGCGGGAGTGCGCGGCACGGAGCGGGCCTTTTGGGGCGTAGCGATGTGAAAGGCACGGCAGCCGGTTTTTTATACGACAGGGTTTGGCGAATCGTGTAAAAAGTTGATGTGCGCGCGCCGGTCAGTCAATCGGCGCACGTCTTGGGAGAAGCAGGACAAAGATCATGTTAAAAGATGCTTTTTTTGATGTATATACAAAGTTTAAATTACATTTTTATCAGGAAATTTTTCAAAGGTTCCAGAACAGGGAAGCGAGCCTGACGACGGTGGAGACCTTTTGCATGGAGACGATCCAGGCGCTGAACAATCCGACCGTGAATGAATTTGCCACATTCATGCAGATTTCACCGCCCAATGCCGCCTACAAGGTGAACAGCCTCATCAAAAAGGGGTATGTGCGCAAGGTGCAGTCCCCGCAGGACAGGCGGGAATACCATCTGGAGGTGACGCAGAAGTATATGGATTATTATAACATCAGCAGCTCCTACATGCGGGAGGTCATGGAGCGCATTGCGGCGCGCTTTAGCACGGAGGAATGTAAAAGGCTGGAGGAGATGCTCAGGATTGTGAGCGATGAGCTGATGCCGGAGGTACGGCTGTCGGCGGGAAGCAGCGACAGCTGATATATGGTGACAGATATCATAAAAAGGGGGAATGTCTATGAACGGGGTGCGCGTAATTGAAAATCTGGTTTATCAGGAGAATATGGGAAATGCGGGCATGCTGGACCTGTATTTACCGGAGGGAGCAGGCTGCAGGGATTTTCTGATCTATTTCCATGGCGGCGGAATCGAAGGCGGGGATAAGGGCGATAACAGGGGCGTTTTTTTGGAGCTTGCAGGAGCTAAAATCGCGGTGGCGAGTGCCAATTACCGCATGTATCCGGAGGCGAAGTATCCGGATTTTGTGGTGGACGCGGCGCGGGCTGTGGCCTTTTGTCTTTCCCATGGAAAGGAACATATTTCCTTTGAAAGGGTATTTGTGGGAGGCATTTCCGCGGGCGCGTATCTGTCCATGATGCTTCATTTTGAGCCCCGGTTCCTCGCGGAATGCGGCGTGCAGGAGGAAACTATCGCGGGCTATCTTTTTGACGCGGGACAGCCCACCGTCCATTATAATATCCTGCGGGAGCGGGGGATGGACACCCGGGCGGTCCGGGTGGACGAGGCAGCGCCCCTTTATTATCTGGAGCAGGAGCGGCCGGTGAATGGGAAGCAGCGGTATCTGTTTTTGATCACCGACAATGATATGGTCGGGAGAAAGGAACAGAACGAGCTGCTCATGCGGACGATGGAGGCGTATCATTATGAAAAGTCCCAGATCGACTATCGGATCATACGCGGATACGGGCACACAGAATATGCCGGCGTAACAGACAGCGCAGGAAAGTTTCCTTATGTAGCGTTGATTCTGGATTTTCTGGGCGGCAAAAGGAGCGACATCAAATTTTAGAGGAGGCAGGGATGAAAACAGGGGCACAGCTTTATACGGTGAGGGCGTATACCCAGAATGAAAAGGATTTTGCAGAAACGATAGAACGGATCGCCCGGATGGGCTACACGACGGTGCAGCTTTCGGCGATCGGAAAGGATTTAAGGCCGGAGTGGATCCGGGAAATCTGTGACCGCGCCGGACTTGCGATCGTGCTGACCCACAGCGATGTCAACCGGATTTTATATGATACGGAAAATCTGATAAAGGAGCATGACATTCTGGGATGCAAATATATCGGTCTGGGCTCCATGCCGGAAAAGTATAGATCTCCGGAATGGCTGTATCATTTTGCGCTGGACTTCCGGGAACCCGCCAGAAAAATAGCGGACGCCGGAAAGCTTTTGATGTATCATAACCATGATTTTGAATTCCGCAGGTTCGCGGCGGAGGGCGCGCCCGATTCATCTGAGAAAAAGCAGGTCATCGCATATCTGGCGGACTGGTTTTCTGCGCGGGAGCTGGGCTTTACGCTGGACACCTTCTGGGTGCAGGCGGCGGGCGCCGATGTGTGTCAGTGGATCGAAAGGCTGAAGGACCGGATTCCCTGTGTCCATGCCAAGGATATGGAAATGACCAAGGAGGGAGCCGTGATGGCGCCGGTGATGGAAGGAAATATGAATTTTGACGGTATTTTGCGGGCGCTTGCGGACAGCTGCTGTGAATATCTGCTGGTGGAGCAGGACGTTTGCCGGAGGAGTCCCTTTGATTGCCTGCAGATCAGCTATCGGAATCTGGCGGAAGCGGGATGCCGGTAAAACATTTATTTGAGGTGCTTTTTAGACAGACAAACTTCAATAAGGCCCCAGGTCAGTGTTGACAGGGGGGATAAGGCATGAAATGGATGACATATAGTAAACGACAAAAAGATTGTCGTTTACTATAACCTGATGCATACGTCCGCACAAGGAAACATCGCTGCTTTAGCAGCGTGCGGACGATGCAAACGGAAACGACATATGTCGTTTCCTATGTTTAAAGGGAAGGAGGTCATATGAATGGACACTTATGGGGAAAATGAACGAATGGCAGATTTTAATTATTTTATTGAACATTATGACGAATGGTTTGAGAAATATGGGCATTCATTTCTTGTAATCCGGAATCATGAAATATTGGGTGTATATGATGATTTAAAAAGTGCAATTGATATAACCTCTCAAAGTTATCCATTGGGGACGTTTATTGTGCAGGAATGCAATGGGGATGAATCTGGATATACCAATTATATTTCATCATGGTAGTTGATAAAAGGTTAAGAGGTACCTGAATGCTATTATCTGCTTTTACTATAAAATATGCGAAAATACAACGGAAAATAATTACAGGTGCAGTTATTGAGGCAAATGGAACAAGTATGCCGGTAAATATACAATGGGATACCGGTGCGACAGGCACCTGTATATCAAAAGAAATTGTTTCTAAGCTGGGACTTGTTCCGGTCGGAAAGGTGAGAGCACATACGCCGTCCGGAATAGGGGTGATGAACCAATATATAGTAAATTTAATTTTACATAACGAAGTTATGTTTGAAAACTGGCTGGTGATGGATTCTGAAATAGGGAATCAGGGGATTGGTGTGTTGATTGGGATGGATATCATTTCCAAAGGTGATTTTGCGTTATCAAATTATGAAGGCAGGACACAGTTTACTTTTCGGATACCGTCGCAAGAGCATGTGGAGTATAGGAGAGAATAATTGATCAGGACATATAGCCAAAAAGGTGTCCCAGATGTCAGCGATGGAGTGCAAAACAAAAACAGAGAAAAGGACGGGTAAAGCGATGGAAAAGGTGAGACTTGGAATCATCGGAGTCGGCAACATGGGAAGCGGCCATGCGAAAAATCTGACGGAGGGAAAGGCGCCGGAGCTGGAGCTTGTGGCGGTTGCGGATCTACGGGAGAGCAGAAGGGAATGGGCCAGACAGAATCTGCCGGAAACGGTGCGGATTTTTGAGGACGGAGACAGCTTGATCGAGGCCCACTGCTGTGACGCGGTGCTGGTGGCGACACCCCACTATGATCATCCCCGTTTTGTGATCAAGGCTTTGGAGCACGGGATGCATGCCATGAGCGAAAAGCCCGCCGGCGTGTATACAAAGCAGGTGCGGGAAATGAACGAGGCTGCCGAAAAATCGGATAAGGTGTTCGCCATGATGTTCAACCAGCGGACGAACCATGTATACCGGAAGATGAAGGAGCTGGTGGAGAGCGGCGCATACGGGAGCATCAAGCGGGTCAACTGGATCGTCACGGACTGGTATCGTTCTCAGGCCTATTATAATTCCGGCGGCTGGCGCGCGACCTGGGCCGGTGAGGGCGGCGGCGTGCTGTTAAACCAGTGTCCCCATAATCTGGATCTGCTGCAGTGGATCTGTGGTCTGCCGGTGAAGGTGCAGGCATTTTGCCATAACGGAAAGTGGCATGACATTGAGGTGGAGGACGACGTGACCGCCTATCTGGAATTTGCAAACGGCGCGACCGGCGTGTTTGTGACCACGACGGCGGACGCCCCGGGGACCAACCGGTTTGAGATCACGCTGGAGCGGGGAAAACTGGTCTGTGAAAACGAGCAGCTTTCTCTTTACGAGCTGGAGGAAAGTGAAAGAACCTACTGCTTTACGACGAAGGAGGGCTTTGAAAAGCCTGCCGGGCATTTTGTCACGCTGGAGACGGACGGGGAGAATCCGCAGCATGTTGGGGTTCTGCGCGCCTTTGCCGCCAATATTCTGCGGGGGGAGCCGCTGGTCGCGAAGGGCTGTGAAGGGATCAACGGCCTGATGCTTTCCAACGCCATGCATTTGTCCTCCTGGCTGGGCAGGGCGGTGACGCTGCCTGTCGATGAGGAGCTGTTTCTGGCAAAGCTTAATGAGTTGCGCGAGGCCTCTACAGAGAAGAAGGCGGTGCAGGAGGTGACCTTCGATACGGAGGGGAGCTACGGGACCGGGAAATAATGTGTTAAAATACAGCGGGGCTTTTGCATGGACTGGCATGCAAAAGCCCCGCTGTATTTTACCTCAGGCAGCTGTGGCGACTTTATAAGTATAGCAGATATCGACGATCAGAAGAACGGAAACAATTCCCATGGAGGCCAACAGGCAGAGAAATCCTCTCGTAAAAAAGCTGATGAGAATGATGGCAATGCCTCCAAGGAGGAAGGAGATGCCGCCAAAGCGCTGGCTCTTTTTCCATGTAAGCTCGTTTTTCATGCTCCACTTTGTTCGAAGGCCGATCATCGCATTCATCCGCAGCTTCGGCATGATATTTCCGATGATGATCATAAACACGCCCAGAAGACCGAAGAGAAGCTGATTGAGATCCAGCGGAACCGAGGACAGATTTTCCACCTTGTGAAAAGATGTATACAGGAAATAAACATTCATGACGTTGAAAATCGTCAGGATGAGAATGCCGGTAATCATAATGATCTGTTCATTGTTTTTTCCGTCCTTTTCCTGCTTCGCCGCCAGCTTTGCCATGAAGAGAAGAAAATATCCCATGAGCAGCGTGGTGACGGGATAAATCAGGGATTCGTATTTGCTGCCCCAGCGGGTGACCTGATTGTCAGCGCCGTAGTGGGCGGGTATCTGTTCCGGCAAAAAGGGCAGTGCGGCGAATACGATGAGAAAGGGTAAAAGCATAAGGCTGTAATAGAGCAGTTTTCCGGGTTTCATGATTCACCTCCACGCAGGCTGTTTATCCACAGGATCGTCTCGTCAAGAATGGATAAATTCAGCTCGTAATAAATAAAGTTTTTATATCTGGTTTCATAGATCAAATCGGCTTTTTTCAGTCTGGACAGATGATAGGATAATGCCTGCGGCGTCATATCCAGCGCAGCCGCCAGGTCACCGGAACTGATCCTCCCTTCCTTTAATCGAAGCAGGATTTTCCTGCGTGTATCGTCCGCCAGAGCCGCCAGCACTTCACTGACTGCCAAGCGATCACACTCCAATCTATTTCAAATTATTTTTAATCAGGTACACAAAGAGTATAGCAGATGAAAAGAGATGTGTCAATAAGTATTTAAAATAAATTTGAAATAGAAAATTTTCGCGGGTAATAGTGCAGACTTGTCTGAACGGTTACAGAATATTCCGTCACTTCTTAATGTAATTACACGGATGTATTGACATCTGCTATTTTATGTGATATTCTAAATATGCTCCAAATGGAGCATAAAATCAAGAAGAGAAATTTGGGAGGTACAAAATGGGAAAGGATTATTTCAGCGAAAAGGTTTCAGTCAATATCAATACGTCCACATTGTCGAATATCGATATTCTGGTGGATAACGGGTATTATTCCAACCGCAGCGATTTCATCAATCAGGCGCTTCGGGAAGCGCTGCAGAAGTATCAAAATACGCTGGACAGAATTATTGACGGGAAGACGGAAAGCGGAAAGGAAAGCGCCGACCGCTGGTTCGTGGGGGTTTATTCTCTGGGAAAGCGTGAGGTGGAAGAGGCAAGAAAGCGGGGGGAGAAAATCACCATAACGGGATATGGGGTTTTGGGAATCGGAGAGGATATAGATGAGAAAATTCTGTTCGAAGTGGTGCAGGACATACAGATCAGGGGGAAGGTGATTGGAAGCGCGCAGGTGAAAGCGCACTATGGGATAAAATAGAGGAGCATCGCATTCCCAAAACGGGTAGGACGTAGGAAACTCATTTCATCTGGAGAGTACCGCGCCCTGCCCGTTTGCTGTTCATCGTTTGAATTATGCCGGGATTAACGGCTTTCCTGTGGAGTGCCGGACTTTACGGGAATCCAGAGCTCACAGAACAGGTCCTTTTCTCCCTTTTCAAAGTAGAGCTCGTAATCCGTATCATCCGTCTGGGAGTATCCTGTCTGGGGGAGGAACTCCCGGTAAAATTTGCTCCAGGTTTCTCCGATGCAGTCGGCGCTTGGTCCGATGCAGGAAAAGACTGCGTACTCCGCGGGTCCGGTTTCCCACAGCGTATAGCCGTTTGCAAGAAACTCCTGCAGCGCAGTGACGTCGGTTTCCTCATCCAAAATCACGCCGATGCCGTAATTGAAGTGGGTTTCGGTTTTCACTGCCGGGCCGCATAGTCCATAGAGATCCCGTTTTCCCTCCGGGCGGAGCTGCCTTAAGGGCTCCACAAGGTTTTTGACATGGCATTCGTTCCAGAAATCGGGAATGCTGTGGTCATTTTCGTCATTGATGGTTTCGTTGGGGAAAGCTCTTACCAGCGCCAAAAATCGCTGATTGTCCCTGTGTTCCATTCTGTAATCCATGATGCTGCCTCCTTCGATTGTGATTTTTATGACAAGGGGGTTGAACAGGTGAAGTATAGCTCCCTTCTGGCGTGCCTGCTTTGGCGTGGAACCGTGAAAGCGGGTGAACGCTTTGGAAAAGCTTTCCGGAGATTCATAGCCGTATTTGCAGGAAAGCTCCAGCACGGATATGGAGGTTTGCTGGAGCTCCAGGGCGGCCAGCGTCAGCCGTCTGTTCCGGATATATTCGTTGGCGGTGATGCCGACGACGAAGCGGAAGGTCCGGTGAAAATCATAGCTGGACATGTAGACTGCCCTTGCCACTTCCTCATAGTTGATGGTTTCCAGCATGTGGGCTTCCATATAGCAGATTGCCCGCTGTATCAATTGTATCGACATGTGCATCCTCCCTTGTATAAAAGAATGATAGCGCAACGGCGTCGAAAAGTCCTGTCCTGCTTTGCGCAGATTTGTCCGGGGCAGCGCAGGGAGCTGTCAGAAGCCGGGAACGATCACGGCTTCGCCGTTGTGCATGGCGGATTCATGGGCACAGATTCCGGCGGCGCAGATATTCGCGCCGAGCGTCTCGTCGATCCGGGGCTTTCTGTCCTCCAGAATGCTTCGGATAAACTCGTGCACCAGGTGGGGATGAGAGCCGTGATGCCCGCCGCCTTGTCCCTTTTGGAGGGAGAGCTGGGGATTTAACGGATCAAAGTTCTCCGTATGGATCGTATATTTCTGAATGCTGGCAGGAAGAGATTGATAAAAATTCGGCAGCTCGATTTGTCTGACGGTGGGCTCCGAACCTCTCCTGCCGTCCGTAGCAGGGACAGCGGTGGTGACGTAGGGCGCGTCGCCGTCCGCAAAGCCCCATTCAAAGCTGGCCTTGCTTCCATAGACGAACAGGCCTTCCTGATATGCCCGTGCGGTTTCGAACAGGCTGCGGGTCGCTTCCCCCTTCATGCCGTTTTCAAATTCGAAAATGGCGCATTCCACCGGCCAGGGGTTGTGGTAGCAGCGGAAAAGGGATTCGTCCATGGCGCCGGAGCCGAAGCAGTTGACCCGGCGGATGCGTGAGCCGGAGAGGGCGGTCATGGGGGATATGGCGTGGGTGCCGTACCACATGGGCGGCAGGCCCAGCCAGTAGTCGGGCCAGTTAGCCATATCCTGATAGTGGCTGCCCCGCATGAACTGGATATTTCCCAGCTCACCCTGCCGAAGCATCCGCTCCACATAGAAAAACTGGTAGGTATAGAGGGTGGTTTCCATCATCATATAGCGTTTGCCGGATTTTTTGACAGCGTCGGTGATTCTTTGCAGGTCTTTCAGCGTACATGCCATGGGAACCGTACAGGCGCAGTGCTTGCCGCTTTCCAAAACCGCGACCGTCTGGTCTGCATGGAGCGGGATCGGGGTGACAAGATGGACTGCGTCCAGCGTCGGATCGGACAGAATTTCCTCAAAGCTTTGGTAGGCGACGGCGCGTTCATTCCGGGCTTTTGTCGCGCGCAAAAGCGCAGGATCCGTATCGAAAATGCCCACCTTGTCTATATCCGGGTGATCCAGATAAATCGGCAGAAAGCATCCGCCAAAGCCTAAGCCCACCAGGGCAATATTTAGTTTTTTCATGACATTTCCTCCATGTGTCTGTTTTATTTTTCTTTCATAGTACACTGGAGCGATGGGAATGAAAATGTAAAAAAGGGAAAATATTTGGTATAAAAGGGTAGCCGTCTGCCTGTGACTGTTCATTCCCAATGTCATTTCGTTTCGCGGCGGACACAGGAAACGGAAGCGGTCCGCCGGCGGCGGGAATCAAAAGCCATAGATTTCCGCATATTTTTTGTTGAAATAATCAAGCAGCGGTCGGGCAGAGATTTCGCAGCCGCATACCCGCTGTATCACCTCCCGGGAGGCGTAGAGGCTGCCGTGCCGGTGGATTTTTTCATTGAGCCATTTCGTGATATCTCCGATCCGTCCTTCCCGCAAAATATTGTCCACGCATCCCAGCTCCGATTCCAGCTGTGAAAGGAACATTCCGTCGTAAACGGAGCCCAGCAGATAGCAGGGGAAATAGCCCAGGTACCGGTTGGACCAGTGCATGTCCTGCAAAATGCCTTCCGCGTCGTTGGCGGGACGGATGCCCAGAAGCTCTTCCATTTTATCATTCCACAGACCGGGCAGCCTGTCAGTGGGAACCTGCTCTTTGAAAATCGCCCGCTCCATTTCCGTTCGCAAAATGATGTGCAGGCAATAGGTCACCTCGTCCGCTTCGATGCGGATCATGCCAGGGCGTACGTCGTTGATGGCACGGACAAAAAGCTCTATCGGGATGGTCTGAAACTGCGGCAAAAGCTGCCCCAGCCGGTCATAGATGGGCAGCCAGAAGTTTTTATTCCTGCCCAGCATATTTTCATAGAAGCGGGACTGGCTTTCATGCAGCCCCATCTGGTTGAGCTGCCCTACAGAGGTGTCGGCATAGACAGGATCCACGTTTTGGGCGTAGATGGCGTGCCCGCCCTCATGGATGGCGCTGAACATGACGCGGATTGGCTGGTCTGCCTGAAAATGATTGGTGAGCCGCACGTCTCCAGGGGCCAGGGCGCTGGTGAAGGGATGGGCGCTTTCGGCGGTAGCGCCTGCCGCAGCGTCAAAGCCGATGTAGGAGAGCAGCATGTCCTGTGCTTCTTTTAAAGCATGGATATCACAGCTTACCGAAAGGGGAGAAAGGTCCGGTCTGGGCACAGCCGCTATCTTTTTTAAAAGGGGCGTAAGACCTTCCTTTAGTTCTGTAAACAGCCGTTCTATCGTCGCAGAATCCATGCCGGGCTCAAAGCTGTCCAGCAGTGTTTCATAAGGGTCCTGGTCCGGCTCCATATATTGCATGTATTGTCTGGTCATGGAAATCACTTTATCCAGATGGGGGGCAAAGCCTGGAAAGTCATTGTTTCGGCGGGCGGCTTCCCATGCCTTCCCCGCCCGGGCAGTGGTGGTGACAAGCTCCGTATAAAAATCCTGGGGCACGCGTTTTTGACGGCGGTAGTTTCGCAGGCTGCGTTTTACCGTGGTCTGCATGCCGATATCCAGCCGGTTATATTGTTCCGGGGCAGAAAGCGCCTCCAGCATGGCGCCGTATTCGGGCGCAGTGGAGAGACGAAAGGATTCCGAGGAAAAAAATCCGATGGACTCCAGCTTGCTTTCCACGCCCCTGGGCGGAGTCTGGGTCTGTAGGTCCCAGTAAAAAAGAGAGTGGGCGCGGTCGTATTGCCGGATTTTTGCCCGGTATTTCTGGAATTCTTCCAATGTCTGGCTCATGAGTGGTCCTCCTGACTTTTCGTGAGAAATGATGGATATTGGATTGCGATAGGAAACGACAATTTTTTTGCCGTTTCCCATAGTCAGATTGTAATGGCAGCGGAAGGGAATGTCAATAGTAACAGATAATATGTAGTGACAGGAAACGTACCCCTTTCCTGAAAACAAAAAA
>CAJUEL010000036.1 GCA_910585455.1 uncultured Eisenbergiella sp. | reverse complement strand
GAGGGATGGATTTGCCGTTTCGGATATGGGCGTTGAAAAAACAGTCTGCACCGGCGGAGAGGACGAAGGGGAGGGGCTGCTGGCAGTCCGCATCCGGCGGCACCGTGAACAGTAACGAATTGCTTGAATTCCGGGGAAACATCAACTATAATGGTGGTGACGCATGCAACAGGGCGAACAGCCGCTGGTGCGCTTACAGAGCTTGAAAATGGTGATATTCTGAAACATTTACAGACCTGAATGGAAAGCTTTTCCACAGAATAAAGACGATGTCAGGAAGAGGGATGGTATGAAAGGAACAGGAATAAAACCGGTTGTAATAGAAGAAATATGCGGTCTTGCACAGAAATACGGAATAGACAGGGTGATTCTGTTCGGGTCGAGAGCACGCGGCGATTTTAAACGGGTCAGCGATATCGATCTGGCTGTCAGCGGAGGAAACTTCGCGCGGTTTGCGTTGGATGTGGAGGAAGAAACCTCCACCCTGCTGGAATATGATATTGTCAATCTGGATGGTGCCGTACAGGAAGCTCTGCTGGAGTCGATAGAGAAAGAGGGGCGGATTTTGTATGAAAAAATATGAGAATTTCTGCGCTGCTTTGGTGAATCTGAAGGATATTTATCTATATCAGGAACCTTATGATAATGTAACGATAACAGGTCTGGTCGGACTTTATGAAATATGCTTTGAACAGGCGTGGAAAATGATGAAGGATATCCTGGAGAAGCATGGATATGAGGGAGCCGCAACAGGTTCGCCAAAGCTTATCATAAAAACCGCATATAAAGCTGCCATGATATGGGATGAGGAGCTGTGGCTGTCAGCATTGCAGGCGAGAAATAATGTAGCGCATTCCTATAACAGGGCTGTTGCGTTGGAAATTGTCAATCAGACGAAAAGTCAGTTTTATGCGATGCTCTGCTCATTAAAGGAAGAGGTGGATAAAAACTGGATTGGGAATATATAACCCCATTTCTGAACTGTTACGAAAAAGTTGAAAGACCTTGTTGAAAACATTTTTTCCCTATGCTATACTGAATAAAATGTGTAGAAAGCTGCGGCGTCCGCAGCGGACAGGAGGGGTTATGACTGCGAAAGAATGTATACTCGGCCGGAGAAGCATCCGCAAATTTTCGGACAAACCGGTTGATCATGAGCTGTTGGCGGGCATTGTGGAAACGGCTTCCTTTGCTCCCAGCTGGAAGAACACGCAGATTACGCGTTATATAGCGGTTGAGGGGGCTTTAAAGGACCGCATCGCGGCAGAATGCACCACTGTATTTCCCAATAACGGCACGATCATCTCAAATGCGCCCATGCTGATTGCCGTGACCGTGATCAAGAACAGATGCGGCTACGAAAGGGACGGTTCCTTTACCACTCCCCGCAAGGATACCTGGCAGATGTTCGACGCGGGCATCGCCTCCCAGAGCTTTTGCCTGGCCGCCCATGAGGCGGGACTCGGTTCCGTCATTCTTGGCATTTTCGAACAGGAGAAGGCGGAAAAGCTTCTGGAGCTGGAAGCGGACAGAGAGCTTGTCGCACTGATTCCCATCGGTTATCCTGCCGAGGAGCCCGCCGCTCCCAGACGAAAAGGGGTAACTGAATTATTGTCATTCAAACAATGAAAACAGAATCGAGTGGGGAAACCTGCTCGATTTCTTTGCGCACACTGCATAAGGAATCGATACCGGAGGAAAAAAATATATGAGACATCTGATGAATCCACTGGATTTTAGTGTGGAAGAATTAAACCGGCTCTTTGATCTGGCAAATGACATTGAAGCGGACATGCCCAAATATGCACATGCCTGCGCCGGCAAGAAGCTCGCCACCTGCTTTTATGAGCCAAGCACCAGAACCCGCTTAAGCTTTGAAGCGGCGATGTTAAATCTGGGCGGCAGCATTCTGGGCTTTTCCGATGCCGGAAGCTCTTCCGCTTCCAAGGGAGAAAGCGTATCCGACACCATCCGCGTCGTTTCCTGCTATGCGGATATCTGCGCCATGCGCCATCCAAAGGAGGGCGCGCCCATGGTAGCGGCGGAAAAATCGGCCATTCCGGTCATCAACGCGGGGGATGGCGGGCATCAGCACCCCACCCAGACGCTGACCGACCTTTTGACGATCCGCTCCTTAAAGGGGAGACTGGACAATCTGACCATCGGGCTGTGCGGCGACCTGAAATTCGGCCGTACCGTCCACTCCCTGATCAACGCCCTCACCCGATATGACAATATACGCTTCATTTTCATATCCCCTGATGAGCTTCGCATTCCTGACTATGTCACCGAAATGCTCCGGGAAAAAAATATTCCCTATGAAGAAGTCATCCGTCTGGAGGAAAAAATGCCCCAGCTGGATATTCTTTATATGACCCGGGTGCAGCGGGAACGCTTTTTCAATGAGGAGGATTACATCCGCTTAAAAGATTTTTATGTTTTGAATAAAAAGAAAATGAAGCTCGCACCGCCGGATATGCTGGTGCTCCATCCGCTTCCCCGGGTGAACGAAATCTCCGTCGATGTGGACGACGATCCCCGCGCGGTATATTTTAAGCAGGCGCAATACGGCGTCTATGTGCGGATGGCGCTGATTCTGACTCTGCTGGACATACATGTGGACTGATTCATTTTTCATAAAGGAGATACTCATGCTGAACGTAGGAAAAATCGAAGAGGGCTTCGTCCTCGACCATATACAGGCGGGTATGGCAATGTCCATCTATCATCATCTGCAGCTGGACAAGCTGGACTGTACCGTCGCCATCATCAAAAATGCCCGCAGCAATATCCAGGGAAAAAAAGACATCCTCAAGGTGGAATGCGACGTGGACATGCTGGATCTCGACGTGCTGGGCTTCATCGACCACAATATTACGGTAAACGTGATTAAAAACGGTGAAATCGTGGAAAAGAAAAAGCTGCAGCTTCCCAAACAGATCAAGCACGTCATCCAATGCAAAAATCCCCGCTGCATCACCTCCATCGAGCAGGGACTTCCTCATGTGTTTGTGCTCGCCGATGAGGAAAGGGAAATTTACCGCTGCAAATACTGCGAAGAAAAATTCGACAGGCGTGACCTGTAAAAAATGTGCGCGCCCAGGTGACAGTTTGGACCTGTCTGAACCGTTACACGATTGATACAAAGGAGAATCATAGCTTATGTCTTTTCTGGAAGAACTCAAACACGACATTGTACAGGGAAATCAGCAGGAGGACGCCTCCTGTCCCGCTGCCAATCAGAAACGTTTTCAGGAATATGTGCAGGAAGAGCTTTCTTCTCTGCAGCAGCTCATCAAGAAGCATGCCCGCAGAGGGCAATATCAGGTGAACGGGGACAAGCATGTATTTAAGGGCATCCGCCTGTGGCATGAGGGCGATTACCGCCACGGCACCGGCTCCCTCGCCAATTTTTATTCCTTCCTCGCCCGCGATACCATCCTGGACCGGGTTGTGGTAAACCAGCGCAAAAAGCTCATCGGCGGCTACAGCTATGAGGTACAGTATTCCCTGAGCAAAGACGGCGCCGCCTACTTCGAGCTGTTCACCCAGGAATTTGCAAAGGAAGGCATCAAGGTGAGCGGGCTTTTCATCTTAAAAGAGAACGGCGCCACCGCTCCGCTTCCCCTGCACGACCGGGGAACGGTCAAATATGACTTTGAGCTGGAGCACCATCTGATCAATTACCCCCGCCTCTGCTATACCTATGAGCTGGAGGTCTGACCCCGGTTTGGGGTGAAGAGATTTTCCTCACCCCAGCGCCACGTCCAGCATCATCATGAGCATGAACCCGACCGCGAAGCCGATCGTCCCGATATTGGAATGCTCTCCCTCGGACGCCTCAGGCACCAGCTCCTCCACCACCACATAGAGCATCGCTCCGGCCGCGAAGGCGAGCAGATAAGGCAGCACCGGTTCAATAAACCGGGCCAGCAGCACCGTCAAAATGGCGGCGACCGGCTCCACCACGCCGGACAGGCTTCCATGCCAGAACGCCTTTCCCTTCGACTCTCCTTCACTGCGCAGCGGCAGGCTGATGATCGCTCCTTCCGGAAAATTCTGGATCGCGATTCCCACGGACAGCGCCAGCGCACCCGCCATGGATACCTCGCTTTCGCCCATGAGCGCGCCCGCCAGCACCACGCCCACCGCCATCCCCTCCGGAATGTTATGCAGCGTTACCGCAAGGACAAGCATGGTTGTTTTTTTTAAAGCCACCTTTGGCCCCTCCGACACCTGGCTGCCCAGATGCAGATGGGGAATCATTTTATCCATGAACAGCAAAAATGCAAAGCCAGACAGCAATCCCACCGCCGCCGGAATGAACGCAAAACGCCCCATTTTCTCCGACATATCCATGGCCGGAATGAGCAGCGACCACACGGAGGCCGCCACCATCACCCCTGACGCAAAACCGAGCAACGCTTTCTGCACCAACGGATTGATCTCATTTCTTAAAAAAAATACGCATGCGGCTCCTGCCGTCGTGCCGATAAAAGGAATCATAATCCCCCAGAACAATTCCATCGCATCCTGCCTTTCTGTCCCAAAAATCTATCATCATTTTTTCCCGTTGACAATAATATATGCAAAAGCCATTCTGCCGTTCACCGCCATTCCATGAACAGCCGTGCCGCAAAAGGCAAGCGCTTACTATCCCTTTGTACTGATGTCACGCACCGGTTATCCCCGCTGTCTCAACCATGCCCAAAGTGCGCTGACGCAAAACAACACCGTATCCACCACCACAATGCTCGCGCCAGAGGGCGTGCCGAACCAGAAGGACATACACATCCCGAAGGCAAAGCCCATCAGCCCGACTGCCACCGCCCCGATCAAAACGCCCCTGTAGCTCTTACACAGCCGCATGGCGGTCAGTGCCGGAAAAACGATCAGGCTGGAAATCAAAAGCGCCCCCATCATCCGCATGCCAAGCACCACTACCACCGCCGTCAGCACCGCCAGCAGCGAATGGTAAACGCCCGTTTTCACGCCCGTCGCCCGGGCAAAGCTTTCGGCAAAGGTGACGGCAAACAGCTTATCATAAAAAAGGAGATAAAACAGAAGCACCGCCGCCGACAAAATCACGGTCAGGATCACATCCCTTTTCGACATCGCCAGAATTGACCCGAACAGATAGCTGTTTAAATCCGCGTTCATGCCGGTACTCATGGACACCACCATCACGCCGATCGCCAGCGCGCCCGTGGAAAATACGGCGGTCGCCGCATCCCCTTTCATTTTTCCCGACTCGCTCATCCGCAGCAGAAGAAAGGCTGCCGCAATGACCACCGGGACCGCCACCATAAGGGGCGCAAGGTTTAAGGCAGACGCCACCGCCAGCGCGCCGAACCCCACATGAGACAGCCCGTCCCCGATCATGGAAAACCGCTTCAGCACCAGGCTCACCCCCAGAAGCGCCGCACACACGCACAAAAGACCGCCCGCCACAAACGCGCGCACCATAAAGGGATAGGAAAACATTTCCGTCAGATATCCGATCACAGGCTGCACCTCCCATAAAATTTTTGGCCTTCCTCACTGTCCAGATAGCTTTCCGTCGTGCCGTAAAAATACGTATCCGCAGACAGCTTCAGAATATGATCCGCATGGGCGAACGCCTCCCGGATCGCATGGGAAATCATGATCACCGTGATCTGATGGCGCTTATTGAGTGTAAGGAGCAAATGGTAAAATTCCTCCGCCGCCACCGGATCCAGTCCTGTCGTGGGCTCGTCCAATAAAATCAGCCTTTGCGCCGCACACAGCGCCCGCGCCAGAAGCACCCGCTGCCGCTGCCCGCCGGAAAGCTCCCGAAAGCTTTTCGTCCGCAGATGGGAAATGCCCAAAAGCGCAAGCTTCTCCTGCGCAAGGCTCTTTTCCTTCGCGCCATAGCCCGGCAAAAATCCCCTGCCATTTAAGCAGCCGGACAGCACCACCTCCCAGACGGTTGCGGGAAAGTCCTTTTGTGCCGGCGTCTGCTGCGGCACATAGCCGATCTGGTTTGACCGGATGTTGTCTCCCAGCAGGATTCTGCCGGATGCCGGCTTCTTAAGCCCCAGCATCCCTTTCATGAGCGTGGACTTTCCCGTGCCGTTTTCTCCGATGATGCACAGATAATCCCCTTCCTCCACCGTAAAGCTCAAATCCGAAACCACGATCCGGTTTTCATAGGAAAATGTCACATGATCACATGTCAGGCAGAACATCACACACCGCTCCTTCTTCCTCTATTCGCCAAGCGCCTCTTTTAAGCTTTCCACATTTCGCCACATCAACGACAGATAATCCTCTCCCGCCGAAAGATCCTGTGCCGTAATGGAATGCCCGGAATAAAACACCGCCGTTTTCGCTCCCGTCGTCTCCGCAATCGCTTCCGCGATTTTCCCGTTGGACATTTCCAGATAGAAAATGACGGGAATCTCTTCCGCCCTCACCTTTTTTGTCAAAAATGCGATGGTTTCCGCGCTCGGCTCGGTTTCCATGCTGCATCCCGGAAAAGCGGCATAATAGGCAAGCCCATAGGTTTTTACAAAATAAAGCAGCGGAAAGCGGTCTCCAAACACGAGCGTCCTGCCCGGAGACTGTTCCACCACATCACAAAAGGCGTCATCCAGTTCTTTCAGCCTTGCTATATAGGAATCCGCATTTTCTACGAACGCTTCCCCATGCGCCGGATCCTTCTGCGCAAGCACATGCCGGATCTGATCCACAATCACCATGGCATTTTTCGGGGAAGTCCAGACATGCTCGTCGTACTCTTCCTCCTCCAGCTCCACCGCTTCCGGAACATTTTCCTCATGGTCATGCCCGTGCTTATGTTCCTTCACCTGCATGCCAGTCACGGTTTCCTCTTCCAAAGGCTCCACCCAGTCAAGCAGCGCATAGCTTTCCGGCGCCTGGTCGCTCCCGGCAAAAAGCTGTTCCACCCAGACATCCGATTCCCCGCCCGCATAGAGAAAAAGATCACAATTCATAATTTTCACAATATCCGCCGGCGTGGGTTCGTAGGAATGGCTTTCCATGCCCGGCTTTAGCAGCATGGTGACCTCCACATATTCCCTGCCCACCTGCCTTGCAAAATCACAGGGCGGGAAAATGGTGGTCACAATCTGCAGTTTTTGGCTTTCCTCCCTTTTTCCTGCGCTGCCCATGCTGCCGCATCCACATAGCATAAGCAGCATGACAGCCAGAAGGATTTCGATGCCCCGGCGCTTATTTCTCATCCTTTTTCTTCTTTCTATACTCCTGCGCGGACTGCTTTAATTCCTCCAAAGCCTCTGAAAACCGGCTGGATACCATCCTCGGGTTTCCCTTGATCATTCCTCTCCTGATGAAATCACCCATATAGCGGGAAATATCCAGACCTGCCAGATTGATGCCGAACCGGCTGCGCAGCTCCAACAGCTCCTCCCGCTTTTCCTCGATCGGCTTTGACAGGGGCAACGCCTCCCGAAGCTTTATAAAGCGCGCCTCAATGCCCGCTACCAGCTCATCCCGCCGCAGGGCAAGGCTTCCCAACGTTCCGGAAAGATTCTCTTCCTGCTCCTTTACCCATTTTTCCGTCGCTTCTCCGCCCAGAGCGATGATCACATCCAGCCGCTTCTGCATGCGCTCCAGTTCCTTTTTCGCCTGATCCATCCGGACGAGCAGGTCGCGCAGATCCAGCGCCGCCCTGAAAGAGAGGGTAAAATCCACGACGAAACAAACCGCCACCAGCATGGTCCCGCCAGTCAGCAGCCACTCCGGCAGCCAAAATGCCACCCATTCTATCGGCTTATGCAAAAACCGGGTCATCAAAATCGTCAGAAGTCCCCATGCGAGGGTCGAGCTTAAACAGATATGTCCCTGAAAATTGAACTTCTGATTGGAATAATCCCAATAGCGCACCTTAAACAGCGCCTCCATGGTGACACCCGTCACATATTCCAGCACCGTTGCGCCCACGCAACCCGCAACATAGGTCCAGACCAGGCTGTCCTGAAAGGGCATGGAAACAATGAGCATCATCAAGGCTCCCGTGCCATACAGAGGCAAAAACGGTCCGCGTATGAATCCCCTGTTCACAGGCTTTTTTTCCAAAAATGACACATATGTGGATTCAAAGCACCAGCCTAAAAAGCAATACAAAAAAAAGAAAAAGACCCATTGAATCCAGGTATAGCCAAATAACATGCTTCCTCCCCTGCGCGCACAGCGCGTCCGTACCTCATCTTCATACAAACAGTTCGATGCCCACCACCAGCCTGCCCTTCCTGGTCGTGTGCTTTTCTTCCCGGAAAATAAACTTTCCCATGCCTCTTACGGACACCACATCCCCGGGCTTTAACAAGGCGCTTCCGCTTTCCTGCTGCCTGCCGTTTACAAATACTTTTTTCTGTGAAAAAAGCGTCTGGCTCTGACTGCGGGACAGATTCCACACCGACGCCACAATCCCGTCGCAGCGCAGGCTCGCCACCTGCTCCTCTTTTGGCATCAGCTTTCTTTCCGGAAGCGCGCCTGCCGACTCCACCCTGTGACAGCGCACATTCGTATGACGCACCTGCGCCAGATTTTCCATGAGCCAGTCCGCCATCGTCTCCTGGCAGAACACATACGCCTTTTTCTGGTCAAGCAAAATATCGCCCACCGTGCTCCGGTCGATCCCAAGATTCATGATCGCGCCCAGAAAATCCCGGTGGGTGAAAGCATCCGCAAATTTTTCCTGCACAGGCTCTATGAGCAGACAGCATATGGGAAACGGCTCCTCATAGCCGAAGTCCTCCGGATTGCCAAACCGCGCCATCCGCCGTTCGGCATGCGCGATTCCGCCCTCCAGACTCACAAATGCGCCCGCTTCCTTTACTGCCTGCCAGAGCATGTCCTGTTCTGCCAGCGACAAAAAACCGGTGAACGTGAACAGATTCTGCCGCACTGCCCTGTCCGCCAGCTCCCCAAAACGCTTTTTTAGCTGCTGTAATTCCTTCTCCGTTTCCGCCGCCACCGCTGTTCTCCTTTTGGATAAAATATGTTCTGCCGGCAACAGCCCGGCCAGCCATCCAGGCGCGTACAGCCGGATGCAGCCGCAGAGACATCCTTTTTGCTGCCCGCAGCAGACCCTTTCTCAGGTGAAGCTGATGATGTGCTCCTTCGGCTGCTTCGTTTTGGTCACCGAAAGCGCATGGAGCACCGGTCCCTCGCCTTCATAATCGGCAAAATACTCCCGCTCCACCTTTGCCGTCACCTTCACCCAGTCCCGCTCCTGATACAGGTCGATTTTATCATAGACACAGGCAAAGCCCAGAAAGGTCATATCCTCCGCGCAGCAGGTCATCGCCAGCCGTCCGGGCACAAAATATCCCTTTGGAAAATTCTCCGGTTTCATGACCATTCCCACGAACTGGACCGTCTTCCCCTCATACCGTTCCAGATGATCCAGGCTGTCCAGATACCAGATGCCATAGCCCTCATCGGTCAGCACGATCGGGTCATCATTCAAATCATAGGGCAGATCATCCTCCATGATCTCATCGATTTCCCCATCCTTATCCTCAAAAACGATATCCGCATTCTGATTGAGCGCTTTCACATTCCGCTTGTATACATTCAAATCCTCAATGCCATCACAGCGGTTGAAAATGATCATCTCCGAATTGCGCAGCATATCGGAAACCATGGACTTCATATTGTTAAAATAGGTGGGAAATGTGGAGGCGTCGATCGTTGTGATCTGCTGCTCCACCTTCCAGTGCCAGGGCATGCGCAGATCCCGGAATTTCCACATGCCGTTGTATTCGATGATAATGCGCTCCGCATGATGCTTTTTCTCCAGCTCCACCATCCGTGCCGCCGTAAAATCCGCCTCGTTTTCAATCACTTCGACCACTGTGTTGCTATGCTTTAAAACAGCAGGGTCATACTCCCCCTCGCCCTCCTCGCACAACAACAGCAGCGTTTTTCCCGAAATCTGAAAATACGGCTGATCCAGCGTGAAATTGATGAATTCCGTCTTGCCGCTCTCCAGAAATCCGTTGATGATATATACCGGTTTCATGTAAAACCCCTTTCCGGCCAGCCGCCGTCTTATTTTCCAAACAGCTTCTCCAGCGCGTCTTCCTTCAGCTTAGAGCCGATCACACAGATTTTCCCGGTCACGTCCGCTTTTCCCTCACGCACGTCGCTTTCACCGGGCACATAATCAAAATACACCCAGGTTCCGTCTCCCGCAGGCACCATGCCCTTCGCGCGCAGAACCATGCCGTATACCTCTTCCTTCTCCAGCTCCTTTAAGCAGCCCGCAATCTCTTCCTTCGTATAGGAAGCGGGCGTTTCAAAGCCCCAGCTTGTAAAAATTTCGTCCGCATGATGGTGATGATGATGTCCGTCATGATCGTGATGATGCTCATGCCCCTCATGATTGTGACAGCAATGACCCTCGTGGTCGTGATGATGCTCATGCTCTTCATGATCATGGCAACAATGACCCTCGTGGTCGTGGTGGTGTTCATGCTCCTCATGATCATGGCAGCAATGGCCCTCATGATCATGGTGATGCTCATGCTCTTCATGATCATGGCAGCAATGGCCCTCGTGGTCGTGGTGGTGTTCATGCTCCTCATGATCATGGCAGCAATGGCCCTCGTGGTCATGATGGTGATGATGCTCCTCTTCCCGCATCGCTTTCACCTGCTCCATCAGCTCTGCCTCCAGATCTGTAGCGCCCTCAATGGTTTCCAGAATCGCCTTGCCCTCCAGCTCGGCAATGGGCGTGGTGATGATGGTCGCCTTCGGATTATGCTCCCGGATCAGCTCCACCGCCAGCCGCACCTTCTCCTCTGACGCCACATCCGTACGGCTCAAAATGATGGTGCCCGCATGCTCAATCTGATTGATGAAAAATTCTCCGAAATTCTTTATATACATTTTGCACTTGGAAGCGTCCACCACCGCTACCGCGCTGTTTAGCTCCACCTGCGTGCCAAGTCCCGCATTCTGCACCGCCTTCATGACGTCGGAAAGCTTGCCCACGCCGGAGGGCTCGATCAAAATCCGCTCCGGATGATAGGTGGAAAGCACCTCCTTTAAGGATGTCCCGAAATCTCCCACCAGCGAACAGCAGATGCAGCCGGAATTCATCTCCCGGATCTCAATGCCGGAATCCTTCAAAAATCCGCCGTCGATGCCGATCTCACCAAACTCGTTCTCAATCAGGACCACCTGACTGCCCGCCAGTGCTTCCTTTAACAGCTTCTTGATTAAGGTTGTCTTTCCGGCGCCAAGAAAGCCGGACACGATATCTATTTTGGTCATAATCATTCCTCCATTTCTGTATCATGATCGATAAAACGCCGGTACACTCTATTGTTCCCGCTTTTATCATCTTATTATTTTGCGCCAAAATATGCAGAATGTCAACCAACATGCTGCAAAATTCATTTTCTTTTTATATAACCAACGTCATAGTTCAGTCAAGTCTGAACCATGACTAACCAATTGCTTTTGGCGAGGCGTGGAAAAATGCCTGCACGCATAAGCGCACAGGCATCGCTGTAAGCAAAACGATAAGCCGGGTTCTGTCGTGAATGGTCATCTATCTAGCCCTGCCGTTGCCGGCAGGATCGAGCGACCCACCTGAGAGCAGACCGGGCCGGCCTGTCGCTCTCTATTCGGTCTTGCTTCGGATGGGGTTTACATATGCCCCGCCCGTCACCGGGCGGGCGGTAGTCCCTTACACTGCCCTTCCACCCTTACCAGGCATGCCTGGCGGTACATTTCTGTTGCACTATCCCTGGAGTCACCTCCGCCGGACGTTATCCGGCATCCTGCCCTGTGAAGCCCGGACTTTCCTCACCTGTCCCCTTTCGTCTGGACAGCCGCGACCATTTATTTTCCTTACAGCCTTTCATTCTACCAGCAAAATTCCCGCTTTGCAAGCACCTTTTTTCGGAATCATTGGGAACTACAGGCGATAGGGGATGTTCACACGTCAAATGCTGGCAATGCCACGCCCCGGCGGCGCACTATTCCCTCGTCGCCACGCTCACGCTCTGTGAAAAACGCAGCAGTGCTAAGCTCGAAAAAACCTCGCTAAGCACTGGCGTTTTTCAAAGGGCTCCTCGTGGAATATTGCGCCGCCGGGGCTGGTTTTCCAGGGCGGTGAATGGGCTCCATCTGCTGTAGTCTCCGGCTTCGCGAATCAATGGAGTTTGGCGATGAGAACATTGGGGAATGGAGCGGAGAAACGGCGATGAACACAGAAGCAGAAGTGCAGGCAGGAGGGGGAATATTGTATACTGGTAAATATTGGTGTCTGAAACCGCAAGATATATGAAAAGCGGGTTGGGATATTCTGCTATAATACAAAAAAAAAGAGGAGGAAGCTGGAATGCCGGAAAATGTCAAAAATGTAATGGCGGCTATCGACTATATTGAAGGTCACCTGCACGAAAAACTGGATCTTAAAACGGTAGCGGAGGCTGCGCATTATTCCAAATATCATTTGCATCGAATGTTTACCAATACAACAGGATTGACAATCCATGATTATGTACAGCGTCGCCGGTTGACCGAAGCCGCAAAGCTGCTTGTTCTATCCGACAAATCAATACTCGAAATCGCTCTTTCTGCCGGATATGAGAGTCAGCAGTCCTTTACGGATATTTTCAAATCCATGTATAAAAAATCTCCCAACCAATACAGAGAGGCGGAAGAATTTTATCCATTGCAGCTAAGATGTGTCTTAAACGAAACTCCCGCAGATTTAAACGAAAAGACCTGGCAGGATAAAATCGCTTTTGCGACAAAGGAAGATATCCCCGAATGGATGGGACTGGTTCATCTTGTGATTGACGGTTTTCCGCATCTGGATGAGAAGAAGTATCTTGAACAGTTACAGGAGTATATCAAAAATAAGCGGGCATTGATTTTGAAGGAAGCCGATATGGCAATCGGGATTATGGCATTTCACGAGGTGACGGGAAGCATTGATTTTCTTGGGGTACACCCGCAATATCGAAAAAACGGGATAGCGAAAGCGTTTTGCGAAAAGGCATTATATGAACTCGCACGCTCTGCGCAGATCAGTGTCACCACTTTCAGGGCTGGTGATAAAGCGGATACCGGCTATCGAAAGGTATGGGGAAGCCTTGGCTTTGCCGAGGCGGAATTGCTGGTTGAATTTGGTTATCCGACACAGCGTTTTATACTCCAGAAACCAAAAACGGGAGGAAAAGAAAATGGTTGATACACAGCGGACTGAAAATCCTTTATCGCAGAGCTTCACAACAAAATCTTTACTGAAATTCGCATTTCCAACGATTTTAATGATGATGTTCATGGGCTTATATACGGTTGTTGACACGATTTTTATAGCGCGCTTTGTCAATACAAATGCGCTATCGGCACTGAATATTGTTTGCCCCGTTATCAATCTGATTGTAGGCTTTGGAACCATGCTCGCAACGGGAGGCAGCGCAATTGTTGCCCGCAAAATGGGCGCGGGTAAACATACGGAGGCGGCGCAGGATTTTACGCTGATTATCTCTGCCGGAGTCTTGTCTGGCGCATTGATCGCCGCTTTGGGAACTGTTTTTATTGACAGGATTGTCTGGAGCCTTGGGGCGGGCAGCATTCTGTTTCCATACTGTAAGCAATACCTTTTTGTCCTGCTGCTATTTACGCCTGCATGCATACTGCAGGTGCTTTTCCAAAATCTGATCGTAACTGCGGGGCGCCCCGGAACAGGTATGCTGCTCGGCGTAAGCGCGGGAATTGCAAATATTTTACTGGATTACATTTTTATGGCGCTCTTACAAATGGAAATCACGGGCGCGGCACTTGGTACGGGTATCGGTTATACGATACCGGCGGTGATGGGTGTATTGTTCTTTTTTTCCGGAAAAAGTGATTTGCATTTCAGGAAGCCATCCATACAGCTTTCCGTATTGACGCAAAGCTGTACAAACGGTTTTTCGGAAATGGTAAGTCAAACGGCAACAGCAGTTACAACCTTTCTTTTTAACCGGATTATGATGAAACTGCTCGGTGAAAACGGCGTTGCAGCAATCACAATCATGATTTATACACAGTTTTTATTAAGCGCGCTTTACATGGGATTTTCTATGGGCGTGGCCCCTGTCATCAGCTATAACTATGGAAAACAGGACGAAAAACAGTTAAAGAATGTATTTTCTGTTTGTATGCGGTTCATAATCCTTGTTTCTGTCTCCGTTTTCGTGATCGCTTTTACCTTTGGTTCGCCGCTGGTCCATATTTTTGCGGAAAAAGAAACTCCCGTTTATGAAATTGCAAGAAACGGATTTTTGATTTTCCCCTTTGGCTTTCTGTTTTGCGGACTGAATATATTCGCCTCTGCCATGTTTACGGCATTATCAAATGGGATGCTGTCCGCAATATTGTCATTCTTAAGGACCTTTGGCCTGATTACAGCGCTGTTGCTCATATTGCCTGATCTTTTGGGCATAACGGGCGTGTGGCTTGCAGTGCCGTTAGCAGAATTGATTACAATGCTCATAACGCTGGTTTTTCTGCTTCAGAACAGAGAAAAATACCACTACGCATAAACAGCAGATTCCCCTGCCAACCGGTTGCACTTTGCCCCCGATTATGATAAATTATTGTAGAAGGTGTCTGAAAACAAACAGGACATATATGCTGACCGCCGAAGAAGCGGTTGAAAAACGGGCGGCGCCGGGCGCAGGGGCAGGACGGAGACAGCCTTTTTTGTAGCAGGAGGGCACGGGCATTTTTGCGCGGCTGAATATGCAAGGCGATGAAATTTGGCGAACCCCTGGGGCATTCCTGCGTCCGGGCGCAAAACTGTCCGAACAACGTGAGTTCTTTGCGCCCGGATGCGTTTTTGGAATGCAACAGGGCTTCGCCAAAATTTCACGCCTTGCATATTACCGCGTAAAAATGCCCGTGCCCTCCTGCCACAAAAAAGGCTGTCCCCGTCCTGCCCCTGCGCCCGGCGCCGCCCGTTTTTCAACCGCCCCTCCGCATAGCCGACACATAGCATTGCCCATTTTCCGACACCAAAAAAGATTGGAGGCGATCCCCATGATTGATAAATGGAACGTCACGATTCCGGAGCTGACAGGCGCTGAAACCCGCAGCGTATATCTGTACCTTCCGGAATCCTACCGGCACGAGCCCCACAGACGCTACCCGGTTCTCTACATGTTCGACGGACACAATGTCTTTTTTGACTCCGACGCCACCTATGGCAAATGCTGGGGCATGAAGGAATACATGGACTACACGAATACGCAGCTCATCATCGCCGCTGTGGAATGCAATCACAGCCCGGACCACGGCAGGCTTAAGGAGTATTCCCCCTACGATTTTTCCGAACCGAAATTCGGCACGATAGAGGGAAAGGGCAGACTCACGATGGAGTGGTTTGTAAATACCTTAAAGCCCGACATTGATTCCCGCTACCGCACCCTTCCGGACCGGGAACACACCTATATCGCGGGAAGCTCCATGGGCGGGCTGATGAGCCTTTATGCGCTGCTGGAATATAACCGGACATTTTCCCGCGCCGCCGCCCTTTCCCCTTCCCTGTGGACCAATCCGGCAAAAATAGAGCAGCTCGTCGGACGTGCGAGGCTTTCCTGCGATACGGTGCTTTATATGGACTACGGCTCCCGGGAGCTGGACAGCCGGGGCAGCATGCTTCGCACGTTTTCCAAAATCACCTCGCTCCTGCTGGAAAAAGGAGTGCTTTTGGACAGCCGCATCATTCCGGGCGGAACCCACTGTGAAGCCAGCTGGGAACGGCAGATTCCCTTTTTTATGAATACCCTGCTCTATCAATCCCGGCAATGAACCTGGCGCAGACTGTAAAATAACTGCCGTCTGCGGGGATGCGCAGGAACCGAAAGGAAGGAAAGCTATGGAAGTACAATATTTCAGACAATACAGCCCTGCCCTGAACCGGGATATGGAATGCAAGGTCTACGGGCACGCCGGAAGGCCGGTGCTGTTCATTCCCTGTCAGGACGGCAGATTTTATGATTTTGAAAATTTCGGCATGGCCAACACCTGGCAGCCATGGATCGACGCCGGAAAGGTGATGATTTTTTCCATTGACACGATAGATTCCGAAACCTGGTCTGACAGAAGCGGCGACTGCCGGGTGCGCATCTGCCGCCATGAGCAGTGGATCCGCTACATCACCGATGAAATGGTCCCCTTTCTGCGCGCCATGGTCAACGAACGAAACGGCTGGACCGGATATCCCGGCGTGATCGCCTTCGGCTGCAGCCTGGGCGCGACCCACGCCGCCAATCTCTACTTCCGCCGCCCGGACCTGTTTGACGGCCTGCTTGCCTTAAGCGGCATTTATACGGCGCAATACAGCTTTGGCGGCTATATGGACGAGCTCGTCTATGAAAATTCCCCCGTCCACTATCTGGCAAACATGCCCACAGACCATCCCTATATCCCGCTTTACAATCTGAAAAAGGCGATTCTCTGCGTGGGACAGGGCACCTGGGAGCTCCCCGATTCCACCCGGCAGCTTTCCGCCATCCTGTCGGAAAAGGGCATCGACGCCTGGGTGGATTTCTGGGGCTATGACTGTTCCCACGACTGGTACTGGTGGCATAAGCAGGCAGCATATTTTGTTCCATACCTGTTAAATGAAAGGAGCGCACAGGCAACATGAAAAATTTTCTCTTCATCTCCCCCAATTTTCCTTCCAATTACTGGATGTTCTGCAGGGAGCTCAAAAAAAACGGACTCAATGTGCTGGGCATCGGCGACCAGCCCTATGACGAATTAAAGGAGGAGCTAAAGGACAGCTTAAACGAATATTATAAGGTTTCCGATCTGGAAAATGACGATGAGGTGTACCGCGCCGTCGCGTTTTTGATTTTCCGGCACGGGCGCATCGACTGGCTGGAATCCAACAACGAGTACTGGCTGGAACGGGATGCCAGACTGCGCACCGATTTTAACATCACCAGCGGCTTTCAGACCTCCGACATCCCCCGCATCAAGTTCAAATCCCGCATGAAGGAATATTATCAAAGGGCCGGTATTCCCGTGGCGCGCTATCACATGGTGGAGGATCTTGCAGGCTGTCAGGCATTTGTGCAAAAGGTCGGCTATCCGGTGGTGGCAAAGCCCGACAACGGCGTGGGCGCATCCCACACCTTCAAGATCGAAAATGACCGGCAGCTCGCACAGTTTTTTGATTTGAAATGGCCCAATACCCCTTATATCATGGAGGAATTCATCGCGGGCGAGGTCAATTCCTACGATGCCATCGTGGACTCCCATGGGGAACCGATGTTTGAAACAGGCAATGTGACGCCCATGTCCATCATGGATATCGTCAACCACAATGACAATTCCATTTATTATATCTTAAAAAATCTGCCCGAGGATACCCGGCAGGCGGGGCGCGCCACCGTGAAAAGCTTCGGCGTAAAAAGCCGCTTCGTCCACTTTGAATTTTTCCGCCTCCAGAAGGATCAGGAGGGGCTGGGCAAAAAGGGGGATATCGTCGCGCTGGAGGTCAACATGCGCCCCTGCGGCGGCTTCACGCCGGATATGATCGATTACGCCCACAGCACCGACGTGTATAAAATCTGGGCGGATATGATCGCCTTTGACCGCTCCACCATGCCCATCGGCAAGCACGCCTACTGTGCCTTTGCGGGCAGGCGCGACGGCAAGGATTTCGCCTTAAGCCACGCCGAAATTATGGAAAAATATAAAGCCAATATGAAAATGATGGAACGCATCCCCGATGTGCTCTCCGCCGCCATGGGCAATCAGATGTATATCGCCACCTTTTCCTCCCAGAAGGAAATGGACGCTTTTTATAAGGATATTTTAAAGTGCAACGAATGATTGTACCGGCAGATTTCTCACGGTCTGCGCGATGAAGGCGCAGACCTGCGCTGTTACAGGAAATTCCGGTTCAGCTCCGTCTGAATCATGATATAAACAGAAAGAAGGGTTATAAAAGCATGTCCTTTCGTATTGCCATTTGCGACGATGAAGAAGAAGCGATCAACCATTTGAAGGCGGCGGTTGATGCATGGAGCCTGGCTTTCCAGAAACGCTGCGAAATCTACACCTTTTCCAGCGCGGAGGCTTTTCTTTTTTCCTATGCGCAGGACAGCGCCTATGATATCCTCCTTCTGGATGTGGAAATGAAAAGCATGTCCGGCATCGCCCTGGCGAAGCGTCTTCGAAACGAACAATGCAGCGCGGAGATTATTTTTATCACCTCCCACTTTGAATTCATCGGCGAGGGCTATGAGGTGGACGCCCTGCACTATCTCGTCAAGCCTGTCGCTGCAGATAAGCTGGCGGAGGTCCTCACAAAAGCGGCCTTACGGCTCGCCGTAAAACCGCCCTCTGTCACCATCTCCTGCGAGGGCGAAACCATAAAGCTGTATGAATCGGACATTCTCTATGTGGAAGCCTTTTTGCACTATCTTTCCATCCATACCGCCAAAAGAGAATACCGGATCAAGGAAAGCCTTTCCGCCTTTGCAGACAGGCTTAGCGACGATTTTTTCCGGGTTCATCGCTCCTATCTGGTCTCCTTAAAGCATGTCACCCAGATTTCCCGCACCGCAGTCAGGGTGGAGAATGAAAGGGAGCTGGCGCGGGGGAAATATGATGCGGCAAACCGGGCTTTTATCGCGCGCAATTGAGGAAGTCTCATGCAAAGGAACGACTGAAACTATGAGAAAGAAAACCTATTTAAAGCTCGCCGAGTATCAGGCTGAGCTGTCCCTCTCCCATCTGCAGGAGGTACAGGGCATCTATGACAAAATGCGCGGCTATAAGCACGATTTCCACCACCATCTTCAGACGCTCAAGGGGCAGCTGGAGGCGGGGGAAACACAACGCGCCCTTTCCTATATCGAACAGCTCGATGTGCAGCTCATCCATGTGGATACCCTGTTAAAAACCGGCAATCTCTCCCTGGACGCTCTCCTGTCCGCCAAGCTCTCCCAGGCGAAGGCCAACAGCATTGTTTTCAATGTCCGCGCAAACGTCCCGGAGAAGCTTCTGCTTTCCGACCTGGAACTGAGCATCATCGTGGGCAATATGCTGGATAACGCCATTGAGGCGTGTCAGAATGTGTCCGGGGAGCGCTTTATCCGCATCTATATGACAATGAAGGGGAATATGCTGTATTTTTCCATGCTGAATTCCGCCGGGGCCAAACAGGAAAAAGCCGGCTCGCTGTTTTTTTCTTCCAAAAGGGGAAATCACGGCTTCGGCCTGCGCCGCGCGGAGGAAATCCTCACAGACCACGGCGGCTGGTGTAAATACAACAGCGAAGACGGCGCCTTTACCTGCGAGTTTCTTGTTCCGGCGTTGGAAAAATAGTGGCATGGGAGGACGGCGCCGTGCCGTCCCCTTTCCTGGCAACCGCTTTTTCATATTTTTTCATTAAAATATTCCTGCGTGACCTGCAGCTGTTTCCTTAAAATCTCTTTCCACATTTTTGTATGAATTTCGCCCGAGCCCTTGGAAACCTTTGTCATCCGCAAATTTCCATCTTCATCCATTTTTCTGTAAAAGTAATGGTCTGTATTTTTATATAATTCCCAGCCATCCCTGTCACAAAATCTCTTTAGTTCTTTCCATCTCGGCATTCCAGCATATCTCCTATTTTCTCCGGATCATCAATAATCAATGCTTTAAAAATGTAGGGAATGTGTTTTCTCCTGTTAGGACTGTGTGAATACAGCTCATATTCCTCATAATATTCCAGAGAATATTCCAGAATCGCCTCTGCGAGCCTGCGGCGCGCTTCCTTCTCTTCCGTTCCGTTTTCTACAAGATCAATCTCATTCAGAGAAAGCGTGACAGAGCCATCCTCCTCCACATACCGTTCCGCCGTAAAACGATACGCTTCCAAAAGCTCCGACATCGTTTCCAGACTGGAAAACCACATTTTATCCCGTGTGCGCTTAATAAACCGGGGTTTTTCATGCATCACACTGTCACAAACTGCGCTCCACTCTTTTCTCACCGTTGTAGCCTGTTCCATCAACATATCTCTCATCTCCTTTTGCCTCCATTATACCAAAAACGTACACTATGTCAATATTGTACGCTTGATGGGGCATAAATATTCATGCCATCCGTTACGATTCACGGTGCCGCCGGATACGGACTGCCAGCAGCCGACGGCACCGTGAACCAATGTCATTAAGTTTGGCGGCGAGCGGCTGGAACAGGACGGGGAAGCGGCAGCGGACACAGGGGAGGGATGGCGGGCAGGAGGGGACAGACTGTTTCCGGACGCTTTATCCGGAGCGGGAAATTCCTCAAAATATCAGGATATTTCTGAACGCCACAGGGCGCAACAAACTCACTGTGTTCGGACAGTATTGCGCCCTGTGGCAGGAATATCCTTCCATTTTGGGAATTTCTCCGCTCCGGATAAAGCGTCCGGAAACAGTCTGTCCCCTCCTGCCCGCCATCCCTCCCCTGTGTCCGCTGCCGCTTCCCCGTCCTGTTCCAGCCGCTCGCCGCCAAACTTAATGACATTGACCGTGAACAGCAACTAATAGTCCCCCAGTAAAAAATAACGATATCTATAACAGACAATTCATGCACCCCAAAAAGCAATTCGTGCACAAATCTTCCCGTCCTCTCTGAAATATGCTATTCTCATCTTACAACCAACCGGCACACCCCTGTCTGCATACTCACGGCTTCCATCAAAAGCCTGCATTGCGGTGACAGGCTGCTTGCTGTGCCGGTTGCCAGCAAACAGGGCATCAGGGGACGCTTTGGGGGAAGGCGCAGCGCTTTTGCACGGCTTGATATCCAAAGCGAAGAAATTCCCCGGATTTTTGGGACATTCCTGCGAACGGGCGCGGTACTGTCCGAACGAAGTGAGTTTGGCGCGCCCGTTCGTGTCCAGGAATGGCACGAAAATCAGGAGGAATTTCCGCTTTGGATATACAGCCGTGCAAAAGCGCTGCGCCCTCCCCCAAAGCGTCCCCTGATGCCCGTCCTGCCCGCCACCCCACAGTCAGCACACCCTTTCTCCAAGGAGGTTTCTCATGAAAGCAAAGAAAAAACCCTACCGCTCCGTCGTAAGCAACGCCCTCTGGAGCCTGTCCGGCATGCTAAAGGCCACGCCCACAGGATTCCTTTTGCTGCTCCTGTTGCTGCCCATCAACCTGTTCCTCGCCTGGGCGGACATCTACCTGCCCTCCCTGGTGGTCGCCCAGGTGACCGCATACGCTGCCCCCAGGCAGGCCATCCTGCGGGTGGCAGCCTTCCTCTTTCTCATGTTTGCGGCAGACGCCCTGCAAAAAATCATCAGCGCCGTTTCCGGCTCGGCATGTGAGCTCACCTACCGTCACAAACGAAGCCTGGAGCTGGATGAAAAATCTCTGCGCTGCTTTTACGAAACCTATGAAAAAAAGGAATCCCGGGATCTATATGACCGCGCCCTGCGCTCGACCCAGATGTGGGGCGGCTCACAGCCCATTTCAGACATGGTGAAACGCAGCTTAAAGCTGTTGGAATATGTGCTGGGCTATCTGTTATTTGGAACGGTTATCTCCTTTGTCAGCCCCTGGCTGCTTCCGCTGCTCACCCTCGCCCCGGCGGTGAACTGGTTTAGTGCCCGCGCGCTGCGCAATTGGGAATACAGCCACCGGGAGAAATGGACCGATATAGACCACAGACTCTGGTACATCCAGAACAGGCCGGGAGATTTTTCCGCCGCCAAGGATATCCGCATCTATTCCATGGCGGGATGGTTCCGGCAGATTTATCGTGACCTGAGCGAAGCCAGGACGGCCTGGGACAGACGGCTCTCCCTGCGCAGCTTCCTTTCCCGGATTGCGGACCTTTTCGTCATCCTTTTGCGGGACGGCATCGCCTATGCCATGCTGATTTCCATGGCGCTTGGGGGCGAAATCGCGGTGGACCGGTTTGTCCTGTATTTTTCCGCCATATCCGCCTTTGCCGCCTGCGTGGGCAACATCATGAACGAAATCAACGCCATCCTGTCCGCCAGCCTGATGCTGTGCGACTTTCGGGAGTACATGGATCTTGCGGAGCATGACGGGACAGGAAAAGCGGCGATTGAGGAGCACTTAAACGCAGCTCCCACCATCACCTTCGACCATGTGTCCTTCCGCTATGCCGGCGCTTTGGAGGATACCATCCGGGATTTGAGCTTTACCGTAAAGGCGGGAGAAAAAATCGCCCTCGTCGGCGCAAACGGCGCCGGCAAGACCACACTGGTCAAGCTTCTGTGCGGCCTCTACCGCCCGACAGCGGGCGAAATCCGGATTGACGGCGTGCCTGTAGAAGATTTTTCCCGGAATGATTATTACCGCCTGTTCTCCCCCGTCTTCCAGGATGTGACCACCGCCTTTTTCTCCCTCGCCGAAACCGTTGCCGGACAGGTCGGAGAAGGGGCCGATCCCAAACGGGCACAGGAATGCATGAAAATGGCCGGACTTGGAAAAAAGCTGGATTCCCTGCCCGAGGGCGTTCATACGAAGCTGGATAAGCAGATCAATGAAAACGGCATCGAGCTGTCCGGCGGCGAGCTGCAAAAGCTGATGCTGGCCCGCGCTCTTTATAAGGATGCGCCCATTCTCGTCCTGGACGAGCCCACAGCGGCGCTGGACCCCATCGCCGAAAACCAGATCTATCTGCAATACCAGAACATGACCGCCCAGAAAACCTCCCTGTTTGTCTCCCACAGGCTGGCTTCCACCCGGTTCTGCGATCGAATCCTGTATCTGGAAAATGGAAAAATCGCAGAAGAAGGCACCCACGAAGAATTGATCCGCCTCGGCGGAGAATACAGCAGGCTCTTTGCCATACAGAGCTGCTGGTATCAGGAGGAAAAGTCTGAAAATTAATTTTTAACCTTTTGACTGGTATGCGCGCCAAAGCGCGCAAGGAGGTATAAACAATGAAGCTGTCCGAACATATCCGAACCCTGAAAAGAGGCACAGGACTTCTCTTTTCCCTGAGCAAAACCTACGCCGTCTGTTTTGTATTTGACAATCTCATCCGCGCGATCCTGCCCTATGTGCCGATTTATTTCAGCGCCCTTCTCATTGACGGGCTCATATGCAGCGCGCCGGTGCGGCTCCTTGCCCTGTACGTGCTGCTCACGGTCGGCATCGTATTTTTGCTGAGCCTCACAGACGCCTGGATCTCTGCAAGGCTTACCGTTTCCCAAAACAGCCTGTATCGCAACGAAAGCTGGCTCTATTCCGAAAAGGCGATGGAAATGGCCTACGCTTCCATAGAGGACCGGGAGGTCCGGGCTTTACACGACCGCATCCGAAAGGAATCCCAGACCGGCTATAATCTGTTCAACCAGGTTTACTGGCTGGGGGATTCGATCCACGCGCTGACCCAGATCCTGTTGTCCTGCTCCATGACAGTCTCCTTTTTTACGCTGGAAGCCCTTCCGCTCTCCGGCAGGCTCGCCATCGGCGTTGGAATCCTGCTTTCCGCCGCCTGCAGCACCCTGGCGGGGAAAAAGGAACAAAAAATATGGATGGATTTTCTCGCAAAATGTGTGCATTTCAACGTGCTTTCGGAAAAATTCAGCCAGTATGAGCAGGATTACAAAAGCGGCAAGGATATCCGTATGTACGGCATGGCCGACAGTCTGTTATCCTACATTTCCCGCTTTTACCGGACTATAACGAAAGACAATACCCGCGTGAACCTGCTGGCAGCTCTCTGGAGGCTTCTCGGCACCGGCGTTACGACCTTCCTTCTGCGGCTTGGCACCTACAGCCTGCTCCTTTATGCCGCCCTGCAGGGAAACATTTCCGTAGGCTCCATCACCCGGTATGTATCCTGCATCCTGCTGCTTTTGACCGCCGTTTCCAAAATCGCGTCCGTCGGGCAGCTGATGGTCGTCAACAACACCTATTTAAAACGATATTTTTCCTACTTTGACATTCCAAACGATATGTACAAGGGTTCTTTGACGATAGAAAAGCGGGATGACAATGAATGCGACGTGGAATTTCGGGACGTGTCCTTCCGGTATCCCAACACGCAAAGCTATGCCCTGCGCCATGTCAGCCTGAAATTCAGGGTGGGACAAAGGCTGGCGATCGTGGGAGAAAACGGCAGCGGCAAAACCACCTTCATCAAGCTGCTCTGCCGCCTTTACGACCCGACAGAGGGGGAAATCCTCTTAAACGGCGTGAACATCCAGAAATACGACTACGACGAATACATGTCGATCTTCTCCGTCGTGTTCCAGGATTTCAACCTGTTCGCCTTCTCCATCGGTCAAAACGTGGCGACAAACACGGACTACGATGCGGACCGGGCATCCCTTTGCCTGCAAAAGGCAGGCTTTGGAGAACGCCTCGCCTCCATGCCCGCAGGCCTTCAAACCTGTCTGTACAAGGACTATGACCCGGACGGCGTGGAAATCTCCGGCGGAGAGGCACAAAAAATCGCCCTCGCCCGGGCGCTCTATAAGGATTCCCCCTTCCTGATCCTGGATGAGCCCACGGCGGCGCTGGACCCGGTGGCGGAATACGAGGTGTACACCAGCTTTAACCAAATCGCTTCCGACAAGACCACCGTCTATATCAGCCACCGGCTCGCCTCCTGCCGCTTCTGCGATACCATCGCCGTCTTTGATCGCGGACAGATCGTCCAGACCGGCGACCATGCCTCTCTGCTGGCGGCGGAGGGCGGAAAATATCAGGAGCTGTGGCATGCCCAGGCGCAGTACTACACCTGAGCTTCGCCACTGTTTTGACAAACTCCACAACGCCACAGGGCGCAACGTGCGCACTTCGTCCAAGCAGTATTGCGCCCCGGGCAGGAGTCTCCGGCCATTTTGGCGAAATCTATTGATAATGGACCTGAAGTCCTCCCCAGTTTCCCAGATTTCCGTCAAAGGGCTCCTGCACATACGTTACCCTTCCATCCTCTATCGTCATGCCGCAAATCGCCCGCAGCGCTTTTTGTGCGCGCGCATCCGGCGCGTTCGAAATAATCCGCAGATATTCCGCTTTTTCATCCGTACCGTAAAGCAGCACATCTGACCTGACAAATCCGAATTTTGTCAGGTCTCCTTCCCCTTCCGGCCTAAAATCAGCAATGCAGCTTAGCGTTTCCATATCCCAGAACTCAAATACGAGCCCTTCCCGGCTGTCGCTTACCATGGCAAATAAGTTTTCGCCGTTCGCCTCCATTCCAAGAATCTGCCCGGCTGTCCTGGGATTGCCCAGTTCCTGATAAAATACGGTATCCTTCCCATAATAATAAAGCCTGGAATCGATGGACAGCACTGCAATGCCGTCCCTGACAGGGCAGAGACCATATAGCCAATAGGAACGTTGCAGCGCTTCACAGGGGGAAAATTTTCTGGCATCCATCAAAATGTCCGTCCGATACAGCTCCAGTCCCCGCAGGCATAAGTACAAAGTTGACAAATCCTGGGAAAAGCAATACTCCCAGCCAAACTCCGAAAGAGTTCCTCCTTCACCGGAAAGCTCCAGACGATCATATTCGTTCCCCTCCGGATCCAGAAGGCTTACGCGCAGCAGAGGAATCCCGTTTTCATCCACACCGCTTTCGAAATGAATCAAAAGCTTCTCCCTGACCGACAGCGTGATTCCTTCGCTTCCCTTTTCCATAAGCTTTATGTCATCATATCGTTTATCCGGGTCCCCTTCCGGATCCTTTTCTGCAAAGGTTACCATATCATACTCATACAGATCGCCCGACTCCACCACACAATGCGCATCCTCCGTGCATGCCACCGCCCTGATGTGATTGGGCAGCTTTAAAGAAACCGCATATTCCTTCCCGTCCCCGTAATTCCAGAAGCGAAGCTCCCTGTCACCCCACACAATGATCTCTTTGCTTTCGCTTTCCCGGAAAACCGCTCCCTGACAGGAAAAGCTTTCGTCTATACCGGTGGAAAACAGCTCCCCACCCTGTCCGTCATAGACCGCCGCATAGCCTCCCGCATACCTCTTGCCATAGCCATTTCCATAAGCCAGCGCAAAGCAATCCGCATCATCGCAAAAGGCAATCCCGTTCAGAGCATAATGGTCCCCGGAAATCAGCCGGCGGCATTTCAGGTCGGACAGCTGTAAGACCGCCACATCGCTCCAGGCCTCGCCGATATCCTCCACCGACCTTCCTGCCACCAGGATATCCTCTGATGGCGACACCATAAACTGATAAAATCCGGAAAGCCGCTCTCCATACAGGGAAACCTCCCTCTCAAACCGCCCGCCGAATATGGCAGAAAGCTTTTCCTTTGCCAACAGCTGCCCGGTCCCTTTCTCAAAATCGATCCGGTAGACGGAAACGCTGTCCGCCTGCTCATCCAGGACAAAGCATGTCCTTTCTCCCGCTGGTACCACATGAACCAGCATTGCTGCCTCTGTCCGGGAATCCGTTTCAAAAACGCAGGTCAGGTCCTTTTGCGGATGGTAAAGCGTGACCCTGCCCTTTTGATAAAAAGCCCAACAGGGCTGTCCGTAGCTCTCCTTCTGGATGCTGCCCACATCCTCTAAAACGGCCCGCCGCCTCCGGTTCCGGTCGTAAACGGCATACTTTCCTGCAACATTGGCATCGTCAAACAGATAAAAATTGCCATTGCTGTCGCGAAACCGGATTTCCTCCTGTGCTTCTTCCTCTATTTGTCCGGTCTCCTCCATGGACCAGATCACGCCGTTGCTTCCGATGAATTTCCTTTCTTCCATGCAAGATACACATGCCCACTGCTTTTCCTGCAGGAGAATGGACGCCGCCAGGCTGGCGGAGGACAGGGACGTATCGCGCTTTGCCGCCTCGCTTTCATACAGCAGGGCACTCTGCCAGTCTCCCTTTTTGGCATACTGCTCCGCCATCACATGATAAACTGCCGCATCAGTGAGATTGGCATGATGCCTGTTATAGAACAGCATCCCGATCAGAAAAGCGACCAGGCATACGATTCCTGCGGCGAAAATCCCTTTTTGCACCTTCTGCCGCAGGGCACGCCGGTACAGGTCATCAAACCGGCACGCCAAAATCGGAGCCGCAATGCGCATATGCTCCGTTTTATCCAGCTTTTTTAATTTTCCGTAGAGACTGTCCGCCCGGATATCCGCCCCGAGCGGCTCCACATTGACCATAACGCTATGAATTTCGCCGTTTTCCTCTGTCACCTGCCTGCGTTCCCGGCACAAGACCTCCGGAAACACCTCGTCGGGTTCTCCCTCCAGAATCAACGGAAGAATGTTCTGATTGGTATTCCCGTGCAGGCTGCGGAAATAATGCAATTCCTCCATACACCACCGGGAATCCTTTGTTGTTTTGGAATAAAGAATAATCAGAAAGCGGGACTTTTCCAGGGCGCTGCGGATGTCCGCGCCCAGATCGCTGCTGGTGGGAAGCTCACTCTGATCCCGGAAAATATGAAGATTTCTCTTCCTTCCGGTCTGTTCGTCCGCAATTTTTCTCCTCTCCAGCAATTTCTGCAGCCGTTGCGCCACCTTCTTATCGTCCGGAAGATGCCGGTATGAAATGAACGCATCGTAATGCGTCTGCTCCTTTATCCCTGATACCCTCAAAATGTGCCCCCTTTGCGCAGACCAATTCTCCGCTTTTCTCTGTCCTTATTATAATATCCGCCAGAAAAAAGTCAAGCAAACAGGCAGCCGGGGCAGGAACAAGCCAGACCTGTTAGCAGTGAGCGGTTACGATGCGTTGCCCCTCAGTGACAATGCCCTCCACAGTTTTTGCAGTTTCCACCGCACTGCAGAGATTTTCCGCTTTTCTTATCCTTCACCATGCTGCGAATAATCAATCCCACAACACCGGCCAGAATGACCAATACAATTGCCGTTCCCATATGCAAAGCCTCCATTTTGCAGACAATAAACCTGCGGCGTGCACCGCATCGCATACCGGCGCACGCCGTATACAAATGTTATCTTGCCGCCGCCATCTTTTTCATATCGACGCGCAGCGTCTTGCTCTCCTTGTAAGGACGGACTAACAGATAGATGAATCCGATGATCAACAGGAGTGCTGCCACTGTGCCGATTCCAAAGCTGCCTCCCGCAAACAGGCTGCCGATCTGGAACACACACAGGGACACGATATAAGCCAGAACGGTCTGATACCCGATCGCAAACCAGAACCATTTCACATTGTTCATCTCCCGTTTGATCGCGCCCATCGCCGCAAAGCAGGGTGCGCACAAAAGATTGAACACCAGGAAGGAATACGCCGCAGCCGCTGTCATGCTTCCGGCGAGCGCGCCCCAGATTTCTGCGCCATCCTCCGCGACTTCAGCGAAGCCAAACAGGATGCCGAAGGTGCCAACCACATTTTCCTTTGCGATCAGGCCGGTTACCGCCGCGACCGCCATTTTCCAGTCTCCCCAGCCAAGAGGAATGAAGAGCGGCGCGATCACGCTGCCGATTCTCGCCAGGATGGAGCCGTCCAGCTGTTCGGCCTCCAGCATACCAAAGCTGCCGTCCGCCCATCCGAAGCTCATCAAAAACCAGAGCACGATGGTCGATAACAAAATGATTGTACCAGCTTTTTTGATAAAAGACCAGCCCCTTTCCCACATGCTGCGCAAAACATTGCCAACCGTGGGCATATGGTAGGCGGGAAGCTCCATGACAAAGGGAGCCGGATCCCCCGCAAACATCTTTGTTTTCTTCAAAATGATGCCGGAGCAAATGATTGCCGCAATGCCCACAAAATACGCGCTGGGGGCAACCCACCAGGCCCCGCCAAAGAGCGCGCCCGCGATCAGGGCAATGATCGGCAGCTTCGCGCCGCAGGGCACAAAGGTGGTCGTCATAATCGTCATTTTCCGGTCTCTGTCATTTTCAATCGTTCTGGATGCCATAATACCCGGCACGCCACAGCCGCTGCCGATCAGCATCGGAATGAAGGATTTACCGGATAAGCCGAATTTCCGGAAAATACGGTCCATGATGAACGCGACACGCGCCATATAACCGCAGGCCTCCAGAAAAGCGAGGAAGATAAACAGCACCAGCATCTGGGGAACAAAGCCCAGCACCGCACCCACGCCGGCAACGATACCGTCCAGAATCAGTCCCTGCAGCCAGTCAGCGCAGCCAATCGCCGAAAGCATTCCCTCCACAAGCACCGGGATTCCCGGGATTTCCAGACCGAACAAACTCCATCCGTCCCCGAAGACGCCGTCGTTCGCCCAGTCCGTCGCCCAGGCGCCTACAGTTGTAACAGAAACATAATATACCAAAAACATAACCACCGCAAAAATCGGCAATGCCAGCCATCTGTTGGTTACGATCCGGTCAATTTTATCGGATACGGACATTTGTCCGCTCTTTCCCTTATGATAGCACTCTTTTATGATAGAGGAAATGTAGACATACCTTTCATTCGTGATGATGCTCTCGGTATCGTCCTCAAAGCCTTCCTCCAACGCCTTGATTTCCTCCGTCACATCCGGCACACGGTCCATCCGCTCTGCGATCTTGTCATCCTTCTCCAGAAGCTTGATGGCAAAAAATCTTCTCTGTTCCTCCGGGATGCTGCTATCCAGCTTGTCGGCCGCTCTCCGGATGATTTTTTCCACCTCCGGCGCAAACTCGTGCACGATGGCAGGTGCTGCCTTCTTTCGCGCCAAAGCCACCGCCCGCTCAGCCGCTTCCATGACGCCGCTCCCCTTCAGCGCGGAAATGGAAACCACTTCACAGCCCAGCCTTTTGCTCAGCTTATCCATATGTACCTTATCGCCGGTCTTTTCCAGAATGTCCACCATATTCACCGCCATGACAACCGGAATACCCAGCTCCATGATCTGTGTGGACAAATACAGATTTCTTTCAATGTTTGTGCCATCTACGATATTGATGATCGCATCCGGTCTCTCTACAATCAGATAATTTCTCGCCACCACTTCCTCCAGCGTATAGGGCGACAGAGAATAAATGCCGGGCAGGTCCATGACGGTCACGTCCTTATGCCCCTTTAATTTTCCTTCCTTTTTTTCCACCGTCACGCCGGGCCAGTTGCCGACAAACTGATTCGAACCGGTCAACGCATTGAACAGTGTCGTTTTACCGCAGTTTGGATTTCCTGCTAATGCAATCCTGATTGACATCTCTTTCTCCTTTTCCTCCTCATGAATATTGTTTTTTATTGCTAATAAATATATCATTACGCTTCTTTGTATTAGTTTAAACTAACTATTGGGGTTAAAAAATTTACTCCACCTCTATCATCTCCGCATCCGCCTTGCGCAGGGACAGCTCATATCCCCGGACCGTCACCTCGACCGGATCTCCCAGCGGTGCAACCTTCCGCACATAAACGGCAATTCCCTTCGTAATCCCCATGTCCATGATCCTTCTTTTCACCGGACCGTCACCGTTTAACTTTTTTACCGTCACGGTCTGCCCGCAGGGCACTTCCTTCAATGTTTTCATCGCAATCGCTCCTCCTCCTGATATTTACACCAGAATCCGGCTTGCCATATCTTTCCCGATGGCAACTCTGGAATCCTTGACATTTACGATCAGATTTCCTCCGGTCTGGGAAATGACCGTCACGATACTGCCGGACACAAACCCCAGATTTTCCAGAAATCTGCGGGTTTCTTCCTTCCCGCCAATCTTTCTGATCACATTGGGCTCTCCCTCTCTCACCATGGATAACGGCATACCAAAAAACCTCGTTCTTTCCGCGGCATGTTTCTCCGCTTCTTTTTCCTGATCCGTCTTCTTACTTATGTTAGTATATGCTAACTTCTATCAGTTGTCAAGTACTATTTTCAAAAAAATTCCAGCTGTGCTAACCCGACAGCTGGAAAAAACTACTCTATGTCAAATTTCTCCCTGAAGAGCTCCAGATAAACCTTCGTTCCGACGCCCGGCTCCGATTCCAGGCGGATGCCGTGCCCGAGCCGCGCCGTCATCTGACGGCACAGCGACAGCCCGATTCCGGTGGAACGCTTTTCGCTGCGTCCGTTCAGCCCTGTATAGCCCCATTCAAACACGCGGGGTAAATCCTCCGGCAGGATGCCGATCCCTGTGTCGGCAATTACAAGACAGCTTTCTTCATAAAGAACGGACACACTGCCCTGCCTGGTGTATTTTGCCGCATTGGTCAAAAGCTGTTCGATCACAAAGCAAAGCCATTTTTCATCCGTGACCACCTTTTCCGATATTTCCCCGATTATAAGGCCCAGCCTTTTATGGATAAAAAGGGGCGCGACTCTTTTGACCGCCTTACGCACGATCCCGGAAAGCTCATATTCCCGGAGCAAAAGGTCATCAGTGCCGCCCGCCATGCGCTGATACTGCAACGCCATTTCCACATACTGCTCCGCTGACAAAAGCTCCGTCTCCATCAGGGACCGGTCCGGCGTTTCCTCCTGTATCAAAAGCTTCAGAGCGGCGAGCGGCGTTTTGATCTGATGGGACCACAGGGCATAATAGCGCTTCGCCTCCTCCAGCTCCCGCTTCAGATCCAGCTGTGCCCGCTCCGTCCGCTCCTGCAGCGCGGACACTGCCTGTCCGTAAAGCTCCTCCTCCAGAGATTCCGCCCAGCATGCCCCGGCAAAGCCCTCCTGCGCCATCCGCGCCATCTGACGAAGCTCCCGGATGTGAATACGATACCTGCGATAATCTGCTAAAAGCCATACGAGCAGCACCGCCGCTAAAAGCTCTGTCCCATAAATATATGGTCCCCAAGGCAGGTCGCACAAATAAAAGACAATCAGAAACAACGCCTCAAATCCCAACGCAGCGCCTAAAAGCTCCTTTTTCTTTTTCAGAAAGCTTCCCAGATCTCTCCATACCTTTTCACGCTCCATGGCTGCCCCCATCCTTTTTTCCGTCATCTGCGCAAACCAGATACCCCATCCCCTTTTTCGTGCGGATAAACTCCTGACATCCCAGCTCCTCCAGCTTCCGCCGTATTCTGGTCATATTCACCGTCAACGTGTTATCGTCGATGAAGGCCTCGTCCTCCCAAAGGCTTCTCATGATCGCATCCCGGGACACGATGCTTCCCTTGTGCTCCATCAGAAGCTTTAAAATGCGGAATTCATTTCTGGTCAGCTCACAGCTTTTATTTTCATACTCTGCTCTGCTATCCTCCAGATGCAGCGTCACACCTCCCGCCAAAAGCGTGCTCTTTTTATCTACAAAGTCATAGGTCCTGCGCAAAAGCGCCAACACCTTGGCAGTCAGCACCTCCATCGTAAATGGCTTGGCGATGAAATCGTCCGCTCCCATATTGATCGCCATGACCAGGTTCATGTTTTCATCCGCAGAAGAGATGAAAATGATCGGCACACGGCTGCTTTTGCGGATTTGACTGCACCAGTAAAATCCGTCGTAAAAGGGCAGGGAAATGTCCATGAGCACAAGCTGGGGCTCCTCCTGCGCGAAAAGGGCATGCACGGAGGAAAAATCCTCCACGCATACCACCTCATAGCCCCATTTTCCAAGATGTCTGGACACCACACCCGCAATGGCGGGATCGTCCTCCACAATCATAATTTTATACATAGGATACCTCTTTACGCTATCGGAAAAAGAGCCTTTTCAGACAGCCGTTTTCCCTGTAATGTGCCATCCGCACGGCAATATTTTCTACCTCGCCGCATAAATAATCTGCAAGTCCCTGCTCTCCATTATAGCGTTGCGCCACCATCCGGGCAACCACATTTTTAAGAAAAGTCTTCGTCTCTTCCGGTCCGCGCACATAATCTCCCAGCCGTTCCAGCTCTTCCTCCGTAAAGCCTTCCTGCCCAAGAGGCTTATGCAACAGCAGATGCCCCAGCACGTTGGGCAGCAAAACAGCGCATATGTTTTCCATCAGCGCACCCCGGTCCTCCTGATAGTCCTGTAGCACGCGCCGGACATAGCCTTCCGCAAAGCCCGCCAGAAATCTCTGCTCTGCCGCGATGCAGCTGACATATGCATAGACCGCGTCCACCCCGGTCCCTGGCGCAATTTCACACAAAACCGGATAATCCATGGTCAGCACGGTATCCTGCGGACAAAACTGCGGATCATACACCCTGAAAAATGCCGGAATTCCTTCCTGCACCACATCCCGCAGACACGCCACGCCATAATCACAAAAGTCCGGCAGCATGGCATGATAGCATTCCTTCAAAAGCAGCACCTTCTCCGTCACCCGCCGGTATCCAATCCGCCATGCCTCCTCTGCGGGTATCTTCTGCCCTTCCAGCCCGTTCCCGCTGTCTGTCTCATATGCCTGCAGGCAATATAAAACCGCCTCCATCAGCTGCTGCGCCCGCTCATAAGAAACGGACGTGCTTTCCCCGCCGGTCATCCGAAACGCCAGCTTCGCGACCACCGGCACAAGCTCTTCCATCGGATATCTGCTATTCCCCATCTGATCCCTCCATCCGTTTTATAGGAAACGACAAAAAGCATTCCTGTCAAAATAAGTCCTGCAGCGCCGCCAGATATAATTCCCTGTCCCAGCGCTTTACGATATCGAACCTTTCAAATTCCCCGTTTCCATCATCGGCATGAAATCCCCGATATCCGGCCCTGACCGCCTCCGCGAACAATTCCAGACAGGTCCCCTCCAGATAGTCCATGTCTCCGAAGCAGATCGTCTCGAACTGCTCCTTCATGAAATTCAAAAGCTCCTCATCCGTGATCTCATCCTCCATCTCATTTTTGTACAGAAAAAAAATTTCCTGCAGCCGCTGCAACGTGGATACAAAGCTTTCCTGCTCCACATATGCGGAGTCGCAAAACGTAAAGACGAGCTTCGGCAGAATGCTCTCCCCAAATTCTACCCTGCGCTCCGCCGCCAGCGCGCGCTGCCGCCCCTTTACCAAAAGCTCTGCATCCTCCCGTGTCAGGCAAAGGCCAAACTGCTCCGTATAAGCGTTGGTTCCCATCACCTTCTCCACTAAAGCCTGCTTTCCAAGCAGCTCCATCCAGTTCTTTTCCTCCATACGCATCCTCCCCTGCGTCAGTTCGTTTCGCGACGAACACCGGAAGCGGAGCGGGAAACCGGCAGCGGACACAGAAGTGGAGCCTGGTCAGAAAGGGACAGACTGTTTGCGGCTGCCGGTTTCCCACTCCGCTTCCAATGCCTGCCATGAACTGACATCGCAAGTAATCAGTAACAAACCCTATTATATTCCCCCCAAAACCACATTACCAGACTGGTATTTTCCCTGATTTTATGCTATAATATATATAGTAAAAAACTGGAATGCCTCCCATTTCATCCCTTTCATATAAGGAAGCAGACAAAAGCGGCTCTTTTAGAATTTACGGTATAGCCATTCGTGCCTATGCCGTTTTTTCTTCTTTTGAACTCTTCATATTCTTCAGTGGATAGAGTGTTAATAATACAAACATTATCCTCACAAACCCTCTGAAATAATACATCAAGTTCGGCAATACGCTTTTCGGATTTGAACTGAGGAAATCATCAGGGATGAGATGTGTAGCGCATAGGCAGTTCAACCCCCTTGCGAATGTGGCGACATCAGACCGTAAAATTCAAGGGGAGACTTGTTATATTGGCAAGCCTCCCTCTGGTGTTTTGTACGCTATCGGCGGCGGATTCACCTTGAAAATCATGGGGACTTCTATGGAAATTTGTCGTTCTATGTGCTATAGTAGATTATGGGATTGTATATGTATAAATAAGGGGTCAATGCCCCCTATCCATATAGCTTGAACAGAACACTAAAACCGGAGGTTCGTATGGCTATGAAAAAAGGAAAAACTTTGCCGTGCTTTATCATTCAGATATGTGCTATCCTTTGCATGACAATTATGCTTGTTGGTGTATTTTCACCCACAGCCTTGGCAACAAGTCCAAGAGTTGAGGTAGCTGGGAATGTATATGAGTTTGGCAAGGACAGTCACTATGAATTTCATGAAAGTGATGCATCTTCATCATCCGATGATTATGATACATACGGTACATTCTTTATCAGCGGCAACATGACTAATGTAGGCGAACACAATGGTGTGCCTTCTTATGAGGTGTCTGACGGCAATCTGGTGTTTTTCTATAATTATGGGGATACCACGCTTAATGCCGATGTTGACTCTTGGCATCTAATTGAGGATAAAAGCAAAAAAGTTGCCGGTATGACACTCAGTTCAAATATTATGGAAGGCACAATTATTCTCCAGACATCAAAAGACCAAAAAAAATGGGTAAATGTCAATACTATTACTAACGCATTTAGTGATACGCCTGTTCGGACAAGCTCTATCTATTCTACTTCTGAGATTCAGCTATTAAACGGCTGCTTCTACCGAGTAATTGTCGCTTATGAGCTTCGGATTAGAACAAAAGATAGTAATTTCCTGTTCATTAACACAGATAAGTATGATTACAAAAAATGCGCTGAAGTTTATGAGTTCTATGCCTATACAGACACAGGAGAAGCGGATACTGTTGACCCTAATCAAATCTACAATCTTGGTTCAAAGGTTCGCGCTGAAAACTTCGATGGGTATTCCGGCAGCACAACGATTGACAAAAAAGATGTTCATTATGGTTGGGAACTTGGACGCTTCTTTGTGAGCGGCTATACCGATGAGGTCGCCAATAGCAATGGCGATATGGTGTTTCTTAAAAATGTTGGGGATAAGGTCACTTTATGGTTTAAGCTGAATGAAAATATTAACGCATTGAGAGGAAATGAAAAGTTGTCCATTTCAGCAGACACGGAAGGTTATGACCAATATTTTGAAACCCCTAAAATGAACTTTGGGCGTGGTGTTCTCATTATCCGCTATACAGACCATAACAATGTTTCCGCAGAACCAACAATCTACACTAACTACCTCGAGGCAAATGCAACAGTTGGAGCCGATACTAAAGTCCAGCTTTTTGAGGAAGGCGATTATGAAGTTGCGCTCGACTATGAGATTACCAGTGATGAATTGATTGATAAAATTGGGCACTACCGCATTTTCTTTAAGTTCTCGGTCAGAAATGGCAATTGCATGGTTTATCCTTTTGATGTGGTTACTGGCAGTGAGTTGACAAATAGCTCAATGACCGAAAATGGGTTTCAGCTTGACCTGGCAATGTCTCGATACTTGAAAGTCAATATCAAACGGGAAGTTTTGAAAGAAAGCGCAGATGGGCTTGCCGAAGACACACGCTTTAACAGCCCTGCTAAAGATGGCGCAAGATATACCGATGAGGGTATCTATACGATTACAGTCCAAAACGAATATACAAATCAGTTTACGGTAAAGAAGATTTATGTTGGAACAAACGGCGTTCTTCGCGCTTACATGACAACAGGGCTTTCTATTCCTGAAATCAATCTGCTGCTTGAGCAAGGTGCTACAATATCCGACGATGGGACTATCCAGCTTGCCAGCGCCACTCCACCTACAGATCCACCCAGCGAAGATGAAGATGTCCCTATGTCTGCTCCAGAATCGTCATCTTCAAATGAATCCGAAACCCAGCAAGTTGAAGATGAGCCTGATGCAATATTCCCTGATTTTACAATTATCGTTGCGAGCATCTGCATCGTAGCTTTTGGAATAATTGTACTTATCTTTCTGAAAAAACGAAAAACACCGGTCCACAACAGTGGCAGCGAGAATGAAGGAGACATAGATCAATGAAGCGTATAATTGCTCTTTTTCTCTGTATAACAATGATTCTTGCTGGTTGCTCACAGTCCCAGCCGAAAGCAACAAATCCTGTCAGTAATCCAGATACTGCGCCCTCTACCCCATCCTCCGAAGCGGTTAAGACGGTAGTATGGGAAAATGTTGAACCGCACTATAATTCCTTGGACGACGCGCTTTTACTGGCCCACATAGAAGATTTAGTTTATACGGAAACTATCACCGCTCTCGACAGTGAGGAGTATTTTGTCGAGAGCGTAAACGCTACCTATATATCAAAAGAGTACCTTGAGGAAGTTGCCTATAACTCACAATCCAATATCTACTTTGGCTATACTTTGAATGAACTAGATGCTCTATTTCAAGGAACAAGGTACATCTTTACTTTAGGTGAAAACGGAGACACCACTGTTCAGGAACTTCAGGAAATAGAAGATGTTAACACTGAGACCATGCTAAAAAATGTTGCCATCGGTACGGGTGTTATTCTTGTTTGTGTTACGGTCTCCGTTGTCTCGGCAGGGGCCGGTGCGCCAGCCGTAAGCATGATCTTTGCGGTCTCCGCAACAACAGCAGAAACTATGGCGCTTTCCTCCGCTGCGTTCGGCGGTATCTCCGCTGGTATTGTTCGGGGAATCCAAACAGGAGACCTCAATGAGGCTATCGAAGCCGCCGCTTTCGCTGGAAGTGAGGGCTTCAAATGGGGGGCAATCACTGGTGCGATTGATGGCGGTACAAGTGAAACATTCCTTCTTAAAAAGGCTACCGAGAATGGATTAACGATGAACGCGGCTGCGATGATTCAGAAAGAGTCCAAATGGTCATTGGATGCTATAAAGAATATTCATTCAATAGATGAATATAATATTTATAAGGATGCCAATCTGGTTCCAACCAAACTTCCAGATGGTGAATTTGTATTTTTAAGGCAAATTGATTGGACGCTTACCGATGCTTATGGAAGAACAAACGTACAAAGAGTTGCTGCAAATCTCGCACCTGTCGATGCTACAGGAACACCCTTTGAACTGCATCACATGGGTCAAAGAGCAGATTCACCACTAGCAATTTTATCTTGGGCGGAACATCATTCGTCCGGAAATTATAGCGTTCTGCACTATGCTGAGCAAGGTAAAGACATTTCAGATGCCGCGTGGGCCAAGCAAAAGCAGGAAATCTGGAAAGCTATTCTAAAGATGTTACAAGGAGCATAGGCGAATAATGAATATTATTTCTGCATTAAGAGAACAAGTTGGGGTTGTATCTTTGAACGGAGTTGATTTCCAAAAAATCCAGGATGCGGAGAAAACTCTTGGGTTAAAGTTTTCACAAGAGTATAGAGAATATATCCAAGAATTTGGTGTCGCATCATTTCAAGGCCATGAACTAACTGGAATATGCAACATCCCACATCTAAATGTGGTTGATGTTACAATTACAGAAAAGATGTTGATGAAAAGAATTGAACCGAGTTGGTATGTCATCGAAGAAGCGCATATAGATGGAATTGTTATCTGGCAGGATAATGAGGGCCATGTGTATCAGGTATCTCCCTACAGCTCACCAATCAAAATAGCAGACAGCCTACTTGAGTATATCAGACTATAACCATAGCGTTCGGTTTCTGAATGCGCAACTAGCCCCGGCACGGGGCTGGTCAAATGATTTGAGGTACGCCCAACGAGCAAAAACGGACTTCCGATGGCCACGCTGGAAGCCCGTTTCGCTTTTACCTTTCAAATACCATTATTTATTATCCAACTCTAAGAATCACCGTATAGATATGGATGCAGTTGCCTGTTCGGATTGTTTTATCAGCTTTGCCTGTTCATCTAAAAGAAGTTCTAATGTCGTTCGAATATAGTGATTAAATTCGGTAGGATAATTGAAAACATAGTGATATTCATAATAATTAGGTACACCTTGACGTTTTTGATTATCAAGAAGTTCCCATCCTAATGAATAATCAAGAAACTCTTTGTAACAAGTCGGCAACTCAGAATTATAAATTAAATGCAAATTATTTCTCATTATTTCTACCATTTTCATTTGCGTTTTTATCTTATATGTATCAACATAATGTTTCCATATCTTTTGCTCATCCACGGGCAAATCATCAAAACTTTTATCTTTCGGAATCACGTAATTCCGTCCAAGTTGATATAATATTCTCGAAAAACTAATATCACCTTCAATGATTAATGCATAAATTGGTCCATAAAGTTCTGAAATTTGCTTATCAATTAATTCTTTTTTCCAACGTATTCTTTCTAACTCTTTTTCGTTATCAATACGTAATTTTTCAGCTTTTACTGAATGTCGATATGGTATAATCCAACCAAATATAACAAATATAAGACCAATTATAGCTATAACTATATCGATGATTTTAAATACAATTTCAATAGAATTCATTATATTCCTCCAATTTAACGCAAACAATATTCATCACTCTGATTCGTTAATTTTATCATCTTGTGCTGCAGACTCGTCAAAATATATGACCTTTATAAATATTTGCAATGAGTCATTATTATTTTTCTTTTTCATATGTTCTTTCCTCTCATAATAAATTTTTAATTGTACCAAAGTCTTTTTCCTAATTCAACATAAATTTCATATCTTATTTTTGCATCTGGGTTTTCTAATTTTATAAATCAATTATACAACAAACGCATTAAGATTTCTACTCCCATAAGATTAAGGACGTCATTAGCTTCGCGCCAATGCCGTCCCTAATTAATCATATATCAATTCTTTTAAAACAATTTCTTCTGCCCGTTGCCTAATGCCACTCATCATTCCAGTCCATTTTATAGGATTATTTGCTTTCAATTGTTCAGTAACGATTTGGACTTATTTCATCTGCTTTACAATCCTAAAGAAACGCTCTTGTGCTTGGCTATCAATGTCAACAAGATACTCATTAAGTTCCCCACTTGTAAACAGGTTTATATAAGTTACTCTACGATAATGCTGTAGAAAATATAAATACCGTTGTCCATAAATGCCGATTGCAGAATTTCCTGTCCCATAGCGGAAGAGTCGATCCCCCCGGCCAGGACACAGCGGCGGCGAAAGCCGGATGCGTGCGGAACGGGACCGTTTTTTTGTGGAGGCGGATGGGAGGCGCGCTTTTTGTGCTGCTCTACGCAAAGTGGAGCAATTCCCAAAGCGGCAGAGCATTCCTGCAGCAGGGCGCGATACTGTCCGAACGAAGTGGTAACAGTTCAGCCAGGTCTGCGCGTTCACCGCACAGACCGTGAGAAATCGTACCGGTAGCAGGCATTCGCCCCATCGCGAAGCGATTTTCATGGGCGAATGCAGTAACAGTTCAGACCCGGCTGAACTGTTACACGAAGTGAGTTTATCGCGCCCTGCTGCGCTTTTGGAATGCGACGCCGGTTTGCCGGAATTGCCCGCTTTGCATAACGCTGCACAAAAAGCGCTGCCTCTCATCCGCCGCCACAAAAACCCGGTTCCGATCCGTTCCGCACGCATCCGGCTTTCGCCGCCGCTGCCTCCCGCACAGGCTTCCATCACCCTTCCTGCCGCCCCCAGCGCTCCCGCACGGCATATTGGACGCCCACGAGCAGCACGGCGATCAACAGCAGCCGCCACAGCTCTCCCAGATAGCTTCCCCTGGAAACCGAGGTCATCAGATAATAGGGATTGCATTCAAAGGCCCATCCTGTCAGCCGCATGAGCCATCTGGGCACGCGAAACTGCATCAAAATCACGGGCAGCACATACCCGCCTCCCAGAAAGAGGAGCGAGCCTGCCATCGCCAGAAACGTCTGTTTGCACAGGACGGAAAAGAAAAGCGAAACCGCCACCATCACCAGAATCCCCAGCATGCCCCAGAAAAACTGCAGCAGATACGCCTGCCAGATCGCAAGCCCCATATAGCGCGGCACGGCGATCCAGTTGACCAGACACGCTCCGCCGGCCATCCAGTCACACCCGTAATACGCGATAAAAATCAGAAGCAATACAATATCCACCAGCACATACATTCCCAGGGAAAATACGACCGCCGCTGCGATCTTGATTCCCGCAATTTTTTTGCGTCCACGCTCGCAGCCTGCGATCAGCGGCGCGGTTTTGCACCGGTACTCCTCCGTGAACACAGGGGTAAGAGCAAAGGTGATGAGCAGCAGCACTAAAAGATTGACCGTAAAGGTCGCTTCATAAAGCATATTCGCATTCTCCATGTAACAAAAATGCGGCGCATACCGTTCCAGCTCCCATACCGTCCGCGTCAGAGCCTCCTCATCCAGAAAATCCGCCCCATCGTGCGCGTCCCGGCTCAAAAAATCCGTCAGCATATTGGTCGCATAGCGGCTGACCCAGTTACCGCCCCTGGGCGACTCCCACTCTGCCCGCTCGTTGACAGCCAGCCCATAGGTATCCAGAATTTCCTGCAGCTTTTCCACCGTCAGCACACCTTCCCACTGCCGGGCGATTTCCCTGTCCCTTTCAATCGCCTCTGTGCCGTGATAACGCACGCCATCCACCACCGTATCCTCCTCTGATGCCCAGGCAGAAATCCAAAGCACGCAAAAAGCGAGCAGGGCGGTCAGGAGCCACCAGATGGGACGCCTGCGCAGTATTTTATATAGCTCCATCCGAAACAGATCCATATTCTCTCCTTTCTCCCGCATAAAACAGATACACATCCTCCAGGTTCGGCTCGCACGCTTTCGCGTCCGGCACCGGCTTTTCATCGGATACCACGCGCAGAAAAACCTGTGCGCCTTCCCGCCTTAAATTGCTCACCGCATGGGCGGCGATGATCCGGTCCGCCCATGCCTCATCCACCAGACATTCCCATACATGATTGACCGCCTTTTGCGCCAGCGTCTGCACCGTGCCCGATTCGATCAGCCTGCCGCCCTTCATCATGACGATGCTGTCCGCAATGAACTCCACATCCTGCACGATATGGGTGGACAAAAGCACAATCCTGTCCTTTCCCATGGAGCTGATCATATTCCGGAACCGGATCCGCTCCTTCGGATCAAGCCCCGAGGTCGGTTCATCCAATACCAGCACCGCAGGATCGTTCAGCAGTGCCTGCCCGATGCCGAGCCTGCGCAGCATACCGCCGGAAAAACCCTTTAGCTTCTGCTTTTTTGCATCCTGCAGGCCGGTAAGCTCCCAGATCTCATCCAGCTTCTGTGGAATCGTCCAGGGCGGCAGCGCCTTAAGCTGTGCCAGATACCGCAAATACCGCTCCGCCGTAAAATCCGGATAATAACCGAAGTCCTGCGGCAGATATCCCAGCACCCGCCTGTAGCGCGCGCCCATCTGCCGGACATTTTCCCCACAAAAACTGATCTCGCCGCTGTCCGGCTTTAACAGGGCGCACAGCATCCGCATCAGCGTGGTTTTCCCCGCCCCGTTTGCACCCAGCAGCCCGTAAACGCCGCTGTTTAAGGTAAAGCTTACATCCTGCACAGCCTTTTTTTCTCCGAACTGCTTACACACACCCTCAGCCCTCAGTTCCAGCATACATTTTCTCCCTCCATCTCTTTTTTGATTTTCTGCACCTGTCCTGCGCACAGGCAAAGCGCCACCGCCAGCAAGGCCACCCACATGGGCAGCCAGACCCTTTCATAAATCTGGCCGCAAAGATACTCTATCGCCAGCCCCAGCGCCGCCAGCACTGCCAGCGCCAGCTGTCCGGCCCTGCCGCGATTTCTTCCCAGTGAAATGAAAGCCAGCAGCATCGCATTGGTGAGAAAAAATGGGGTGAGCACATAGACCGCAAAGGCAAATATGCCAAAACCGTAATGCCCTGCCCTTTGAACGCTTAAGCCGATCGCGAAAAGCGCGTCCGCACCGCTGATGCACAGCACCCGTAAAAGCCACAGCTGGGACAGATTTAAGTAGCAGCTTTGCTCCAGCTCCGCCATTTTGCATGAAAAATGCCGGGACAGCTCGTGGACAAATACCAGCGACCCCGTCGCCATACATACGGACAGTGCCGGAAAAATCTCATATCCATGTACCAGCCCCTTCCTGCGCAGCACCGTCTCCGTAACAGGCGCCAGAAGAAAAAATACCGCCTGCAAAAGCCATGCGCTCACCGGCACACCCAACAGCTGTACCGATATCACCTCCCACCAGTCCGGCTGATGGCAGATTTCCTTTTGCCCTGCCTCCCATGCAATGTAAGCCAGACTCTTTCTTTTCCGTTCTTCGTCAATTTCAATCCGTTCTGCATTCTCCAGCATTCTTTTTTTCAAATCCAGATTCTTTTTTTCCATGCTCCCGCTCCCTGTCTGATTGACAATCGTCGCTATTTTCTCTGCGACCAGTGACATAACAGTTCAGACAAGTCTGAACTATTACCCGGTAACACATTCCATCCATGTCCAATCCATACCGCTATAGCAGTTCCTTCATTTTCTGACATCCCTGCCGGATCCGGGACTTCACCGTCGCAACGCTGCTTCCCGTCATTTTCCCGATCTCCCGGTATTTTAACCCCTGGTAAAAATGAAGCACAATCGCCTCCCGCTGATAATCCGGCAATGAAAGAAGCGCTCTTTGCAACATGAGCCGGTCCTCCGCTTCCGCATCTCTTTGCGGCGCGCTTTGGGTATCCAGCGCTTCCTCGCCTGCGGTCTGCGCCTCCCGCCTGCTTTTCTCCCGAAAGCCGTCCCGGCATACATTCATGGCGATGGTCAGAAGATATCCCTTCACATTGCCCGCCTTCATCGAATCCACGTAGCGGATGAAGCGCAGAAAGGTTTCCTGCGTCAGGTCATACGCCCAGTCCGCATCCCCGGTCTGAAAGCAACAGAACCGGTATATATCGTCATAATAAGCGCTGGCGATATCGTTGATATATTCTGTTTTTCCCTGCCCGATCAGCCGGACCGCTTTTTTGTCGTTCATGGCATGCTCCACAGCTTTTGTAACGTTACATATTATATAACCTGTTTTTCGGGAAAAAGGTTTTAAATATTTCCATAAAAAAACGGAAACCAGCCGGATTTCCGTTTTCCTGATATATCCTACTTCGAACTGAGCCGTCCGATATTCTTGATCAGCACAGATATCGTGCCGTCCCCGTTTGTGATGAACTCCACCTTGTCCGGATCGCCGTACTCTTCCATGGGAATCGTGATCTCAATGCCCGTATCCGTGGTGAGGTGCTGCTTTTGAAACTTTTTGATGGTCGCCTCGCTTTTAGGCTCCACCACTTCCTTTGTCATATTGTATTTTTCCAGCTTTTCCTCCAGATCCGCCTGCATTTCGGGGCTGTCCTTAAAGATCTTCTCCTTCACTTCCTCCACCGCCAGGCTTCCCTTCTCCTCCAGCTCCTCGTAAATTGCCTTTTTTACTTCCATCTTCCGTTCCGCATCTTCATCCCCATAATACTTCTTATTGACCTGCTCCACCGCCCGGGTCACGATGTCCAGCTTCGTCTTCTGAGACATGGGCGCATGGCATTCCAAAAACAGCTCCGACAGATACGGTCGTTTCTCCCCGTTGATATCATATTTCTTCTCCGCCAGAAGAATTTCTCCATCCGACAGATTGACGATAAACGCCTCGGACAGCTTCTGTCCGACTGCGGGCAAAATCGCCTTCTGCAGGATGATATCATTTAGATTCCCGCCCTCATCCGTGGGGCGCGTGGCATGGGTATAGGAGCTTTTGTAATTCAGCTTCAAAAAGCCGAAATAGTCCGTTCCCTGTGCCGAAAAAACAACCACCGCCACGTCCGCTGCCGGAATATCGATATTCGCATTCATGACCGCATAGAGCTTTTCGCAAAGCTTCTTGCTCGTTTCCACAAAATTATCCGCCCGGCAGCCCTGGATCAGCCCCATCACCTCTGACTCCTCCGAAAACTGACACCGCTTTACGTCATCGCTTTCCGTCACCTTCTCGATATGCGCTTTCAAAAAATCACACAGATTCGAGCCCATGTCGATCGGGCAGTCGGACAGCACCGGCACGCCCACCGCGGAATCCAGAATGTGTACGATCCCGATTTTCATGATAATATCATCTCTTAACATCTGCCAAAACTCCCTCATGTTATGTATTTTGAAACATATCCGTAGCAGTTCAGCTCTGTCTGAACTGTTACGCATTTCCCTGTTCTGCCGTCACACCGGCATCAGCAATCCCGCCGCTGACAACGGATATCCGACATGCTTTCTCCGGTCATACTCCCAGAATCCGCCCCAGGCTGTCAATATCCGCCGCCTTCGTCGCCCAGCTCGTGGCAAAGCGGGCGATTGCACTGCCGTCCTCCCGCTCCTGCCAGACCTCATAGCTTACCCTGTCCCGCAAAATCTCCCTCTTCTGTGTGGACAACACAACAAACTGCTGATTGGTCGGGGAATCCAGAAACAGCGGGCAGCCTGCGCGCAGCAGCGTTTCCTTTAGCTTCATCGCCATGGCGATGGCATGAGCGCTGATCCGGTAATACAGCCCGTCCGTAAAGAGCGCATCAAATTGAATTCCCAGAAGTCTGCCCTTCGCCAGCACCGCCCCCTGCTGCTTCATCAGCGTAAAAAAGCCCTTCGGCGCTCCCTTGGGAAAAACGGCCGCCTCTCCAAACAGAGCCCCCACCTTCGTGCCCCCAATATAAAAGGCATCACAGTATGCCGCCACTGTTTCCATATCCACATCCGCCTCCTCCGCCATCAGCCCATACCCCAGCCGCGCGCCGTCCAGGTACAGAGGCAGCCCATACCTGTCGCAGACCCGGCGCAGATCGCGCAGCTCCTGCGCGGTATAGAGCGTACCGTATTCAGTGGGATGGGAAATATATACCATTCCGGGCTGTACCATGTGGGTGTTGCTCTCATCCCTCGCAAATGCCTCCAGATATGCTTCCAGCTCTACAGCGCCCAGCTTTCCGTCCTGTCCGGCAAGAGACAACACCTTATGCCCGCCCGTCTCGATCGCACCCGCCTCATGCACGTTGATATGACCGGTCTGTGCTGAAATAACCCCCTCAAAGGGCCTCAAAAACGCCTTGATCACCGCCGCGTTGGTCTGGGTTCCTCCCACCAGAAAGAAAATATCCGCCTGTGGGCTGTGGCATTCTCTTCGTATCTTTTCCTTCGCCGCATCGCAATACGGATCGCTTCCATAGCCGAAAGTCTGCTCCATGTTGCTTTCCATAAGGCGCGAAAGGATTTCCGGATGCGCGCCTTCCATATAATCACAGTTAAAGTATAACATATTTTTGTCTTCCTTTCATTCTGGCAATTTCCTGATTTTTTCAAGCAATTAATGAAACTTTTCTCTATGAAGCACTTCATCATACTCAGCCAAAATCTCATCATGATACAATGGCACAATTCTACCATCAAGGATTGCCCGAAGCACCTTTACCGTCGCAGCGTCATTGTTTTTTGATAATACAGGAACTGATATGAGTATCCTCTGAGCGCGATTTGTTCGCCATCTCTGCAAGTACGCGTAATCGGCATTTATTAAATTTTCCAGTTCAGAATATCAAAAAGCGCTATCTCTTTATGAAATTTCATGGTATTCAATAATTTTATTTTCCTTCCAATTCATGTAATCTTTCTATGCTTTTAAGAAAATGAGATTCTACCGGAGAAAGAAATTCATCCTGTTTTTTTCGATACTTCTCATATTCTTCATGAGCTTTCTCAATGGCCTGTTTACGAGTGATTCTTCCCTTCGTGGTTAAGATATCCCTTCTTGTCATTTTTAAATAGTCATCAATTGTTTCCAACCAGTCTTTCATGTACATTGGTTCTTGATTCAAAGCATGAACTTCTGCAATATCTAAATACGCAGTAACAATTTTGTTTAATGCATCTATTTCCGTTTCGTTTAAATAATTCTTTGCGACCTCTACATCGGATCGTCTGATTTCTTTGCCTGTCCATGATGTTAATCCCATATTGTCTTTTTCCGCATCCACCCGTTGATAGATCACCTCCGCTGCTGTATGCTTATGGGCAGCCCAATGCATTTTATTCTGCACCTGTTTAAAAAACAAAATGGAACTTTCTGCCTTTGGGTCATAATCAATGCTGGTTGCGTATATATCCAGCACTTTTCTCCAAAATATTTTTTCTGAAGAACGAATATCACGGATACGCGCTAACAGCTCATCAAAATAATTTCCACCACCAAGATTCTTGAGACGGTCATCATCCAGCGCAAATCCTTTTTTCATATATTCTTTTAAAATAGAAGACGCCCATATTCTAAACTGTGTCCCTCTAAGGGATTTTACCCGATAACCAACGGAGATGATAACATCAAGATTATAGAAATCTACTTGATATGTTTTGCTGTCAGTAGCAGTATAGGCAAATTTTGCCCAAACTGTTTCTTTTACTAATTCACCTTCTTTAAAAATATTCCTTATATGTTTTCCTATCACACTTTTATCGCGCTGAAATAATTCAGCCATCTGATCTATGGATAACCAGACCGTATCCTGATCAAAGGTCACTTCTATTTTCGTAATCCCATCCTCTGTAGTATACATGATTATATTTGATTTTGACATTTTGCCCTCCGATTATTATCTTTCTGTAACAATCTGCCCCAACACAGTTCCATCAGACTTTACGCCAAAAAACAGCCCCCGCATTAACCAAAACCACTTTATCTACATGCGCATATATTTCTTTCCGGTGAGAAATAAATATATTTGTGCTTCCCCTTAACCCGTTTTTTATCACTTCAATCATTTTTTTCTCCAGACCTTCGTCCATCTGCGCTGTCGCTTCATCCCATACCACCAGCTGCGGCGCAGCCAGCAATACCCGCACGACGTTTAACCGCTCCCGCTGCCCTCCTGACAATCTTCCTCCCTTTTCCCCGATTGCCCGCTCCGATAACAATCCCAGTTCATCGATCTCGGCAGCGTCAAAGCATAATTCCAGACATTTTATTATCTGTTCTTCTCTTCCATCTATCATCTTAAGATTCTCGATAGCGGACAGATTGAAAAAATAAGGCTCCTTCTCCACATAAATGCTGTTCATCCGCACATTGCGCCATACGGATACTCCCTTCCTTCCCAAACGGCCAAAATACATGCAGGGTTACCTGTTCTTCTATCTTCACTTTTAATTTCACGGAAAGCATAAAAAAGATTTTCTCCGCCAGAAAAACAGCAATATAAAGGAATGATAACCATACAAACTGCTGAAAATTTTTCTGAATCGTAATAACATCCAAAATCCCGCCCAATATTCTCACATAGAAAAGCCCTAATGCTTCGCTCCCTGTTTCCAGCGCGATCACGAATAAAATAAAGCTTTTATGACTTACCTGTTGCGTCAAAAACTTCATATTCTAATGATGTGTCATAACAATCCCTCGTCTCATCTGACAGCTTATTCACCGCATATGATTCCGCCTGCGGCACCCGCATCGCAATTTTTCTTACTATTTTTCATAATTCACCTTTTAAATATTTCTCTATCTCCCGATCAAATTCTGAAATATATTCTTTATCCTGTTTTATACGAAATACCTCATATTCCTGTTCTGCTTTTTTCATTGCACTTTCATGTGATACTTTTCCTTTTCCATCCAACACTTCCCTTCGATTATTCACCAAAAACTGATCTGTCTGTTCCACCCAATCCTGCATACTCATTAATATCTCATCTTCTGCCATTAATTCCGCCTTCATTTTGAACTACCGAGAAAAACTCGGTAGTTGCTTGTGCGTCTAATTCTTCCTCTTTATAAATATTTTTCAAATGTAGCGAAATATTATCTGCTGTACAATCAAATAACTCTGCGATTGCTCTTTGTGTCATCCAAAATGTTTCTTCTTTAAAAATGACATTCACATAAACATTTGTACTCTCTAATTGATATAATATAACCTCATGCTCCTGCATACATAATTCCCCCAGTTTCCATATATCCGCAGCCGGTATCGCATCAGTCAAATATCTTTCCTCCCGTTTCTCCACCCTCACCAGACACGATATCCTCACGGAAAGCATCCAGAAGTAGTTCATCGGGCTTTCTGACTGAAACAGCATCCTTCTGCCGCAATTCTTCCACTTGTTTCAGGTAATATCCATAGATTCTTTTTGCAATTCACGCTGCGCAGGCTTACAGAACTTAATTGGAATTTATGTCCTCCCTTTTCATAATGCCTCCGCCAGATGCGAATGTATGTTCTAAAAGTATAACATATAAACAGGTTGCTCGCAACTACATATTAACCCAAAAAGTGGAGGAAATGTAACAATTCAGACCTGGCTGAACTGTTATGTAGTGACTTTTGTCAATACCTGAATTGTGCA
>CAJUEL010000035.1 GCA_910585455.1 uncultured Eisenbergiella sp. | reverse complement strand
GGAACGCCTTTGGGAACTCCGCAAGGACAAAGGCTTAAATCTGGAAGAATTATCAAAGCTGACGGGCATTTCCAAATCAGCTCTTGGAAATTATGAAAAAGAAGATTATAAGGAAATCAATCATGGCAACCTTATCACGCTGGCAGACTTCTATGGGGTTTCCGTTGATTATCTACTGTGCCGGACAGAGAACCGGGAGCAGATCAACACGCCACTAACGGAGCTGCATTTGAATGATGAAATGGTGGCACTTCTGAAAAGCGGTCGGATTAACAACCGCCTGCTCTGCGAACTTGCCACCCATAAGGACTTTATCAAGTTTCTTGCGGACATTGAGATTTATGTGGATGGGATTGCCACCATGCAGATTCAAAATCTCAACGCTCTTGTCGATACCGTCCGGCATGAAATCATTGAACGGTATCGCCCCGGCGAAGATGACCCGCATTTGAAAGTGCTGCAAGCCGCCCATATCAGCGATGATGAATATTTCAGCCACATGGTTCTGGATGACCTCAACCTCATTATCCGGGATATTCGGGAAGCTCACAAAAAGGACAGTGAGAGTGCGCCCCAGACCACCGTTGCCGATGAACTGAAAGAAAATCTGGAAGCGGTCGAAAATTTCAAGGGCAGCCGGGATGAAAAGCTGGTTGTTCTTTACTGCAAGCAGCTCGGTATCAACTATAAAAATCTGTCAGACGAAGAATTTCGCTGGCTGATTCGGATTCTCAAAAAATCAAAGAAAATGGGAACGCCTATCAGCCAGAGGAAAAAACGGTAAAGAAAAAACCGCTGTTGCATGGTTTGTTGGCTCCCATGTAGCAGCGGTTTGTGCTGTGGTTATTCAATTAAAATTTCAAAGTGACAAACTTAAACTTCTTCAACATCAATAACATTATATCCTCTTTGCTTTAATGCCTTCGCAAAAAATCCCATTCCAGAAATTAGTTTTCCAGTAAAGCTACCATCGTATATTTGATTTACACCACAAGTAGGACTTCTGGATTGTAATATAACCAAATCAATATCTTCATTTTGAATTTTTGATAATGCCATTGACACTGCTTTATTATATTCAGAATTAACATCATTTCCATTTTCATCTACTACAATCCCATTCACAATTTCTGCACAAGGTCTAGGAATTTTCATGCCAGCTAATATTTCTGGGCAAATAGAAATAACTTCTTTATCCTTTAAGAAATTGATAACTGCTAAATTTTTATTGTTTTTTCCGTTATATTTACAGTTTGTTCCCATAATACAGGCACTAACTAATACCTTCATATTTATCACCCCAAATCAAATTTATTTACATAATCATTCTACCACACCGTTATGAATAAATCATCTCATGCAAAACAATTTCTTCTGCCCGGTTATGGATGTTATTACATCGTTGTACCCATTCCATTTGACAGGTACGCTTTAATTCCTCTGTCACGCCCTCGGTAGCTTTCAGCTGTTCCATGATAGTGTCTAACCGTTCCTGTGCCTGTTCGTTCAGGTCTGCAAGATATGTCCACAATTCTCCGGTCAGTATCAATGTGTTCAATCTGGCTGGGTGGACTTCCCTTAAATATTCCCGGTGCATCCGTCCGTACTTTCCGATAGGGCGGTGTTCCTCCGGCAGCTTCAAGTCCGGGATGTAGTAATCTCCGACAAGGATATAATCAATTCCGTTTTCCGTTATTCTTGGTTTCAATTCGCTCATGTTCCTTACCTCCTGTGGAAGCAGGCTCGTCTGGTACTAACTCAATCACATCGGTAATCTCACAATTCAGCGTTTCGCAGATACGGGCTAATGTATCCATGCTGATGTGCTTTCCCTCTTTGCTCATGTTGGCAATCATATTTGTTGTCATACCAGCAGCAAGCCTTAAATCCTCTTTCCTCATATCACGCTCTAACAGTGTGTGCCAGAGTGGTTTATAGCTGATGTGCATATTGTTTTCCTGCCTTTCTATCCATACCACCGGGGCGGCTGCCCCGGCAGGAACTTTTCTCTTATTATAACACCAATCTTGTGTAATCACAATTTATTCTTGTATCTTGCCGCTGATACCGTCTGGATTGTGCTTTTCCTTTCTTTTTGTTCCCTTTAATTAGCCATGAACTGCGGTATGGAGAGTGATTCATAATAAAGGAATCAGTAAAATATCCTCTGCGCTGCTGATAAGCGTTGCCATGATGGCGGCAATCGCCATAGGGGATTTATTCGCTGCCGGTGAAGTTGCCTTTATTATGGCAATCGGTGCTATCCTGGAAGATATGACGACAAACAGGGCGAAAAAAGGGCTGAAAAAGCTGATCAGTCTTGTCCCGGCGCAGGGAAGGCTGATTACAGGCAAAGAAAACGAAAACGGAAAATCAGAAGCAGAATCCGAGAAAATGATTCCTGCAGACCAGATCAGGCAGAATGATATACTTCGTGTGCTGCCGGGAGAAACAATTCCTGTTGACGGGATTATTATCCATGGAGAAACCTCCATTGACCAGTCCATTATGACGGGAGAATCTCTTCCGGTTGACAAAGGAACAGGGGAGGAAGTTTTTTGCGGAACAATCAACCGGTTTGGCGCTATAGATTTACGGGCAACCAAAGTGGGCATGGACAGTTCTTTGCAGAAGCTGATACGAATGGTTCAGGACGCGGAAAGCAGGCAGGCGCCAATGCAGAGAATTGCCGATAAATGTGCGAGCTGGCTCGTGCCCGTCGCTCTGAGCATTGCTGTTATCACAGGGTTCCTTACGCGGGATATTGTGAGGGCGGTAACCGTCTTAGTGGTATTTTGCCCGTGTGCCTTAGTGCTTGCCACCCCGACAGCGATTATGGCAGCCATAGGGCAGGCAACAAAGCATGGTGTAATCATCAAATCAGGAGAAGCGCTTGAAAAAATGGGGAAGGTGACCACCCTGGCATTTGATAAGACGGGTACATTGACTTATGGGAAGTTGGAAGTAAGCGACATTATAACTTTGGATGAAAATATCGGTGAAAGTAAGCTGCTTGCACTGACAGCCTCTGCCGAAATGAAAAGCGAGCATCCATTAGGAAAAGCGATTGTAGCCCATGCAAAGGAAAAAGGTGTGAAGCTTATGGAATCCGATTCTTTTCAAATGCAAAGCGGGAAAGGGATTTATGCGGAGATATCCGGCTTTAGACTGTGTATTGGAAATGAAAAATTTATCCGGCAGAACGGCATCATTCTTTCGCAAAATGTAAATAAGGAATTGGAACAGCTGCGTATGCAGGGAAAAGCGGCGGTTATTGTCGCGGACGGCGATTCCTGCCTTGGCATGATTGCATTATCTGATGTATTAAGACCGGAAGCCGGAGCGATGGTCGCAAAATTGTCCGGTATGAACACAAATACAGTATTGCTGACTGGAGATAACAAAAAAACGGCAGCTTACTTTGCAAAGCAGGCAGGTATTACGGAAGTGAAAGCCGATTTGCTTCCGGAAGAAAAGGTAGCCAGCATTTCAGAAATGCAGAAACAGGGAAAACGTGTATGTATGATTGGCGATGGCGTAAATGATGCTCCCGCCCTTAAAACTGCCGATGTAGGTGTGGCAATGGGCAGCATGGGAAGCGACATTGCGGTGGAGGCAGCGGATATTGCCCTTATGAGTGACGATATTTCGAAAATTCCTTATTTGAAAAAGCTGTCAAATGCCACCATAGCAACAATTAAATTCAGTATTACTCTCTCCATGTGCATCAATTTTATCGCCGTAGCCTGTTCCGTATCAGGTGTACTAAACCCGACAACGGGGGCCTTGGTGCATAATGCAGGTTCGTGTTTTGTGGTTCTGATTGCGGCATTGCTTTATGACAGAAAATTTGAGTAAATTTGTATCTGAAAACCAAAGAATATGGTATGATAGATTTGCGATCGATTTAACGAAAATCTGGAGGAATATATTATGGAGGTCCCCAAAAGAATACTGCTTTTTGATCTGGATGGCACTTTGCTCAGAGATGACAAAACACTGTCCCGGCATACTTTAGAAGTCGTTTCCAAATGCAAAGAGCAGGGCTTCCTGATCGGCATTTCGACATCCAGAGGTGAGCAAAACTGCCTGAAATTTTTAAAGGAACTAAAGCCGGATATCCTGATCAGCAGCGGCGGGGCATTCGTGCGGGTAAACGGAACTATTATTTGTTCCTCTGTTTTTTCGGCGCTGGAAGTAAACGGTTTTATTGAAGCGGCAAGAAGGATATGTGGCGCAGATTGTGAAATAACGGTTGATACATTAGACGCCCATTATTGGAATTACAAAACCAATCCAAAAGAACAGGATAAAAGCTGGGGGGACAGCATGTATACGGATTTTTCTGACTTTAACCATGAGGCATTGAAGATATGTGTTGAAATCCCCGATTCCAATGTGGCGAAGAAATTATGCGGACATTTTTCGGAGCTTGACAGCCAACGCTTTTCGGATGGCGATTGGTACAAGTTTACGAAAAGCGGGATTACAAAGGAAAAGGCAATCCTGGCAGTATGTGAAGCATGTCATGTGGATGTATCAGAAATCGTTGCTTTTGGAGATGATTACGCGGATATCGGCATGTTGAAGCTATGCGGCATCGGCGTAGCGATGGGGAATGCGATACAGGAGGTAAAAGCTGTTGCCGATGCCATAACGCTTTCAAATGAGAAGGATGGCGTAGCCGCTTGGTTGGAAAAATGGATCATTTGAAAAAGGTATAAAGAGAACGGAGGAAAGCAATGTCTTATCAGAATATCAACGCCAAAACAATTGACAGCTGGGTCAAAGAAGGATGGGAATGGGGAAAACCGATTGATCATTCCGTCTATGAGAACGCACAACGCGGGAACTGGAATGTAAAACTGACCCCGACCAGATATGTCCCGCACGAATGGTTTGGAGACCTGAAAAACAAAAAAGTTCTGGGGCTGGCGAGCGGCGGCGGACAGCAAATGCCGGTTTTTGCCGCCCTGGGCGCGATATGCACGGTGCTTGACTATTCCGAAGAACAGTTAAAAAGTGAACGGATTGTCGCCGAAAGAGAACAGTATGATATCGAAATCGTCAGAGGGGATATGACAAAAAGGCTGCCCTTTGCGGATGAATGTTTTGATATTATTTTTCATCCCGTAGCGAACTGCTATGTGGAGGAGGTCAAGCCGATCTGGAGGGAGTGCTATCGAATATTGAAGCCCTCCGGAATCCTTCTTGCGGGGCTGGATAATGGAATCAACTTTTTATTTGCCGGTGACGACGAAAAAGAGGTGGTCAATTCCTTTCCGTTTAATCCGCTGCATAATCCGGAGCAGATGGAGCAGCTGGAACGAAATAACGACGGGGTGCAGTTTTCTCATACGCTGGAGGAGCAAATCGGGGGTCAGCTCGAAGCGGGATTTGGGCTGACGGATTTATATGAGGATACAAACGGCTCCGGGCGGCTGCACCAGATGAACATCCCATGCTTTTTCGCCACCAGAACGGTGAAGCAGCGCTGACGGGGGCAGGGCGATTCCGGATGCTGATAAACGTTTGCCTGCGGGAAATGCCATCAGGTTTTGTGGCGGCGCCGGCTCTGCGCTCCGTTCCCGGCACCGCCACAAAACCTGATGGCATTGCTACAGCGAAGGGGATATCAGGGAAATCGCCGCCAGAAAGTGGAACATTCTCATGGCAAATCATTTGCTGCTAATTATGCTTTTGAAGGTGGCAATTGCTTTTCTCCCTTTTCGGAATTGTGTGCCCGTTAAAAAAAGCTATACCTGCATTACCAAATAGAATATGTGGAGGCTGTGAATATGAATAAATGGATTACTGAAGATTGGGAATTTACGATTTCTGTAACATCCGGGAAAGCTGGAAGTTGTAGACTGGGATTTGAGACAGGGGATACATTTCATTGCCAATATGAAGTACCAACAGGATTTTGTCCTAAAACAATGTCTATTTTGTATACTTTATGTGAAATTATACGGTGCGGTGGCAATTACATAAATCGGGGTTCAAAAAAAGAATATGAAATAGATTTTCCATGCGCAGATAGCGAGATTACTTTTCATCTGCAGGCAACCCACATATAATATTAATTCAACATATCATGTCGAAAAAATCTGGTTTGCAGGGGTGTTAAGAGAAGCGAAGAGCAGGAACACTTTTCCGAAAAGACAGTTGCTTTTCTCTGTTGCAGGTGGGGCGAAGGCTAAAGTGCGAAAAACTCACTTCCAAATATAACAAAAATTCTGCAAAATCATACAACTTCAAAACATTCCTCTGAAATTCTGCTAAAATTACAAATGAAAGCTGACCGTGCGAAAAAACTGACGGCGGCATTCTCCCGAAAGGAGTCACCCACCCATGAAAATTTTGAAAAACTGCCTCTTTTGCATCAGGACGATTCTGCGGTATGTGCCCGGATATGCGCTGGCAGCCTTTTGCTGTGAAATCCTGACGACGCCGTTTGCAGGTCTCCAGACGCTGATGCTGCAGAGGATCGTGGACAGCGCGCTGACCTATGCCCGGGGACTGGGGGAAACGGAGGACGTGTTCAGGCATGGCATATGTCTGGTGCTTTTGCTGACGCTGGGCGCCTCCCTGCAGCGCATCGGGCTCTATTTGATGCAGATCGTGTCCGTCAGGCTGATGGAACGGATGGCGCCGGACATCGCCGGGCGCATGACACAGCTGGAATACGCCTCCTTTGAAAACCGGCAGATGCAGGAGCTATTTACAAAAATGTCACAGGAGCCGGAGACGGGCGTTTACAATTGTGCCCTGAACTTTTTATTCATCCTGCAAAAGACGCTGACCCTGCTTTTTTCCATGGCGGTGATTTTTACTATTTCCCCGTGGATCGGGCTGGGCATCGTACTGGTGGGCATTCCGATGCTGTTGCTGGGCTATTATGCGGCGGGGCGCAATTTTGCCGTAACCTTTGAGGGAGCGGATTCCAGACGGCGGATGGCGGAGTTAAAGCGGCTTGCCACCGACAAGCACGCGATGTTTGAGCGGAAGCTTTTCGGGGCGGAGCAGCTGTTTGCGCAGAAATGGGATTTTTACAGCGCCAGATATGCGGATATTGCCATAGAGGAACAAAAGCGGGGCATGTATGCGGATGTGGCGGCCAGGCTTTTGAACGTGGTCTATCTGGTGTTCGTGATCTGCGCGGCGGCGTCAGGCTTTTGGGGGGGCAGCCTTTCGATCGGGCAGTTTGCGGCGGCGCTGCATGCGGTGGCGGGAATCGGGAACAACCTGCATGACTGCAGCAGGCAGATGGTGTGGCTTTTGTCCGTTGCGATGGAAATCAATTATTATAGGGAATTTCTGGCGCTTCCTGTGCGGACGGATCTGGGGCATGTGGAGAGCCTGTCCGGCTATGATATCGCCTTTTCTCACGTCAGCTTCCGGTATCCGGGGACGAAGCGGGAGGTGTTAAAGGACGTCAGCTTCACCCTGCGGGAAGGGGAGCGCATCGCCTTTGTGGGGGAGAACGGCGCAGGAAAATCCACGATCGTCAAGCTGCTTTGCGGTCTGTATGAGCCGAAGGCGGGCCGGATAAGCGTGGGCGGCGTGCCGGTGCGGGCGCTTTCCCCGGCCTTGCGCACCCGGATTTTTTCGGCGGTATTTCAGGATTTTGGCGCATATCAGCTGACACTGCGGGAAAATGTGGCCTTTGGCAACTTAAAGAGCTTTCAGGAGGATGAGCGGCTTCTGGCGGCGCTTGGGCGCGCGGACGCAAAGGAGCTTGCAACGGGGCATCCGGAGGGGCTGGACAGGAGCCTGGGAAAGCTGACGGAAAACGGGCAGGATCTTTCCAGGGGGCAATGGCAGAAGCTGGCGATGGCGCGCGCCTTTGTGTCTGATGCGAAATATGTGATCCTGGACGAGCCGACCGCTTCTCTGGACCCTCTGGCGGAGAGCCGCATGTATGAAAATTTTGCACGGATTTTTGAGGAGCGGGGTACCGTCATGATTTCCCACAGGCTCGCCAGCGCCAAAATGGCGGACCGGATTTTCGTGCTGGACGGCGGCAGAATCGTGCAGGAAGGAAGCCATGAGGAGCTGATGGCCAGACAGGGACTGTACCGCGCCATGTTTCTGGTGCAGAGCTCCCTTTACAGGGAAGGAGGAGAGCAGGGATGAAAAAAGCGATTCGCTATATCGGATACACCTTCCGGGATTGTTACCGGGCGTTTCCGAAATTTTTTCTCATGTCCTTTGGACTGGATTTTGTGGGAATCTTCGTCAGCCTGCTTGCGCCGATTCTGCTTGCGCGCATTTTGGAGCTGGCGGGAAGCGGGGCAGACAAAACGGACGGCTTTGGGGTAAAATCCGCGCTTTATTGGGCGATCGCGCTCTATGGCCTTTGTCTGGCGTGCGCGCCTGTCACGGAGGTGGTTTTTCGGGCCCAGTCCCGCCGGGCGCGGATTCTGGGGGAAAAATATTTCGGCAGTCTGCTGGTGGACTTTTCCGGAAAAATCCGTCTGGAAGCGCTGGAAAATCCGGAAACGCTGGACCGGTTTTACCGGGCGGAGGCGGGGGAAAACAGCCAGTTCACTTTCTTTGAGCAGCTGCTGCTTTCCCTGCGCAGCGCGGTCACGGGGATTGGGCTGATGGCGGTAGTGGGGCGGTATTCGCCGGTTTTGGTGGTGACAGGTCTTTTTTCCCTCCTGCCCTCTCTGCTCTCCAAAATTTATTTCGAAAAGCGCCTCACCGCACTGCGGCGCAGCCAGAGCGGCATTTTGCGGCGGTGCAATTATTTAAGAGGACTGTTTTCCCGCAGAGATTCCGTGCGGGAAATGCGGGTGCTGGGGCTGGAGGCGTATCTGACAAAGCTGTGGGAGCGGGCAAATGGGCAGCGGGCGGAGGAATATTACAGAACGAATCTGGATGTGGGGAAAAAGCAGGTGTACGGTATCATCGTGATCAATCTCTGTTATGTGTGCAATATCGGACTGTCCTTTTATCTGATGATGCAGGGAAAAATATCCGTGGGAGCCTTTGCCGCCTGCCTGTCGGCCTTTACCGCCTATGACGCGGGGATGGCGACGCTTTTGCAGATGGTGTTTCAGGCTGTCTCCACATATCATGTGGTGGAGGATTATTATGATTTTTTCCGGATTCCGACGGAGACGGACGGCGATGCAGCCTATTGCCCTTTTTCAGAAAAGATAGAGGCGCGGGACGTGCATTTTTGCTACAGCGGCAGCAGGGCAGAGGCTTTGCGCGGCCTTACCTGCGAAATCGAGAAGGGGGAGCATGTGGTGATAGTGGGAGAGAACGGCTCCGGCAAGACCACCTTTGCAAAGCTTCTGACCGGCGCTTATCTTCCTGCGCAGGGCGGTATTTTTTACGACGGGCAAAAAACGGACGGCATGATCCGGAAAAGTCTGTATGCCCATATTTCCGCCGTATCGCAGGATTTTGTGCATTATTCCTTTTCTCTGCGCGAAAATGTCGGTATCAGCGATCCGGCGCGCATGGCGGATACGGAAGCGATGGAGGCGCTGCTTGCCCGCGTGGCGGGACCGGATTTTGCGGAAGAGCTGGGCGGACTGGATGTGCAGCTGGGCAGGGAGTTTGGCGGGCAGGAGCTGTCCGGCGGGGAATGGCAGAAGGTTGCCGTCGCAAGGGGACTGTGGAAGGACTGTGAGATCGTCATTTTCGATGAGCCGACCAGCGCCCTGGACCCGCTGGCGGAGTACGAAATTTTGTCAAAGTTTATGGAGATGACCCGCCGGAAAACCGCCGTCATCATTTCCCATCGTGTGGGGATTTGCCGCTTGGCGGACCGGATCATCGTCATGAAGGACGGACGCCTGGCGGAGTGCGGCCGGCATGAGACGCTTCTGGCAGCCGGCGGCGAGTACGCCCGCATCTGGAAGGAACAGGCAAAGTGGTACCAGTGACGCAGGGAAATCAATTTCCGGGCGGTACAGGCAGTTTTCCGGCGGGGACAGGCTCACAGAGGCGGGGAAGGCAGGCACGCGGCAGGCAGGGCAGCGCCAGACACAGGATGTTTCCGGCCGCGTTATCCGGAGCAGGAAATTCCACAAAATGCCAGGATATTCCTGAGCGCAGCAGGGCGCAATAAACTCACTGCGTTCGGACAGTATTGCGCCCTGCTGCAGGAATCCCCTGTCATTTTGGGAATTTCTCAGCTCCGGATAAAGCGACCGGAAACATCCTGTGTCTGGCGCTGCCCTGCCTGCCTTCCCCGCTCCGTGAGCCTGTCCCCGCTGGAAAACTGCCTCCCCACCCCGTGAAAAGTAATGATTGATGCGGAGGATAGTTTAGAATTATGGTGAATTTATGTAGAAGAATGTAAACATATATGATATAATGTACGCAAAGGGCAGAGTCAAACGGGTGAAGATGCATATGCCAGGCTTGCCTGGGCAGATGCATCTTTGCCTATTTGATGAGCGAAGCGAACCCGGAAAACCGAAGGTTTTTCGGGTCTCTGCCCGTATTTTGTCATGAATATGATATAATGAGCGTTAGCGAGAAGGATGAGCTTGCTCATCCGGCGAGCGGCGAATGGCGATCACAGACGCTTGCGTCTGTGATATAATGAGCGTTAGTGATGTGCATTGGTATCGAAGAAAAGCTGAAAGGAACAATGTCCTATGAAAAGAAAAATACGGATATTATATCAAAATGGGGACAAGAACATCTTTGCCCATGCAGAATAGCAGACATATAGCAATCTGCATGGGCGAATAACACTATATGTTCTGCTGTATCTGCACTTTATTTATAATAATAAATAAGGAGCGGCAAGGATGAAATATATGAATGCAGCAGAAATACTTCCGGAGGAATTATTAAAAGAGATCCAGACATACATTGATGGAGGTGTGCTATATATTCCTAAAATATCATCCAAAAAGGAATGGGGTTCAGTCAGTGGTTCACGCAAATTTTATCAAAAGAGAAATAAGGAAATACAGTTTCTTTTTGAAAACGGATGTTCCATAGAAACACTGTCGAAGCAATACGGGCTGGCACATAGCACACTCAAAAAAATAATATACGGATGACATCAAAGGGGGCTGTGGAAAGCGGAGTATTTTGACTCCACTTTTTTCACAGCCCCTTTTTGCGGTAATATTGATTATAACTATTCTTACTACTTGCCTGTACATAATACTTTTTATAAAATAACGTATATTATGTATGAGGAGAATGTGTTTATGACTAAAATAATTTCAAGGAATTTCAGAGTTTTATGTGATTTTATGGATGTTTATCAGTTTATGGTTGAGGTATATGAAAAGGATTGGAGAAATGGTGTTCCTGCTCCGTTTTTAGAGTATGCACTCTCCAGTGCCTGGATGGATAAATCTTTGGTACATCGCTGGAAACTTTGGGAGGATAATGGACGTATAGCAGGTCTTGTCTTTTATGAGAATCCTGTAAATGATGTGTATTTCAGTCTGCGTCCGGGTTATGAACAATTGGCGGAAGAAATGGTTGCGTATGCAGTTTCATTCATGCCGCGTGTAGAAGGTCATCTCAGATTTGTAATTTTTGGCGGACAAAATGCCATTAAAGACGCAGCAACGAAAATTGGTTTCCAACAATCCTTTGGCTATACAGAGAAAGTCTTCGACTTTGCACAATCACTTAATTATACGTTGCCGGATGGATTCCATTTTGTGGAGTCTAAAAAGCTCTCTGTGGAAAAAATAGCGGAATGCTGTTGGAAAGGTTTTGACCATGAAAAAGAGAAAGGTCCCTGGGATGGCGATGCCGAGCATGCATATTATAGTTTAATGGCGCCACACATGAATCCGGAGGATTCGATTGTCATTGAAAATGACGAGGGTGAGTATGTCTGTTATGCTGGTATGTGGTGGACGCCAGAAAATCACCTCGCTTATATGGAACCACTATGTACTATTCCCAAATATCGAAAGAAAGGCCTGGCAGCAGCGGCACTTTCTGAGCATTACCGCAGGCTTAAACCTTTAGGCGCAACACATATGACTGGCGGCGATAATACATTTTACGAAAAGATAGGTTTCAAGCCTTTGATTCATTGGACTTTTTGGGAGAAAAAAGCTGATTAGGGAAATACGATCTGTCAAAGACGAGGGGCTGCGGGATGACAAGTAAAAACGTGGAGACAGTGATCCGGGAGAATGAACAGTCTCGCCTGGTATTACAGGGAGAATCATTGGAACCGAAAAAAGTGATTTGGCGTATCATAAAGTTCTTTTACACAAAAATGCCAGCAGCCAGTTTCCTTTCAACGCTGGCATATGTACTGGAGAATTTTCATGCAACAATTATCACTGTTTTGTCTGCATATTTCTTTGAAGAAGCTTATGGATATCTGGCAGGCAGTGGGAATGCGCAGTCCCTGTGGGGATGTGCGGCGTTGATAATCGGATACTATTTGGCATATCATATTGTGTATTCTCTGTCGAGCATCTGTATTAATGCCGGGGTCTATGAAAAGGCTCAGTACCTGTTGAATGAGGACCTGGTGGAAACAGTATCAGGGATTTCGCTGGTTGAGTTCGAAGACGGGGAGGTTCTTAGACGCAGGAAACGGGCGGAGGAATGTGTGAAAAATGACAGGATATCGGGAATCTTTATGCTGATGACTGTGCTGATAACTTCAATAGCAGGGATACTTTCATTGCTTGTAACCCTGGGTCTCTATCATCCTGTGCTGCCGGCTGTGGCAGTCGCCAGTGTCGTGCAGTTTTTCCTGGCAGATTGGCTGCTGGAAAAAGAGGGCTATCAGATGGAAACAGCTTTGACACAAAAAAGAAGGAAGCGGGACTATATATGGTCGCTGTTCACGGATTTGGCGAACGTCCGGGAGATGCGGGTCATGGGATTTACCGGCCATTTGGCTGAGCGTTGGAAAGCAGAGCGCGATGTAGTGAATGAGGGGCAATGGGAGCTGGACAGAAAGAAGGCACGTTATCATTTGTTGTGTGATGCGATAATGACATGCGGGTATTTGACGGGCGTGGTGCTTTGTATATTCCTGCTGCGCAGGAATGCGATATCTGTCGGGGTATTTGGCGCGTGTCTGGTTGCTTTTGTCAGTGTCCAGAAGGCCGTTGGTAATTTTTTTGGCTCTATCGGGAGGATTCCAGGTTTTGTGGGTCTGGCGGCGGATTATTTTACTTTCATAGATAAAAGGTGTGTACAGGAGAGTAAATTACCGGATTTACAGGAAAGTATTGAAGTCATTGAAGTAAAGAATGTAGATTTCCGGTATCCTCACAGTCAAAAATTATCCGTAAGGAACGCATCGCTGACAATACGCCAGGGGGAGGTGGTCTCCCTGGTTGGAGTCAACGGAAGTGGGAAAACGACCCTGGTAAAACTGATTCTTGGGTTGTATCATCCATCGCAGGGAGAAGTCCTCTATAATGGTATAGACTTAAAGAACCTGAACGAAAGCTCCATATATCAGCGTACGGCGTTGTTATCGCAGGATTTTGCATTGTATCCATTATCCCTTGATGAAAATATTGCTTTAAATGATTTGAGTCATGTTGATAAAAAAGACCGTATCCAGGATGCGCTGAAACGTACCCATATGGACGGCGTAAGGGAGCGGACCGGCGGAGCAGATGGAATTGTGGGAAAAGAGTTCGGTGGGATGGAATTTTCCGGGGGACAGAAGCAGCGTCTGGCATTGAGCAGGGTATTGTTTGCGGACAGGGAACTGATTATTCTGGATGAACCGACCTCCGCATTGGATCCCCTTCAGGAAAATGCGATATTGGAGGAATTTCTCCGGCTGGCGGCGGGGCGCACGACCATTATCATTTCGCATCGCGTGGGATTGTGCCGGTATGTCGATAAAATTGCTGTAATGAACGACGGGACGATAACAGAATGCGGAACCCATGAGGAATTGATGGCAGCAAAAGGAGAATATGCGCTGCTTTACGATGTGCAGAGCAAATGGTACCTGGATTCTGCAGAAGAGGTGTAAGTCTGGAAATAAATTTCCAAACGATTGATTGGTATACACGCGAAAGCGCGCGGAGCATAAATTATGAAAAGATCAAAGTATATGGTAATTTTTAAGGTTCTTTTTTGGGCATGTGGAAAAGAAATGGTGGGATACCTGCTTACGATGGTATGTACGGCATTCTCGGGTCCGGCACTGCTTTTTTTCAGAGGGAGAGTCATAGATGCGGCAATATCCGAAAAAGGAGGCCTGCCTTTGGAAATGATGTATTTCAGTGTTGTTGCCTTTTTATCCCTGCTAATTACCTATGAGAATAGTATGGGAAAGCAAAGGATGAAAAGGAAGCTTTATGGACAATTTTCAGCGAAGGTTTTGGAGAAGTTTTCTAAAATCCAGTATGCAGCGTATGAGTCGGAGCAGACCCTTAACATCATAAAGCGTATGGGGAACGCGCCCCAGGAAAATATTTTGCAGTTTTTCAATGCTTTTTTGGAGCTGTTTTCTGAAATAATCAGTGCGTTCTGTTATGCTATTGTTTTCGCAAGCCTTTCTGTCTGGTGCATGATATTGGGACTGTTGGCTTTTGGAATCATGTTGTTCTTTGATTTCAGACGGATGCGTATGATGGCAAATTTGTATGACAAACAGACGCAGGAGGAGCGCCTGATGGAAAGCTATGAGCAGATGCTGGGCAACAAAGCGGCGGTGTATGATTTGCGGGTTGCAGGCGCGGTAGATTTTTTACTGAAAAAGAGAAAGAAACTGTCCGATTTGATTGTGAAAGAGCGCTATTGCCGGACGATACAATCACAGCTTGTCTATGAATATGGCGACCTGGCGGTAGTGGCGTGGATGGCTGTTATTCTGTTTTTTCTGGTGGATTCCTTTATAAAAGGGACGGTCACAATCGGTCTGTTCGTTACCCTGGTTGGTTCACTTTCGCAGATCATAGATTCTTTCCGTAAGATCGGGGATGAATATTCTAAACTACAGCGGCGGATTATGTTTTTGGACTATTATCTGTCGTTTATGCGGCTGGATGAGACAGCTGAAAGAGAATCCGGGGATTTGGAATTGGAGGAAGAGGGCATTCGCTTTGAACATGTGACATTTACCTATCCAGGAAAAACACAGTCCGCGCTGCGGGACGTAAGCTTTGTGATGAAACCCCGGACAAGGCTGGCGCTGGTAGGGGAGAACGGGTCCGGAAAATCCACGCTGATAAAGCTGATGTGTGGCCTGTATAAACCGGATTCAGGAAGGATACTGATCAACGGCCGCGATATGACAAAGTTCGATTCCAGGGCCTTAATCCGGAATTTCAGCGTCATTTTCCAGGATTATGGAAGGTATTTCTTTACGGTACAGGAGAATGTGGAATTGGGTGATATTGAAAAAATGAGCCGCTCCAATGAACAGAGGGAAGGGGAAGTGAAAGCGGCGCTGCATGAGGGTCTGGCCGATGAACTTGCCGGGAAGCTGCAGCAACCGCTGGGGAACCTTTCGGAGGACGGCATCGAGCTTTCGGGAGGGCAGTGGCAGAGACTGGCTTTATCCAGAGCCTGTTACCGGGATAGTGAAATTCTGATATTGGACGAGCCCACTGCTTCCCTGGATCCGGTTGCGGAAAATGAGCTATATGCGAATTTTATCGGGATGATGGAAAAACGTTCATGTATCCTGATTTCGCACAGGCTGGCTGTTGCCAGGTATGTAGATCGAATATTAGTCTTGCAGAGGGGTGAACTGATTGAAGACGGAGACCATGAGTCGCTTATGCGAAAAAACGGTGTGTATGCGTCAATGTATTATGCGCAGAGCCATTGGTACCTGCAGGAGACTGTTTAACGGGAGGATATGGGCGCTCAAAAAGCAGTCTGCACCGGCGGCAGGGACGGAAGGAAGGGAACCAGACCGCTGGCAGTCCACATCCGGCAGCACCATGAACGGTTTCCAGGCGGGAAACAGCAAAACGAATTGACAGGGAGGGCGATTGACTTCCCTTTTTTATTCGGATATACTGTTTTTAGTGAGAGCCTGTGGCGATATTTTATGTGGCTTTTGATGAAGGGAGGAATCGCAGGATGAAAGCATATGTGCTGCACGGTGCAGGAGATATCCGGCTGGAGGATGTCAAAAAGCCTGTGCCGGGGAAACAGGAGGTGTTAGTCGCTGTGCGGGCGGGGGGAATCTGCGGATCGGACATTCCGCGGATTTACCGGACGGGGGCCCACAGGCACCCGTTGATTGTGGGGCATGAATTTTCCGGCGTGGTATGCGAAACCGGAGAAGGCAGCGATTCGTCCTGGATCGGGAAAAGAGTGGGAATTTTCCCGCTGATCCCCTGCAGGACCTGCGTGCCGTGTCAGAAAAAGCAGTATGAAATGTGTCAGAATTACGGATATTTGGGTTCCCGGCAGGACGGCGGCTTTGCGGAATATGTGACGGTTCCGCAGGAAAATCTGATTGCGCTTCCGAAAGAGGTGTCCTTTGAGGCGGCGGCCATGCTGGAGCCGATGGCGGTGGCGGTGCACGCCATGCGCCGGGCGATGCCAAAGACAGCGGACCGGGTGGCTGTGTGCGGACTTGGGACGATCGGCATGCTGCTGGTGCAGTTTTTAAAGGGAGCGGGCATTTCGGAGGTGTTCGCAATCGGGAATAAGGAATTTCAAAGCAAAACCGTTGCAAAGGCGGGGGTTTCCGGAGCGTTTTATTGCGACAGCAGGACGCGGGATGCAGAGGAATGGCTCATGGAACGCACGGCGGGCGAGGGCGTGGACGTGTTTTTTGAATGCGTCGGCAAAAATGAGACGCTGGTGCAGGCGGTGAATACGGCTGCGGCGGCTGGCAGGATCGTGCTGGTGGGCAACCCCGCCTCCGATATGATGCTTGCGCGGGATGTTTACTGGAAAATTCTGCGCCGGCAGCTGACGGTTGTGGGAACCTGGAATTCTTCCTTCACTCATGAAGAGGACGATGACTGGCATGCCGTGCTGCGCTGGCTGTCAGAGAAAAGGGTCGCGCCGGAAGCGCTCATTTCCCACAGATTCGGATTGGAAGAGCTGGAAAAGGGCTTTTTGCTCATGCGGGATAAAACGGAGGAATATGGAAAAGTCATGACGTTTACCTGAATTGTATTGAGTAAAGTCCGGTTAAGGTATATAATAATAGATATCGCGCCTTGTGCGGGCAGCGTCCTTCTGCCCCGCGTTGGCGCTGCCGCTCATTCTGCTTCGTTCCCGATATCCGTTGCGAAATGAAACGATATTGGGTACTGAACCGTAATAAAATGCCATATATTTAGATAAGAATGTGGACAGAAGGAATCTGATATGGCATGCAGGCAATTGGCGCTCTCATAAAGACACTTTGCGATTATTTGTGGAGCTTTCCCATGATTGTGTTTTTGGCGGGCATCCATCTGTACTTCACGTTTCGACTGAGATTTATTCAGAAAAAGACGTTTTGGGGAATCCGGAGGAGCTTTTCGGGGAAAAATACGAAGGCGGACGGCGTTTCGCCCTATGAGGCGCTGGCGACGGCGCTGGCGGCGACGATCGGGACGGGCAATATTGTTGGGATTTCAGCAGCGATCGCCATCGGCGGTCCGGGGGCGTTATTCTGGTGCATCATCAGCGGATTTTTCGGCATGGCGACCTGCTATGCGGAGTGCTTTTTATCCGCGAAATACCGGGTGCGCAGGGCGGACGGCAGGCTGCAGGGCGGTCCGATGTACGTGATGGAACAGGTGCTCCACAAAAAGTGGATGGCGGTGCTATTCGCGTTTTTTACGGTGGTGGCGGCATTTTGCGCGGGCAGCGGCGTGCAGGCGCATGCGCTGACCGCGGCGGTGACAGAGCACATCGCGATATCTCCTCATGTTGTGGGAATCGCTGCGGCGATGCTGGCGGGCAGCGTGCTGGTGGGCGGCGCGAAAAAGACGGCGAAGGTGTGCACCTGTCTGGTGCCCGTGATGAGCCTGATTTATGTGGGCGGCTGCCTGCTGGTGATCTGGAAAAATGCAGCCTATGTGCCGCAGGCATTTGCGGCGGTGATTCGATCCGCTTTTTCCTCCCGTTCGGTGATCGGCGGGGTGACGGGCACGGCGGTGATGACGGGCATCCGGGTGGGAATGGCCAAGGGGCTGTTCACCAATGAGGCGGGCATGGGCTCCGCGCCGATGGCGGCAGCGGTTTCGGAGGCTTCCTCCCCACAGGAACAGGGCATTATTTCCATGACGGGCATTTTCTGGGATACGCTTGTCATGTGTGCGGTAACGGGGATTGCGATTTTGAGCGATATGGTCAAAAATCCTGCCCTTTACCGGCATGCAGCGCAGGATGAATATTGCTTTGTGGCATTTTCCGGGCTGTCCTTTGCGGGAGATGAGATCCTGTCCATCTGTCTGGTGCTGTTCGCCTTTGCGACCATCATCGGGTGGAGCTTTTACGGAGAGTGCGCGGCGCGCTATCTGTGGGGCGAGAAGGGAACCAAAGTATTTGAGGTAGTCTACATGGTATTTGTTTATCTGGGATCCGTGCTGTCTCTGGAGCTGGTATGGAATCTGTCCGATCTGGCAAATGCCTGTATGGCGATTCCCAACATCGTGTGTCTGTGGATGCTGAGAAAGAAGATCATACCACAGCGATCATTGTAACAGTCCGGACAGGTCCAAACTGTTGTAGAGTATTACAAAAAGGAGAGAAAAAACATGGCAAAACAATTTACAGCGGCAAATTTTGAAAAGGAAGTATTGCAGGCATCGGGACCGGTGCTGGTGGATTTCTGGGCAACCTGGTGCATGCCCTGTAAAATGCAGGGACCCGCGATCGACCGGCTTTCTGAGGAAGGCTATAATGTAGGCAAGCTCAACGTGGACGAGGAAGGAGAGCTGGCGGCACGGTATCATGTGATGAACATTCCGACCCTGATTCTTTTCAAGGATGGAAAAGAGGTTGACAGGATGGTTGGCGTGCAGAGCAAGGATGTTCTGACGCAGAAGCTGGATGCCTGCAAATAGTACCGGCATCCTGTCCAAAGTGGGGTATTACAAATGAAAATCAGCGTAATTTCCTTCACCAGGGCAGGCGCGAAAAGGAATCTGGAGCTGGTGGAGGTTTTGCAGAAAAACAATCATCAGGCGGCGAGCTACAGCTGGCACAAATATACGGGAAGAAAGCTGATTCCATTTCAGTCCTTAAAGCTGCTGTTTCAGGATCTGTGGGACAGCCAGGAGGTTTTTGTGCTGCTGTGGGAGATGGAGCGGGCGGCATACAGCGTGCTGCCCTGGCTGAAAAAGAAGGGACCAGGCCCTGCGGTTGTGGTGATGGATGAGCAGGGGAAATTTGTGATTCCCGTTTTGCGGGGGCGGCAAAAGGGTGTGGATGCCTGGTGCGCGCGCTTTGCCAAAATGGTGCATGCGACCCTGGTGGCCACGGCATCCTCTGCTGTCCGGGAGCATTTTGACGTGGATGCCTTTGCCCGGAACAATCAGCTGCATATTCAGGATGTTTTTCGCATCAAAAACGTGGCGGCAGCGCTTGCCGCAAAGGAGGCGGTGGGCATATACAGCGATTATCCGGTGGAAGGGGTTTTGCCGGAGGGGCTTGTGTGCTGCGGCACGGTGATGGGAGGAAGCGGTCCGGTTCCGGAGGTGGGAATCTCCATTACGGATGACTGGGAGGCGCCCCATTTTGCAAAGGAATGCAGAATGTTTCCCCGCAATATTGTGCTGGGCGTGGTCTGCAGGGTAGATACAGACCGGGAAACGCTTGCGCAGTTTGTGATCGGCAGTCTGGCGCAAAATCATCTTTCCAGAGGGCGGATCGGCAGTCTATATTCGGTGCAGGGGGCGGAAGGGACAGATGCGGTCCGGGAGCTTGCAAAACGGCTGGATATTCCCTTTTTTACCTATGAGAAAAAACAGCTTCCCAAGGGGGAAAAAGAGGCATGCGAGGCATGCGCTTTTCTGGGAAGCGGAAAAGGAAAGAGGCTTGCGGTTTGTCAGCGGGAGGACGGGCTGCAGGTTTCCATATATGAAAAAGAATGGGAGGTAAGTTTTTAATGGAAATCGGATTGAATACAGATTTTTGGAGGGAGTACCAGACGGTTGAAGAGATGGAAGAGAGCCTGCGGATGATTGCGGCGGCGGGATTCACCCACATCCACTGGTGTTATGAATGGGACAGCGATTACATATACGCGGAATCGGAAATGCGTCAGATCCGGGAATGGATGGACAAGTATCATCTGCGCGAAAAGTCCCTGCATGCCACGCATGGCAGAGGCGCGAAAAAAGGGCTGCACGCCCGCAAGGATTATCTGTCCCCCATCGAGAACAACCGGCTTGCCGGGGTGGATCTGATCAAAAACCGGGTGGAGCTGGTGCATGCGCTGGGCGGCTCGGAGATCGTGCTGCACATGTATCTGCCCTACGAGGATTTTCAAAATGTGCCGGGGGCGAAGGAGGATTTTTACACAAGGGCGTGCAAATCTCTGGACGACCTGATGCCCTTCTGTCTGGAAAAGGGTGTGCGCATTTGCCTGGAGAATCTTTTCGAAGCGCCCGCCGAAATGCAGATCGAACAGTTTGGCATGCTGTTTGACCGGTATCCGGCGGAATTTCTGGGGCTTTGTCTGGACACCGGGCACGCGAATCTGGTGTGGGGCAACGCGTTTATCACGGAACTGGCGGAGCGGTTTGGCGACCGGCTCTATTCCATCCATATGCACGATAACAAGGGCTGGGGAAAGGAGCCGGGCTGCGGGGATGCCCACATGGTGCCGGGAGATGGCAATATTGACTGGAAATCGCTGATGGCGGTGCTTCGCAAAACTGCCTATCAGGCGCCCTGGGTGCTGGAGCTTTCCAAGCCGGAAGGTGAGGACCCGGAAAGCTATCTGCATCGTGCATATAAGGCGGCGGAATGGATGGTGAGCTTATGAAATACGCGGAAGAGGGCATGCAGTATCATTTACAGATCCACAACGGGGAGGTGGGCAGATATGTGATTTTGCCCGGAGACCCCAAGCGCTGTGAAAAGATCGCGCAGTATTTTGACGATCCGGTTCTCGTGGCGGACAGCCGGGAGTTTGTGACTTATAACGGATATCTGGAAGGGGTAAAGGTCAGTGTGACCTCCACCGGGATCGGCGGTCCTTCCGCCTCCATCGCCATGGAGGAGCTGGTGAAGGCGGGAGCGGATACCTTTATCCGGGTGGGAACCTGCGGCGGCATGGATATCGACGTAAAGAGCGGCGATCTGGTCATCGCCACCGGCGCGATCAGAGCGGAGGGGACCAGCCGGGAGTATGCGCCCATCGAATTTCCGGCGGTGGCGGATCCCGATATCGTCAATGCCCTGCGGACTGCGGCAAAGGAAATGGACAGCCCCTTCCATGTGGGGGTGGTGCAGTGCAAGGATTCCTTTTACGGACAGCATGAGCCCCAGCTCATGCCTGTGGACTATGACCTGCAGCAGAAATGGGGCGCGTGGATGCGCCTGGGCTGTAAGGCTTCCGAGATGGAATCGGCGGCGCTGTTTGTGGTGGCAAGCTACCTGCATGTGCGCTGCGGCTCTGTTTTTTTGGCGGTGGCGAATCAGGAGCGGGAGAAGGCAGGGCTTTCCAATCCGGTGGTGCACGATACGGATCTGGCGATCCGCACGGGCGTGGAGGCGCTTCGGAGGCTGATCCGGGAGGAAAAGTGATCGCTGGCAGCAGCTTGGACCTGTCCGGGCTGGCAGGCTGTTTGCAGGGAGCGGCAGAAGAAGAACAGAAGGAGCATGGCGCAGGAAGGGTTTTCCTTTGTGCGCCATGCCGGAAAGAGAGTGCTTCATGGAATTTACCGGATTAGAGTGGGGAGAGCTGGAAAAGCATCAGGGAGAAACTTTCTATACGGCGAAAAAGCTGCCCTTTACCTACACGATAAGGGGCGGCGAGCTGTTTGTGGACAGGCGTTCCAAATCCATCACCAGAGCTACCTTTGAGAAGGCGGTGGAAAAGGTGAAGAATGACGTAGCGCATACGATCACCGGTCCCAAAAGCCTGTGCTGCTTTGGCGCGCCCTATGTCTGGGCGCTGATGCTGGCGCTGGGATGCAGGAAGGAAGAAAAATAGGATGTCCTTACGTTTTATCATCGGCGCCTCCGGCGCCGGCAAAAGCACCCGGGTATACCGGGAAATCATCGAGCGTTCCACACAGGATCCGGCAGCGAAATTTTTTATCATCGTGCCGGATCAATTTACGATGCAGACGCAGATGGATCTGGTCTGCATGCATGAGAAAAAAGGCATCATGAATATCGACGTTTCCAGCTTCGGACGGCTGACCCACCGGATTTTTGAGGAGCTGGGCGTGGCTGACCGGCCGATGCTGGACGATACGGGCAAAAGCCTGATCATCCGTAAGGTGGCGGCGGGCTTAAAGGAGCAGATGCCCGTCATCGGCGGCAATCTGGGCAAGACCGGATACATCCATGAGGTGAAATCGGCGATTTCCGAATTCATGCAGTACGGCATCGGCCTAAAGGAGCTGGAGGAGCTGACGGAATTTTCCCGGAAGCGGGGGCAGCTGTATCATAAGCTGAAGGATCTGCAGGTGATTTACGCCGGCTTTCTGGAATTCATTCAGGACAGGTTTCTGACGGTGGAGGAGTCATTAAGCGTGCTCGCCTCCCTTGTGCCCAGGTCGAAGCTGATGCAGGGCAGCGTGGTCGTATTCGATGGCTTTACGGGCTTTACGCCGGTACAGAACCGGGTGATCGAAAGGCTTCTGGAAACGGCAAGGGAGGTCATTGTGACGGTCACCATGGCTCCGGAAGATTTTTTGGGAAATCAGGGCGGCGGGCAGCAGGAGCTGTTTTCCATGAGCAAACGGATGATCGCCTCGCTGGAAAAGCTGGCGAAGAACGCGAAGGCAGCGCATGGAGAGGATGTGGTGCTTGCGCAGGAGGCGCCCCGCTTTTTGGGGGCACGGCAGCTTTCCCATCTGGAGCGGCAGCTGTTTCGGTATCCGGTGCGGGAATATGAGGGCATGCGGGAGAGCTCCATCCGCATTCTGGAGGCCTCTGCGCAGCGGGAGGAGGTGCGCCAGATCTGCATCGCCATCCGGCAGCTTGTCCGTCAGGAGGGATACTGCTACCGGGATATCGCTGTGATCTGCGGGGATTTCGCCGCCTATGCCAGTATGATGGAGCAGGAATTTGCCGCCTTTGACATTCCGGTCTATATGGACCAGACCCGGGGAATCGTGCTGAATCCCTTCATCGAATATATCAAGAGCGCGCTGCGGGTGCGGGTGCAAAACTACAGCTATGAGGCGGTGTTTCATTATCTGCGCAGCGGACTGGCGGACTTTTTGCCGGAGGAGGTGGACCGGCTGGAGGTCTATGCCAAAAGCCTGGGGATCCGGGGCAGGAAAAAATGGGAGACGATGTTTGTTTACCGCACGGAGGATATGGCAGAGCCGCAAAAGGAGCTGGACGCGTTAAACGCGCTGCGGGAAAGGCTGGTGGGGCAGCTTGCGCCTCTGTTCGGCCCCTTTTGCAAAACAAAGGAGTTCGCCCAGGGGTTATACCGGTTTATCGCGGACAATCAGGTACAGCAAAAATTAAAGCGCTATGAAGAACGCTTTGCAGCGTCCGCCGACCGGGTGCGGGAGCGGGAATACGCCCAGATCTACCGGCTGGTGATGGATCTGCTGGATCAGATCGTGGATCTGATCGGGGAGGAGGAAACAGGAGCGGCGGAATTTTTAAAGGTTTTAGAAGCCGGCTTTGAGGAAATTCAGGTGGGCACGATTCCCCAGAACGTGGACCGGGTGGTGGTCGGCGATATGGAGCGCACCCGTTTGCGGCAGGTGAAGGCGCTGTTTTTTGCCGGGGTGAACGACAGCTATATTCCCAAGAGCGCCGGAAGAGGCGGCATCATTTCCGATCTGGACAGGGAATTTCTGGCAGGCTCCGGAACGGAGCTGTCCCCCACGCCCCGACAGCAGATGTACATCCAGAAATTTTATTTATATCTGAACATGACCAAGCCTTCCGAAAGGCTGATTCTTTCCTTTTCCAGAATGAGCGGCGAGGGAAAAGCGATGCGCCCCAGCTTTTTGATCGGGCAGGTGCAGCGGCTTTTTCCCGGACTTGTGGTCGAACATCCGGAAAAGGAGCCGGTTCTTCATAAGCTGCAGTCCTTAAGGGACGGCAGGGAATATCTTGTGTCCGCCCTTCGCAGCTATGCGGACGTAGCGCTGCCTGTGGAGGAGGAGCAGACCTTTTTTACCCTCTATCATCTGTACCGGAAAAGCGATGTATACCGGGTCTGGACAGGGAAGCTTGTGGATACCGCCTTTTTTACTTATCGGGAATCCTCTCTTGCCCGCAGTGTGGCGGCGGTCCTGTACGGGCAGACGCTTTCGGGCAGCGTAAGCCGCCTGGAGCAGTACGCCGCCTGTGCTTACGCCCATTTTCTGCGCTATGGTTTAAAGCTTAGGGAGCAGGGGGAATACAGCTTTGAGGCGGTGGATCTGGGGAATATTTTTCACGGGGTGCTGGAGATTTTTGCGGAAAAGCTCAAGGAGAACGGGTATACCTGGTTCGATTTTTCCAAAGAGGAGGGGGAGCGGCTGATCGAGGAGGCGGTGGATGCCTTTGCCGTCAGCTACCATTACACCGTGCTTTTTGACAGCGCCCGGAACGCCTATATGGTCACGCGGATCAAGCGGATTTTGAAGCGGACCGTGCAGGCGATGCAGTATCAGCTTAAAAAGGGAAGCTTCGTGCCGGAACAGTTCGAGGTGTCCTTTTCGGTACTGGAGGAGCTGGATGCGGTCAATATCGCCCTGTCGGAGCGGGAGAAAATGCATCTGCGGGGCAGAATCGACCGGATGGATGTGAAGGAGGACGAGAAGCACGTTTATGTTAAGGTGATGGATTACAAGTCGGGCAGCCGGGATTTTTCCCTGGCGGCGCTCTACTACGGGCTGCAGCTGCAGCTGGTGGTCTATCTGAATGCGGCGATGGAGCTGGCGGCAAAGAAGCATCCGGGCAAAGAGGTGGTGCCCGCCGCCATGCTGTATTACCGGGTGCAGGACCCCATGGTCACGCTTTCTGACCAGGAAGACTCTCCGGAGGAGATCAACAGGCAGATTTTGAAGGCGCTGCGCACCACGGGCGTGGTGAACGGGAGGGAGAGCGTGGTGCAGGGGCTGGATGCCTCTTTTACGGACCGCTCTGATGTGGCGCCGCTGGAGCGGAAAAAGGACGGAAGCTTTTCTGCCCGGTCCGGAGTGATGGAGGAGGCGGATTTCAAGGTGGTTTCAGAGTATGTCAACCAGAAAATCCGGCAGGCGGGCAGGAATATTCTGGACGGGCGGATCGCCCTGGACCCTTACGAAAAGGGCGATCAGACCGCCTGCGACTACTGTTCCTATAAAAAAGTGTGCGGCTTTGACCGGCGCAGCGAGGGCTTTACTCTGCGCAGGCTGGAGGATTTGAAGGAAGAGGAAGCCCTGGAGCGCATCAGAGAGGAGGTCGCAGATGGCGGCGAAATTCACACCGGATCAACAGCGGATCATTGACCTTAAGGATTGCAACATTCTGGTTTCCGCTGCGGCGGGCTCGGGCAAAACGACGGTTTTGGTGGAGCGGATCGCGCAGCTTGTGGGAAATGCCGAAAACGGGATCGATATCGACAGGCTTTTGGTGGTGACCTTCACGAAGGCGGCGGCGGCGCAGATGAAGGAGCGGCTCTTTGACGCGCTTTTAAAAAAGGCGGAGGCAGAGCCTCAAAACGCCCATTTGCAGCGGCAGCTCACGCTGATTTATAACGCGCAGATCACCACCATCGACAGCTTTTGTCTGTATCTGATCCGCAACCATTTCAACGATATCGGGCTGGACCCGGACTTCCGCACGGCGAAGGACGGGGAGGTGGAGCTTTTATGTCAGGATGTGCTAAAGGAGCTTTTGGAGGAGAAGTTTGCCGAAAAGGATCCGGATTTTCTGCACTGTGTGGAATGCTTCGTGCCCGGCGGCAGGGAAGGGGCGCTGGAGGAGCAGATTTTACAGCTCTACGACTTTTCCATGAGCTATCCCTTTCCGGAGGACTGGCTTTCTTTGCACAGGGCGGATTATGATCTGGAAACCATGGACGATCTGGAAGGGACGGACTGGTTTTGCAGTCTGAAAAAGGCGGTTTCGCAGGGGATTGCAGAGTGCCGGAAGCAGGCAGAGCGGACGCTTTCTTTGTGCGAGGAGCCGGACGGTCCCTGGATGTACTTGGCGGCGGTGGAGGCGGACCTTTCCCTGATCGCAGGGCTGGAAGCGCAGGCGGATATGGATCGGCTGTATGAGCAGTTTCGGGAGCTGACCTTTGCGCGGCTTGCCGCCAAAAAGGACGATGCGGTTTCCGCCCAAAAGAAGGAGCGGGCGAAAAAGGAGCGGGAGCGGACGAAGGCGATTCTCACCGGGCTTCAGGAAAAATTTTTTGCAGTCCCTTTTTCGGAGCAGCGAAAGCGGATGCGGCAGGCGGGACGCGCGCTTGGGACGCTGGTGGATCTGACTTTGCTGTTTATCCGGAGGCTGGATGAGAAAAAGCGGGAAAAAAATCTGCTGGACTATGCGGACATGGAGCATATGGCGCTGCGGATTCTGCTGCAAAAGGACGAAGCGGGCAACATTGTGCCCTCCAAAACGGCGCAGGAATATCAGGAGCAGTACCGGGAGATTCTGATCGACGAATATCAGGATTCCAATCTGGTGCAGGAATATCTGCTGCAAAGCATTTCCGGCGAGGCAGTGGGCCGGTTTGACCGGTTCATGGTGGGAGATGTGAAGCAGAGCATTTATAAATTCCGTCTGGCGCGCCCGGAGCTTTTCATGGAAAAATTCGACAGCTACCAAAAGGATGGCGGTCCGTGCGTCCGGGTGGATTTGAAGCAGAATTTCCGAAGCCGCCATGAGGTGACGGACAGCGTCAATGAGGTGTTTTCGCAGGTGATGCACAGGGGGCTTGGCGGCGTGGAGTACGATGAGGACGCGGCGCTGTATCCGGCGGCACAGTTTCCCGAACCGGAGGAGTCCTGCGCTGAGGGGGAAGTGCCGGTTTCTCTTTATGAATCAGAGCTTTGGGTCGCTTTAGAGGACGGCATAGAGGATGCGAAGCAGGCGGAGGCGCGCCTGATAGCGGACCGGATTCACGCCATCGTGGGGCATTTGCCCGTGTGCGATAAGCTGGACGGGAAACTGCGCCCTGCCGCATACCGGGATATCGTGATTTTGCTGCGCACCACCACAGGCTGGGATGAGGCTTTTAAAAAGGTGCTGGAGGAATGCGGCATACCGGTTTACATCACCTCGAAAACGGGATATTTCGCCGCGCAGGAGGTGCAGACGGTGCTGAATTTTCTGCGGGTTTTAGATAACCCTCTGCAGGACATTCCCCTGTTCGGGGTGCTGCATTCCTGCATCGGCGGTTTTTCCGACGAGGAAATCGCGCGGCTCAAAGCGGCGGATGAGACGGGGAAGAGAAAGCTCTATGACTGTGTGAAGGCTGCGGCAGACAGCATCGACGCACAGGCAGCGTTGGGCGAAAAATGCCGTGAATTTCTGGAATTTCTGGAACGCTTCCGGGGATATGCCGTCTACCTGCCGATCCATAAGCTGATCGAAAATATGCTGGAGGAGACGGGGTATCTTTATACCGTGAGCGCGATGCCGGGGGGCAGTCAGCGCCGGGCGAACGTGGAAATGCTGCTGTCCCGGGCGGAGGGCTTTGAGCAGACCAGCTATTCCGGGCTGTTCCATTTCATCCGCTACATCGAGCAGATGGAAAAATATCATGTGGATTACGGCGAAACGGGCACGCTGGATGAAAATGCGGACGTGGTGCGCATCATGAGCATCCACAAAAGCAAGGGACTGGAATTTCCCGTCTGCTTTGTGTCCGGACTTTCCAAACGCTTTAACCGGCAGGATACCCGACAGCCCCTTTTGATGGATATGGACATGGGACTCGCCCTGGACTGGGTGGATCCGGTGGCGCGCACCCGCCGCAGCACGCTGAAAAAGAACGTGCTGGCCCGAAAGCTTCTGGAAGAAAGCATGGGGGAGGAACTGCGGGTGCTCTATGTGGCGATGACGAGGGCTGCGGAAAAGCTCATTCTGACCGCTTCCTGCAAGGAGGAAAAAGCGCCCGACAATGCAGCAGAAGGAGCCGGCCAGCCCTGCGCCTTTTCTCCGACCCGTCTGATGGAAGCGGCAAGCTTTTATGAGCTTGTGCTTCCCGCCTGGCAGGCCGCAGGGCGTCCGGTTCATTGTGTCCGGACGGCGGATTTTGTGCGGGAGGAGCTATCCGTCCTTTCCCAAAGGAGCAACGCCCGGCAGCGGCTTGCCCTCTCCGAACCGGGGCGGTATCTGGAGACGGAAGAATGCTACAGCCTGACGGAGCGCATCCGGCAGCAGTACGCCCATGAAAATCTGGCGGAGCTGTTCGTAAAGACCACCGTTTCCGAGCTGAAAAAGGCGGGCATGCAGGAGGAGGCGGAAAACGGCGCAAGCCTTTTTCCTGAGGAGGAGGTCATTCCCTATCTGCCGCGCTTTGTGCGGGATAAGGAGGAGGGAAGCACCGGCACGCTGCGCGGCAGCGCCTATCACCGCTTTCTGGAGCTGTTTCCCTTCGAACGAAAGGAGACGGCTGATTGGACCGTGGAGGAGATCGGGACAGTGTTGGAGGAAAAAGCGCAGAGCGGCGCGCTTTCCCGGGAATTTTTCCCCGTCATCAACCCCGGCAAGGTACAGCGCTTTTTACAGTCCGGGCTGGCGGCGCGCATGCGCCGGGCGCAGCTTTCCGACAGGCTTTGGCGGGAGCAGCCCTTCGTGCTGGGCATTTCTGCCGATCAGCTAAAGGAAACGCTTCCGGCCGGGGAGACGGTGCTGATTCAGGGAATCATCGACGTTTTCTTTGAAGAGGACGGAGAGCTGGTGGTCGCCGATTATAAGACGGATGCGGTCAAAGAGGCGTGGGAGCTGGTGGCCCGGTATCGGGTGCAGCTTGCCTATTACGCGCAGGCGCTGGAGCGGCTGTGCGGGAAGCGGGTGAAGCAGCGGATCATCTATTCCTTTGCGCTGGGAGAAGAGATTGTGCTGGACTAATGCTTTGTTTATTGTTACGAATTTTAAAATAAAAGCATTGCAAATTGCGCAGGAATCCGCTATATTAGAAAAGGAAACGGCGATGACCGTGCACAGGAAACGGTCCGCGTCAAAAATACTTATGAGGAGGATAAACTCATGAATAAGAAATTCGGAGTAAAAGAGGTTGTTGCGATCGGCATCGGCACAGCGCTTTTCATTGTGCTGACCAACGTGCAGATTCCGGTGGGCTTCATCCCCAACACAGCGCTGCAGACCCGTGCGGCGGTACTGGCATTTTTTGCTGCGGTCTTCGGCCCCGTGGTTGGCGGTGTGGTCGGCTTTTTAGGACATGCGCTGGGCGATGCGCTTTTCTACGGCAGCGTCTGGTGGAGCTGGGTATTCCCGGAGGCAGTGTTCGGCGTGATCGTGGGCTTATGCGCGGCGAAGTATAAGATCAAAGAGGGCAGCTTTGGTGGTAAGGAAATCGCTATGTTCAATGTCGTGCAGGCGATCGGCAACGCGGCGGCATGGATTGTGGTTGCACCGATCCTTGACATCGTAATTTATGCGGAGCCCGCCAATAAGGTATTCACCCAGGGCGCTACCGCATGTGTCTTAAACATTGTCATCATCGGCATTCTGGGCACGTTGCTGCTTGTAGCATACTCCAAGGTGGGCGCGAAATCCGGCAGCCTTTCCAAAGAGGACTAATCGGCGGAAGATCAAATATCCCTTTCATCCGGCAGGTTTGTGCGCGCACAGGCCTGCCGGTCGTGGTCAAATGGAGGTAATGATGCTCCCTATCATTGAGTTTAAGAATTATACGTTTCAATACCGGTCACAGAAAGAGCCGACGCTTCTGGATATCAATCTCGCCATTTATCCCGGAGAGAAGGTTTTGATCGTGGGACCTTCCGGATCAGGGAAATCCACCCTGGCACACTGCGTCAACGGAATGGTTCCTTTTTCTTTTGCGGGGGAAAGCAGCGGCAGTCTGACCGTGAGCGGCAAGGATCCGGCAAAGACCGGCATTTTCGGCATGTCCAAAACCGTGGGCACGGTGCTGCAGGATACGGACGGACAGTTCATCGGACTGACCGTGGCGGAGGATGTGGCGTTCGCGCTGGAAAATGATTGTGTGCCTCAGGATAAGATGTTTTCCCTGGTGGACGAGGTCGCCGAAGTGGTGGATATCAAAACGCTTTTGCACCATGCGCCCACGGAGCTGTCCGGCGGACAGAAGCAGCGGGTCTCCATGGCGGGCGTGCTGGTGGACGACGTGGATGTGCTGTTGTTTGACGAGCCTCTGGCGAATCTGGATCCCGCCACCGGAAAGCGGGCGATCGATTTGATTGACCGGATTCATAAGGAAAAGAAGAAAACGATCCTCATCATCGAGCACAGGCTGGAGGACGTGCTGTACCGGGATGTGGACCGGATCGTCGTGATCGGCGAAGGCAGGGTGGTGGCGGACTGTAAGCCGGACGAGTTGCTGGCGACGGATATTCTGGTAAAAGAGGGCATCCGGGAGCCTTTGTATGTGACGGCGCTCAAGCATGCGGGCTGTACCCTGCGCGCGGAGGATCTGCCCCAGCACATCGAGAGCATGAAGCTGGACCGCTATCGGGAAAGGGTGCAGGCCTGGTATGAGCAGGTGGCGCTTCCTGTAGCGGAGCCGGCAAAGGAGCCTGCGCTGGAGGTGCTGGATCTGGATTTTTCCTATATATCGGGCAATCCCATCCTGCAGAATATCCGCTTCTGCATCCGGAAAGGGGAAATGATTTCCATCGTGGGCAAAAATGGCGCCGGAAAGAGCACCCTGTCCAACCTGATCTGTGGATTTATCAATCCTGACCGGGGCAAAATTCTGTTGGGTGGCAGCGATATCGCGGATAAGTCCATCAAGGAACGGGGAGAGGTGATCGGGCTGGTCATGCAGAATCCCAATCAGATGATTTCCAAGCCGATGATCTTTGACGAGGTGGCGCTGGGCCTTGCAGTCCGGGGCGTGCCGGAGGAGGAAATCAAAGAGCGGGTATATGAAACGCTGAAAATCTGCGGACTTTACCCCTTCCGGAACTGGCCCGTTTCGGCGTTGAGCTTTGGGCAGAAAAAGCGCGTGACCATCGCGTCCATTCTCGTTATGAATCCGCAGGTGCTGATCCTGGATGAGCCGACGGCGGGACAGGACTATAAGCACTACACGGAGATCATGGAGTTTTTAAAGGAGCTGAACGAATCCTATGGCATCACGATCATCATGATCACCCATGACATGCATTTGATGCTGGAGTATACGGACCGCGCTATTGTCATCGCGGACGGAAAGCTGATCGCGGACGACACGCCTGCCCATGTGCTGACCGATGAACGGATTGCGGATCAGGCATATCTGAAGAAAACGTCGCTTTACGATCTGGCGGTCCGGTGTGGCATTGCCGATGCGCCGGGCTTTGTAGACCGGTTTATTTATTTTGAAAGGCAGGTGAGGGAACATGGCAGGCAGAATTCTGACGTATGAGGAAAAGGACACCTGGATTCACCGTCTGGGCGGTGCGACGAAAATGATTTTTTTCCTGCTCTGGTCGATCACCGGCATGCTGACCTATGATACCAGAGTGCTGCTTGTGATGCTGGCGGTCAGTCTGGTCATTTTCAAGGTATCGAAAACCGAATGGCGACAGGTGGGGACGGTATTTTTATTCATTCTGTTTTTTCTGTGCCTGAACCTTTTGGCGGTGTTCATTTTTTCGCCGAATCAGGGGACGGAGGTGTATGGGACGAAGACCGTGCTTGTGACGCTCTTTGGAGAGCATAACATCACGAAAGAGCAGCTGTTCTATGAATTTAACATTTTGTTAAAATATTTCACGGTCACGCCCGTGGTGCTGATGTTTATCGTGACGACCAACCCCAGCGAGTTCGCGGCGAGCTTAAATAAGCTGGGGATCAGCTATAATATTGGATACGCGATTGCCATCGCGCTGCGTTACGTGCCGGATGTGCAGGCGGATTTTACCAAGATCAAACACGCGCAGGAGGCGAGAGGCATTGAAATGAGCAGCAAAACCTCGCTCTGGGAACGCATGAGAAAGATGAGCATGATCATTTTTCCGCTCTTGTTTTCCAGCATGGACCGCATCGACGTGGTCAGCAACGCCATGGAGCTGCGGGGTTTCGGCAAGCATAAAAAAAGAACCTGGTATATGGAAAAGAAGCTGACAAAGAGCGATTATCTGACGATCGGATTTGTCGTCGTGTTCATGGTGGCCGCGCTGTGTGTCACCTTTGCGGACGGCAGCCGGTTTTATAATCCGTTTTAGGAAAGGAAAAAGCGTATGATTTATACAATTGAAAATGAAAAGCTGCGGGTGCAGATTTCTGACAGGGGCGCTCAGCTTTGGTCCATTCAGACGAAGGATGGAACGGAATACTTATGGCAGGGGGACAAGGCCTATTGGGTGGACAAGGCTCCGAACCTGTTTCCCTACATCGCCCGGCTGACAGAAGGGAAATACACGCTGGAGGGAAAAAGCTATGAAATGACCATTCATGGCTTTGTGAATTATTCCATGCTGACCGCAGAAGAGCAGAAGCCGGACAGCATTGTCTTTTTGCTCACACAGAATGAAGAAACGAGGAAGATGTACCCCTTTGATTTCGCTTACCGGGTTGCATATACGCTGGAAAATGACCGCCTCGCGGTGCGCTTTTCGGTGGAGAACAAAAATGACCGCACCATGTATTTCGGCATTGGCGGACATCCGGGTTTTAACGTGCCGCTGGAGAAGGGGCTGGATTTTACGGATTATTATCTGGAATTTGATGAAGCGAAAAATCCGGTGCGGATCGACTTTTCCCCGACCTGCTTTTTGACGGGAGAGGATAAGCCTTATGCGCTGGCTTGTGGCAACCGGATTTTGCTGTCCCATGATATGTTCGATCAGGATGCGATCGTGTTAAAGGATATGGCAAAGGCGGTCACCTTAAAGTCGGATAAATCGAGCCGCGCCGTGCGGGTGGAGTATCCGCAGATGGACTACATCGGCTTCTGGCACATGCCTCACACGGATGCGCCTTATATCTGCATTGAGCCCTGGTCTTCCCTGCCCTCCCGGCAGGATGTGGTGGAGGATCTGACTGCCCAGCCGGGGCTTGTCAGCCTGGAGGCCGGAAAAACCTATGAAAATGTGTGGACGATACAGATTTTCTGAGAATCAGGTTCCCCCAAAACGGCGGGAATACAGCGAAGGGGCTCTTTTGTGGCCCCTTCGTTTGCGTCTATGCGGTATTTTTATGGATAGCTGAAGAGGAAAGCTTCTTACGTTTTTTCAAAGCGGAATTGCAGGGAGGTCATTTATGGGATATAAAGAGGTGCAGCAAATTGCAAAGGATACCATGCAATTTGCAAGAGAGAATATTTGTGCGGGAATGAGGCTTCCGGAAATAAGAGAAATGTGCGAGCACAAAATGCTGGAGCTTGGAGCAGATTCCTTTTGGTATTGGGATGTAGGCGCTTTTATATTTGCGGGAGATGAAACCGTCGTTTCCGTTTCCGGTACGCAGTATCAAACGAGCGACAGGATCATCAAAACCGATGATATTATCACAATTGATTTGAGCCCGCAGAAAGCTGACATATGGGGAGATTATGCCAGGACGCTCATTGTGGAAAATGGAAGAGTGGCAGAGGATGAGAAAATAGTCTGCGATGAATGGAAACGGGGACTGTTTGCGGAAAAGATTCTTCACGATAAAATGCGGGAGTTTGTAACACCCCGGACAACCTTTGAGGAGCTGTATGAATACATGAATGGGATCATCGTGGAGCTGGGGTATGTGAATCTTGATTTTATGGGCAATCTGGGACATTCGGTCGCGAAGAAAAAGGAAGATAGAATATACATTGAAAAGGAAAACCGGTGTTGTCTGGGAGAGGTTTCGTTTTTCACCTTTGAGCCCCATATCGGCATCGCAGGCTCCCAATATGGATATAAGCGGGAAAACATATATTACTTTTCGGATAGCCATCTGATCGAATTATGATCCTCTGAATGAGCGTTCCTGGAAATTGCTTGAGGCATTGAGGGTTTATCGGGAAGCGCATTTTTCGCAAAATGTATATTTCTGGAAGGATGAAAGCGAAAAACCGATTTGGAAGGATACATATGTATATGCCAGATTAAATGCTGACAAGGAGGAGAAGATTGGAACGTGCTGTGAATCAACATGTCCCAAAAGGAAGGATTCCATGGTGCGCACGGCGGCTTTTGCACCGCCGTGCATGCCTGAAAAGAATGACAGAATGAAAAATGGTAACAGTTCAGACAGGCCTGGACTGTTATAAAAATTTCCGTCTTCCTGTTTATGGGATCATCAGCCCTGGCCCTCGCCATGGACAGCCAGCGTCTTTAAGCTTCCCATCGCCTTTTTCACAGGCGGCAGGCAGAGGACGATGACGGTGATTGCCGCTTCCGCGCCCAGATAGGCTCCGTTATATACAAGGGAGTAGATCGGCGCGGACATATTGTAATCCGCAGCATACATGCCGAAGAAGATCATGCCGGACAGGAAGGTGAAAAAATAGCGTCCCAGCACGCCGGCCAGATAGCCCTTGATCAGTCCGTCTTTCGATTGGGCAAACAGACCTGAGAGGCCCAGCGCGCCGAATGCAAAAATATAATCCACAAGCATCTGCGGCAGACTGATGATATAGGGATTGCTGACGAGCTGTAAAAAGCCATAGGCAATCGCCGTCAACAGTCCGGCATAGGAGCCGTACCAATAGCCGATCAGGCAGATGAACAGCATGGAAAGCAGCGTTACAGAGCCGCCCATGGGCATGTGGAACAGCTTGATGTTGGACGTGATCATGGCGAGCGCCATCGCCATCGCCGAAAACACGAGCTGCCGGGTGGAAAAGCGCGGCTTTTTTAAGCTGCTTCCGATGAAGCATGCCAGAAGCAAAAAGGCGAGCATGATGACGACCAGGGCGGTGTAACCGGCGCCGGTCAGCTGGTACGTGGTTTCCCATTCGTCCGTAACGGGTGTTGCAAAAAAGTTGAGCATAAAAAAACCTCCTTGTGTGCACAGGAGGGGGATATCGCCTTGTTGCAAATACAAAAGAGAAATAGAAGGTATGAAAACAATTGGTTACGGTTCTCCCTTGTATTTACAAAAGTCTGCCTCCCTACGCCGGTATTGTCCGGGTCAGGTAGTGAGGGTTAGAATCGGGCACGAAGATGTGCGGGATTCAATCTCAGCAATAAGCTCCCCTGGCTTCAATATTTGTTCGCCTTTCACTATATGCCAGATTGGAAGATTTGTCAACTCTTTTTTAAAAAGAACCAGGGGAGTAGTGTAACACAAGATAAAGATATCGAATTTCGTCTGGGCTTTCAGCGATTGAAATGATAAAAGCAGGATTTTATGTGTCAGATTATATTTTTATTCCCAATCTATTTCCTCATGAGAAACGGTTTCTCCTTTTCTGATTTCAGCATCAGCATCTTCTAATTCTCTTTTTTCTGTCAAAGTTAATTTTGTAAAATCTGGATCCCATGCCAATACCAGCTTTTTGATAAATGCAAGGGCAATATTTTGTTCGCTCTCCGGTAAAATTTCCATAAGATTTATTGCTTCCTTCGTTATCGCATTCATGATTTACTCTTCCTGATAAAATCATTTATAAATATCGCCTCTCGAATCCACGTTAATGATATACAAAATCTCTATTTTCCCATCAGAAGTGATATGAAAGATAATTCTATATTTGCCGATTCCAAGTCTTTTTCGTCCGTCTGAATAGCCTTGAAGTGTCTTAATATCACCTTTGGGCGGATATTATGTCAATCCTTCAATTCCGGCTTTTATCCTCTGGCATCCCGGATATCCGTCAGCCCCCAAACATCTGCACCCAATGCGCTCTTCCTCTCGCATCCCGGTAGCATGCCGTGCCAATCCTGTTGAATTCAGGATCCATGATATTCTCCCGGTGGCTTTCGCTGTTCATCCAGGCTGTCACGACCTCCTCCGGCGAGCGTTGTCCCATCGCGATATTTTCCCCCATAATATACAGATGCAGGTCAGGGGAAACAGCGGTGAAACAGGAGGAGCCGTCCGGTCTGGTATGGGAATAGAAGCCGGAGATCTCAAATGCCCGCAGGGTGGCAGAGCTCCAGAGCGAATTGTCCCAGGTAAGCGCAGGAAGTCCGGCGGCTGTCCGCTGCGTGTTGGTCAGTTCCCATATTGCGCCGTCGTCGTAAGGCACGGCGGAGTTGGCTGAAGCAGCTTCTGTCTCTGCGGTAGAAGCAGTCTCTGCATTTGAAAGCTGTACAGCCGGATTTGTGGCAAGCCTTCCCTCTGCCATTCCGCAGGTCAGATAATGCTGATACAGCGCGCCTGCATCCGTGCCGAAAACCGCGACGACATCAGGATAGGTCTGCGCATAAAATTCAGCGTCAAAAACAGTTCCGTTCTCCATAACAGCGGGGGCGGCGGATACCGTCATGCTTCCCGCCAGGACGATTGCGACGGACAAAATTGTGGTCAGTAATTTGCACTTCATAAGTAATGCCTCCAATCTTTTTTCTGAATGTACAGGAATCTGTGAAGCGGCGCACAGGGGTGCGTGCCTGAATTCCCGTGAGTATAAGCCGATAGATGTGCTTGTATGGACGTTGCCCGTAGACGTAAGGAAGACACACGTATACGTCGAAGATCGGTGAAAATAAGTGCATCTGCGGCCTGGTAATTTCTTTCAGTATATCATATCAATCCCCGTTTTCCCAGCCTTTTTTCATGTATCAGGAATAATCTGCAACAGTGGTTATTTTCACGGCGTTGCAAAAACAGTCTGCACCGGCCAGGAGACGGGAGGGAGGGGCCAAACCGCTGGCAGTCCGCATTCGGCAACGCCGTGAAAAGTAACCAGCCGTGAAAACGGATTTTATGAAAAAATACATGGCGCATACGGGATTTTTCTGTTATGATAGTAGGCAAGGGCAAAGTGCGGGCGGCGGCAGTATAAAAGCGCAGCTTTTGCAATTTGTCCGGTACAGAGATTCTGGAGGTTTACCATGTTTTCTTATCTGTTATTTGACCTGGACGGAACGATCAGCGATCCGAAACAGGGGATTTGCGGCAGCGTGCAATATGCGCTGCAGAGCTTTGGAATAGAGGAACCGGACCTGGACAAGCTGGAGCCTTTTATCGGACCGCCTCTGGAAGACAGTTTTATGCAGTTTTATCATTTTGATAAAGAGCAGGCGCAACAGGCGATTGAGAAATACCGGGAACGCTTTTCCGTGACCGGAAAGTATGAAAATGTCATGTATCCCGGCATGGCAGAGCTTTTGCGGGATTTACAGGCATCAGGAGCGCATCTGGCGGTCGCTTCCAGTAAGCCGCTTGTGTTTGTGGAGGATATCCTTTGCTATTTTGGCATCCGGCAATATTTTGAAATCGTGGTGGGGAGCGGACTGGACGGCTCCCTCGGGAAAAAAGAGGATGTGGTTGCCGAGGTACTGCGGCAGTTTGCGCAAAGGGGAGCGACAGATCCCGCCGGCATGGCGCTTGTGGGAGACCGGAAATTTGATGTGGAGGGCGCGAAGGCGACAGGCATGCACAGCATTGGCGTAAGCTATGGCTATGCTGCGCCGGGGGAACTGGAAGAGGCGGGCGCCGAGTTCATCGTCCGGGATGTGGAAGGATTGCGCCGCCTTTTGCTGGGACGGCAGCCTGGGAACAGCACCGGCGTCTTTCCGGATAGGGGTGCAAGACTGCAGCCGCCTCCTTATGTGGGAATTGGCGGGCAGCAGGGCGCGCATCAACATCCATATGTGGAATATGGGCAGCAGGAGTATCAGCAGGCATATACCGGTCCATATCAGCGTGCGTATCAACAGCCGTATGCCGGCTCTGGTCAACAGGAGTATCAACATCCCTATGGCGGACCGGGTCAGCAGGAGTATCAACATCCCTATGGCGGACCGGGTCAGCAGGAGTATCAACAGTCCTATGGCGGACCGGGTCAGCAGGGGTATCCGCAGCCCTATGGCGGTTCGAATCAACAGGGATATCCGCAGCCCTATGGCGGACCGGAACAGCAGGAGTATTGGCAGCCGTATCCGGAAACACAGCCTTACGGCGGACAACTGCAGCGGCAATCGTTTTATGCAGAAAACGGACGTCCGGGTTACCGGTCTTCTTATCCGGGAAATCCGTGGCGGGACCGGTATCGGCAGCGTCCGATGCCCCGGCCGGATACAAGAGGAAAGAAAATTTTAAAAGCGATCGGCATCAGCGCGCTTGCTATGGCGACCTATTATGTGGTAGTCAGCATGGCAGCGACGATTGTGCTCATGGTTGGCATGGCGGCTTTTGGGGCAGGAGAGGACAATAATACCTATTATTACTGGCTCAACCTTGCCAATGCGGCGGGAATTGTGGCAGGATTTGCGGCATGCTTTGGCATCTGGCAGAAGAGCATCCGTCTGCGCAGCACAAGGCCAGTGCACAAGCTGTCCCTGATCCCCATGGCGATTCTGGCGGCGGCACTGGCAATGGGAATGAACGGGCTGCTGACGCTGGCAGAGCTGTACAAATATTCCCCGTCTTATCAGGAGGTTGCGGAATTGCAGGGAGATATCCCGATATGGCTCGGCGTTCTTTCCTACGGCATTTTAGCGCCGCTTGGAGAAGAGACCGTGTTCCGCGGTGTTGTGTATGGGAAGTTAAAAAAGATCAGCAATGTTCCCATCGCTGCCCTGTTGTCCGGGCTGATCTTCGGGCTGTTTCATGGAAATCTGGTGCAGGCGGTTTATGCGACGGTGCTGGGTGTCGTTCTGGCACTGGTATATGAGCTATATGATAGCATCTGGTTTCCCATGCTGTTCCACGGCATTGCCAATCTGTTTGTGTACTTCATGATTGATTTGACAGGAATCGGGGGGATTTTCCTGATCCCCGTGTCCGCCCTGTTTTTCCTGGCGATGTCCGCAGTCTGCCTGGTGTTAATGGTGAAGTGGCAGAAAAACGCATAGCGGGGAAGAAAGGTGTATATGTGATGCGATGGCTGCCAGTAACGGTTCAGACAAGTCTGAACCGTTACGGCAGCCATGAATGTGCAGCGCATGATATATAGAATGAAAAAGGCAGCGGTCCGGATAAATAAAAGACCGCCGCCTTTTTATATGCATTACAAAAGCTGTATGCCGCATGCCGCCGCTTCCTTCCGGACCGCATCGGGCCACAGGGAGCATTGCACCTCGCCGATGTGAGCCTTGCGCAAAAAGAACATACAGATGCGGGACTGTCCGATGCCGCCGCCGATCGTGAAGGGAACCTCTTCGGAAAGCACCGCTTTCTGGAAAGGAAGCTGCGCGCGCTCTGTACAGCCTGCCTTTTCCAGCTGGGAAAGCAGCGCGGCTTTATCCACGCGGATGCCCATGGAGGAAAGCTCCAGCGCGATATCCAGGACCGGATAATAGACGAGGATATCGGCGTTTAACGCCCAATCATCGTAGTCCGGCGCACGCCCGTCATGGGGCTCGCCGTTTTCCAGCTTATCCCCGATCTGCATGATGCAGACCGCGCCCTTTGCCCGGGTGATGTGATATTCCCGTTCCTTCGGACCATAATCCGGGAACATGTCGGCAAGCTCCTGGCTGGTGATGAAGAAAATCTCCTTTGGCAGAATTTCTTCTATGTAATCATACTGGATTGCCATATACATTTCCGTCTTGCGCAGCGCCTTATAGACATCGCGGACGGTGGCCTTGAGCGTATCCAGATTCCGCTCTTCTTTGGCGATGATCTTTTCCCAGTCCCATTGATCCACGAAAATGGAGTGAATGTTGTCCGTCACCTCATCCCTGCGGATGGCGTTCATGTCCGTATAAAGACCTTCCCCATGAGAAAAGCCATACTCCTTGAGCGCATAGCGTTTCCATTTTGCAAGGGAATGTACCACCTCCGCTTCGTAGTCATCCTGCTCCTTGATGCCAAAGGAAACGGGGCGCTCGTAGCCGTTTAAGTTGTCGTTTAATCCGGAGGCGGGGTCCACAAACAGCGGCGCAGATACGCGCAGCAGGTTTAAGTGCTTGACGAGAAGACTCTGAAAAAAGTCCTTCACGGTTTTAATGCCGATCTGCGTGTCGTGCAGGTTCAGCGCGGATTGATAATGCTCCGGAATGATTAAATGTTCCATATGACCTCTTTCTGTGCTGCCCGGATGTCGGCCGGACAAAGCGGTCCCATCCCATCAGGCCTGTTTTGATAGATCCCTTGCCTGGGGCGCATCATGGACAGCAACGTTTTATAGTGTATTGATATCATGTGAGTAGCTGAAATATTACGGCAAATGCAAAAACGCCATAATTCTTCCCTATCTTAATACGCGGAAAAACCGGTGTCAAGAAAAAACGGGTTGATTTTATGTCTTCTATTGTTACATATCAGGATTTGATCCAGATTGGAATACTCATTGTTGCCCTTGCCAATTTGATTTATCAGGTTTGCAAGAGGAAAAAATAGCCGCCACTACTCCCAATAGTGACGGCAACCGGATTGTAAAGTCCGTATAGCTTGTTTGTTATGAGGGATAGAGCCGCTTCTATGGCTTTCCCCCTTTTCTGTTTCTAATATATCACAAATGATTCCAGAGTACAATAACCAAACATACGTTCAATATGGCAGCGCCGTGAACTGTTACAAATTGTTACTGTTCCCGGTATGCTTTACTTTATTGGCATATTCTTATAAATACTTTACAGATTTTCTTTCACGGATGAAAGTATCAAAAAGAATATGGTGAGCAGGGGATTGCTCATTGTATGGATTTCTCAGACGATAGATTAATTGATCTACTAACGCCGTGGAAATCTCTTCCAGATTGTGCGCCATGGCCGTGATTTCCAAAAGCTGCACCCATTGGACATCTCCAAAAGCAAAAAAACTGATGTCGTCAGGAATTTGAAGCCCGGCAGCTCTGATAGCTCGATATGCGTTTTCCTTGTAGATGGAGCTGGCCATTACGGCTGTTGGATGAAAAATATTCATTTGGTGTAAAATTTCACTGCAGTCATTTTCACCTGCAATAAAAAGATGATTTTCCCTGCTGATATTATTACGCGTCATCGTATCGGAGTAGCTTTTCGACCGGTTGGTATCCCCGACAAACAGAATCTTTCTGTGTCCCCGGTTGATCAAATATTGCGTTCCCATGGAAGTGGCCTTGAGATCATCTACGCAGACGCTATCCAGTTCCAAAAGCGCGTTGCTTAATAATTGGACAATCGTGATTTGGGCAGACAGCTGGCGGATATAGCTTATGTTTTCCGGGCGGCATCCCATGATAATCAATGCGTCCACCCGTGCGGTTGCCATTAATTCCAGACAATGAAATTCACTGTTGACATCATCGGAGATGAAACTGACGAGCAGCCGATATCCGAATTTTTTTAAAATACGATCTAAAAATTCTAAAAGATCAATATAAAACAGGTTGGTAAGCTTAGGGATAACGATGCCAATCATTTTAGTCTCATTTTTTTTCAGAGAAACTGCAGCGGCATTTGGAATATAATGCACTTCATTTGCATAATCCAATATTTTCTTCCGTGTTTTTTCACTGATATGCGAATCCTTATTAAAGGCTCTCGAAACAGTGGAGTATGAAACGCCACAATGTGTAGCAATATCTTTCAGGGTCGGCATTATGATGCTCCTTTCCGCAGGGCGATTGATAATAGAGAGCATAACATATTTTTTGCCATTTTGCAAATGCTATTTGCAAAACAGATGCAATAAATAGAAACGTTTGCATTAACGAAAGGGGAAATATAGAAGAAAAGAATGAAAAAAGAGAATAAAGACAGCATATTAAACAAACATAATGCATTTGAAATAGCAAAAATATAAAATATAACTTGACACAAAGCTATTACGATGATACAATGACCATGTTGTTAATGCAAAGGTTTGCATAAAATTAATCAAAGATTCGCAAAGAAAGGAAAATGATCATGAAAAAAGCATTTGTATTAGCTGCCGCTTTATCGATGGCTTTTTTGGCTGGATGCGCCTCAGACGCGCAATCCGGAGAAAAGGCGCAGGAGAATCCGCCGGAGGAAAAGAGAACTTTGGTGGTATGGAGCCGCGACACGGAGGACAGCATGGTTGGGCGCGCATCGGAGAGCGATAAAGCCGCATTTGAAGAGAAAACCGGAGTGTCCGTAGAAATTTTGCATATTGCCCATTCGGATGTTGTCGCAAAATGGAATACAGCCTTTGCGGGCGGGACTGCGCCGGATGTCATGGATATTGGCGTTTCTCACCTTGTTGGACGCGTGGAGCTGGGTCATTTACTCCCATTGGATGATTTTTATGATAATTGGGATGAGAAGGATGATTTGGCTTCCAGCATGGTCGATTATGGAAGATATGATGACAAAATTTATGCATTGGCGTATAACGCTTCTCCCTCTGTTATGGTATGGAGAAAAGATTATTTTGAGGAAGCAGGGCTTGATCCGGATTCGCCGCCGTCTGACTGGAATGAATTTTTGGAATATGCCGAAAAGCTGGCCAAAAAGGATGGGGATATCGTTACCCGTGGGGCTGTCGAGCTGCCGGATACGAGAGGGGCGAATATTTTGGCGCAATTTTTTATGCAGAATAATGTCTATGAAAGTACCTATAAAGACGGTCCGGATTTCACTTCGCCCGGGGCGCTGGAAGCGGCAAACTTTCTTGCGGATATCGCACCCTATGCGATCTTTACTCCGAGCGGAGGCACAACGGCCTTTGAAAAAGGCACTGCGGCGATGAATTTATGCATCAGTCCGGATTTGGTGATGAGCATGATTGAAGCGGATCCGTCTCTTGAAGAGAAGATAGGATATACCTCGTCCCTCACCAATGTGCAGGGGGGAATGCATTGCGGCGCCTGGATGTATGCGATCAGCGCGCAGTCGAAGCAACCGGACCTGGCCTGGGAGTGGATTCAGTTTGTGCTTTCGAAAGAACGGGCGGAGGCCAGGATGAATGAAACCAATATGGTGCCGCCGCTTAAATCTTTGGCAGAAGAGTATGAGGAAAAGGGAGGTACTTTGTATACCGCACAGCTGGGTAATCTTGTACAGTCCCAGGCATATCCAAAGCTGTCGTGGACAAATGTTTATGAGGAATCGCTGCATCTGGCGTATGATGAGATTATTTATGGGCAGAAAACGCCGGAACAGGCAATGAAGGATCTGGAAGAAACCTGTAAAGATAAAATGTAACCATTGACATGGCTGATAATCTCCCCGCGTAGCCTTTACCTGGGGAGATTATTATGAGAGGTGTTTCTATGCGGAAGTTGATGAAGTTCATAAAAAAGATGCCGGATAAATCAGGATATCTTTTGATCATGCCATTTTTTATCATTTATATTTACTTTTGGATTACCCCGGTTTTCCAGGTTGTAATAGACAGCTTTACGGATTATCAGCTGTTTGGGGAAAGAAATTTTATAGGGCTGAGAAATTACAGGCAGCTTATGAAGGATACGGCTTTCCTGAAATCATTGGGAAATACCATGTTATATACGGTTGGAACGGTTTTTCCGACCATGATCATCGGTTTTCTGATTGCCCAGCTGATGAATGCGTCGCTCATACGCACCAAAATTTCAAGAACCATCATGTTTTTGCCGCATGTATTGTCCATGGTAGCCGTTTCCATGATCTGGCTTCTGATCTATGATCCTGCTTACGGACATGCCAATCTTTTGCTAAAGGCTTTGGGAGGAAGGCCCCTGAAGTGGCTGCAAAGTCCGGATACCGCATTGCTTTCCATTATCATCATGTCGGTCTGGAAAGGGGTGGGATATAATATGATTATCAATCTGGCGGGGCTGCAGAACATCCCGGACTCATTTCTGGAAGTGGCGGATCTGGAAGGGGCCAATTATTTTCAGAAAACATGGAATATCATATTACCGCTGATGGGGCCGACTACCTTTTTCCTGCTGGTAACAGGATTGATTGGGTCGTTTAATGTTTTTGAGCAGGTGAATATTATGACGGGCGGAGGACCGGCCAATGCAACGACAACAATGATTCATCAGGTATATCTGAATGGATTTACCTATTTTGACATGGGATATGCCTCGGCCCAGAGCGTTGTTTTGATTATGATCGTATTGATTGTGACATTAATCAATTTCAAAATCAGCTCCGGTTCCGCTGAATATGATATGGGGTGATGCTCTGAGAGGACAGCCCTTAGCCGGTGCATTTGCATGTGAGCGGTGCGGTTTGCGGAAGGTCTGTCTGCGGGAGAAGCGAAAGGAGTGGTAGATAAATATGGATAAAAAGACCAGGGAGAAATATAAACAAATATTTTTGTATGCAGTGCTTATTATTTTGGATGTGATCATTCTGTTTCCGTTTATGGTTATGATTTCTGCTTCTTTGAAAAGCTTGAATGAGATCAGGGTCTCCCCATACACGCTTATTCCGGAAACATTTCATTTTGATAATTACCGCACTTTTTTTCAGTCCGGTAATTGGGCGCTGTATTTTTATAATTCCGCCATGATAGCGGTCGTGACAACGGTGGTTTCTCTCCTGACCAATTCGATTGCCGGATATGCTTTTGCCAGACTGCATTTTTATGGGAAAAATCTGCTTTTTAAACTTGCGTTGATTGGAATGATGGTTCCGATGCAAACGGTCATTATTTCGGTCTATTTAAAGGTCAAGACAATTCCTTTTGCCGGTGGAAATAATCTTTTCGGGCAAGGCGGAACCGGCTTACTGAATACGACATGGGGAGTGATTGCCCCTTTGCTGGCCGGGGCGTTTGGACTGTTTTTGTGCAAGCAGTTTTTTGAGAGCTTTCCGACTTCCCTGGACGAGGCGGCGAAAATAGACGGCTGCTCCAATATCAGAATATTCTTTACCATTTATGCTCCTTTGAGCAAACCGATCCTGGCAACGTTGGCTATTTTGAAGTTCACGGATGGCTGGAATCAATATACGTGGCCTTTGATTATTACCAATTCAGACAGGGGCAGAACCGTACAGCTTGCTCTGGCGATGTTTCGGGGCTCCAGCGTTGTAAAATGGGATTTGCTGATGGCCGGGACCATAGTGACCTGTATTCCTGTTTTGATTCTGTTTTTGGCGTTACAGAAATATTATGTGCAGGGAATTGTGGTCGATGGCCTCAAGGGCTGATGACGAAAGGATGTATGCTTATGAAAAAGCCAAATGTTATTTTATTGAATATTGATGATTTGGGATACGGAGATATCGGCTGCTACGGTTCACAATTGAACCAAACGCCGAATATCGATAAACTGGCGGAGGAGGGGATTCTTTTCACGGACTTTTATGCGCCGGCTCCGGTGTGCACCCCTTCACGGGCGGGCTTGATGACGGGATGCTATCCAAAACGGATCGATTTTCAGAGCTTTGGCGTTTATGACAGCCGTAAGCCGGGGGAAAAAAGGGACGATTTCGTTGTTTTAATGCCGGGACAGCCGGAAGGCTTAAATCCGGAGGAAAAGACGATTGCGAATATTTTTAAGGATACGGGATATGCGACGCAAATGATCGGGAAGTGGCATTTGGGCGATCAGGCGGAATTCTCTCCGCTTCGTTTCGGATTTGACCATTATTTTGGCATTCCCTATAGCAATGATATGGGCCTGCAGCCGATGAATGATTTTTGGAAGAGGATGGAATACACCATGTGCCCGCTGCCGCTGCTGCGGGATGACCAGTTGATTGAAGAACAGCCTGATTGTGCCGCGCTGGCCGAGCGCTTTACCTTTGAAGCGGTAAACTTTATCCGGAATCATGCAGACCAACCTTTTTTTCTGTATTTTGCGCATTATTATATCCATAATCCGCTATATACTGCGGAGCGGTTCCAAAGATGCTCTCAAAACGGACAGCTTGGCGCCGCGCTGGCATCGATTGACTGGACTGTCCATGTGATAGAATATGAGCTGAAACGACTTGGACTGACTGAAAATACGTTGATCATTTTTGTTTCAGATAACGGCGGAGATCTTCGGTCGTGCAATGCGCCGCTGCGCGGACACAAGGGCTCCACCCTGGAAGGAGGGGAGCGGGTCAATTGCATTATGAAATGGCCGGCTGTCATAAAAAAAGGAAGGGTCAGCCATGATATTGTATCGATGATCGATTTCTTTCCGACGTTCGCGGAAATTGTGGAATGGAATGCGCATGATGGAGTTATGCGGGATGGCGTTTCGGTTTTAAACGTATTGCGGGATGAGAAGGAAAGCTCTTCCAGAAATACCTTTTATTACTATTCCGCCAATGAACTGCAGGCGGTTCGAAAGGGAGAGTATAAGCTTCATTTAAAAGGAGGAGAGCTCTATAATCTGGTAAATGATATCGGAGAGACTTTGGATATCGCAGAGGAGCATCCGGAGATCGTGACGGAACTGGAAGAGCTGGCGCAGGCCTGCCGGGAGGATATGGGGGACAGCGCTACGGGGGTGGTTGGGAAAAATTGCCGAAAAAAGGGCTTTGTGAAGGATTTCAGGCCGATGACCTTTTTTGATCCTGATCATCCATATATGATTGCGCTGTATGATTGAAGACGCATAATCAGGCGCTTGTGCTGACCCAGAAACAGGAAACGGAAAGCAGGGGAAATCTGTCTGCTTTCCGTTTCCTGTTTTTTGCGCGGATTCTTTCTGGAAAATCTGCTTTTGACTGTTACATATTGTTTCGGCGCTTTTTAAGATACAGAATTGCCGAAAGCCCCGCAAGGCTAATCAGACTGATCAGCATTCCGCCCTTCAACCCGGCAGGAAAGAAACTGATCTCAATGGTATGCTCCCCGGCGTCTAAAGGGGTGGAAATGAACATTTCGTCGAAAAGGTCAATTTCAGTCGCCTTCCCGTCCACCTTGAGCGTCCAGCCCGGCTCATAGGCGACGGACAGGACAAAAGTCCCCGGCTCCGTTACGCTGATATGTCCTTTTACATGGGTGGAATCGAAGGAATCCACTGTAAAAGGCTGCTGTCCTACGGTTTCAAGCGTTTGACGGAGCACATCCGTATTCAGCCTTGCCGCGACGGCCTCCAGCGCGCCGTCATCCTGATTTTCCAGCGTGATCATATCCCCTGCTTCATGCCAGCCGAGATCGAGGATATAATCGTACTTCACCTTTTTGAAGGTTTTATTGAGACTGTCGGAGGTGATGCTCACATTGTCCACCTTACTGCGCTGGCAATAGGCGTAATAATGGCCGGACCAGTCGGCGGTAAAGCTTGCCGTGCCGGAAATTTCCGCAAGGGGAACCGGAGCAAACAGCTCCTGTCCGGTTACGGATGCGGCCATGCGGTTTTGCAGGTCGAAGGGATCGGAAGAACCTCCTTCTATGCTCCCAGAGGATAGGTTCCAGCCGTCCTCCAGGATGAATCCGGCGGGCAGCGTATAGTTACAGCGGTACAGATAGACGTCACTTTCCTGATCGATCAGCGTATACAGGGAGGAATCCTCGTGATCGCTTCTGGAGAACATATAGCGCACGTTTAACAGCGCGCCGGACAATGGCGTCTGTCCGTCGAAGCAATAAAATACTTTGCTTTCGCTCATGCCCATGCGGTCATACCAGGCCTCCGTGTTCGCGTTTGCAGTGGAGGAAAACAGGGACGCAGTGGGGTAATTGGTGAGGGCACCGTCGTTTTTGGTCACCCGGCTGAACTTTTCAAACCGGTAAAAATCCGGATCGGAAGCCCTTGCGCGGTCGGCGAGCAGCCTGTAAGAGGGGAGCGTTTTCAAATAGCTGCTCCTGCTGGTGGTGGAAACGCTGGTGTATGCCATGTTAAAGGTCGCCTCGAAGGTGACGAGACCGAGAAGGAGGACGACGAAAACGCGGGAAAGCTTTGGAATGGAACGCGCATATCCGCTCCGGCAGGCGTAGAGCAGCAGACCATACAAAAATACAAACACGATGCTCAACAGGAAAATGCCCGTGGAAAAGGCGTCGTCCGTCACCAGCTTTTCACAAAGCAGCAAAAAGAGCATGCCGCCGGCCATGCATTGCAAAACGCGGGCAGGCGTATAGCCACGATAGCGGTATACCGCTTCAAAGCACATGGTCAGCACCAGAAAAATGTATAAAAAGGACTGGCGGCAGGGCAGGGAATCCGGATAATTAAAGCCGTGCCAGATGAAATTTAAGGTGTTGACCGAAAAGCTTACCAGCAAAAAGGCGCACAGCAATAGCCTGGTGATTCTGGTCCGGAGACGGATCTCTTTATTTTGCACATACAGCGGAATCAGGAAAAAAACGGCGCTGGAACAGAAAATGTTGGGCCAGTGGTCCAGACCGGTTTCCCTTTTGACGCCTACCGCATGTCTTGCCATCACATCCAGAAAGGAAAAATACCAGTTTACCTTTTTGGGAAAGGTGGATTCTGAGAATTCCGTAAAAAAGATCGCGGTAAGCTCCGGGAGCAGAAGCACGCAGGTGATTCCGCCCGCAAGGAGGGAGTAGAGGGCAAAGCGCCCGACGGCGGCTCCCCTTTTTTTCCAGACTGTATCCGCAGGCGTTTCCCCTGCGCGCACCTCCGGCAGCAGCACCAGAAAATACAGGCAGAGGAAAATGCAGATCATGATGGAGATATAATAGTTGGAAAGAATGGAGAGCGCCAGGGTGATGCAGTAGAGCGCTCCGCTTCCCTTTTTTACCAATTGTTCCAGACCGAGTAAAATGAGCGGCGCCAGAAACAGGCAGTCCATCCACATGACATTCCAGTTATAGGCGGCGACGAAGCCGGACATTGCATAAAAGACGGAGAACGCCAGAACGCTGTAGTGCTTCGTCTGAAAATGGCGCGTCAGATACCAGGCAAAGGTAAAGCCGCACAGCCCGATTTTGAACACCACCATATAGCTCATGAATTCAATGAGGTACTGATCCGGGACGAGAAACATCAGCCAGTTTAACGGGCTTGCGCTATAGTAAATGTATAAAGCCAGATAATTGGAGCCCGTTCCGATATTCCAGGAATAGAAGAGGGATTCCCCCTGCCTGATCTTGCGCAGAAATTCCTGCAAAAAGGGAACATACTGGTGATACATGTCGGAGTGCATGAAGCTTTCGTCACCGAAGGGATAAATTTTGTTCCCGATAAAAATTGCCATCATACATAGAAAAGGCAGCAAAAAGGATAAAAAACAGATTTTGTTTTCCTTAAAAAAATGCCGCGTTCTGTTTTGTATTGAGAAAAAAGTTTTGTTCATAACGCTCCTGTCTGTGCGCACAAGGGTGTGCGGTAAAAGCCTGGAAATAAATTTCCAAACGATTGATTGGTCTGTGCGCGCAAGCGCACAAGGGGGTATAAGAATCTGTCAGCGGTCAAAAAGGAGATAATATTGCAGCAGCTGATAGTCATGCAGCAGCTCCTTTTCATCCCTGGCATAGGAAAAAGCGCCGTCGGAAAGCTGCACGTGGCTGGCGGAAATGACCGGCGCGCTGTTTTGCAGCTCTGTGAGAAAATTGAAATAGGCAGGACAGGGAAGCCCGGCCGCCTGCAGGGTTTTTGCGGCGAGAAAATTGGCGCTGCTTTCCACATTCCTTTCCGTTTCAATCGTGAAGTTTGCCCAGATAAAAAAGGGAACCTTGTAGCGAAGCGCCTCTTCTTCGGAGGAAAGGTCGCTGCAGCTTCTTCCATGCAGCTTTAAAACAGGATTCACCACCGAATCCGTAGGCTGGTGATCCCCAAAGAAGACGATGATGGTATCTTCCGGCTGCGAGGAAAAATAGGACACAAGTCCCTCGATCGCTTCATCTGACAGCTTCATCAGGGAAAGATAAGCCGGCAGCAGCTTTGAAGAGGAATCTTCCACTGTAATATCCGGGGTGAAATTATCATAGTCCGCCCAGTCACTGTAGGAGGAATGGTTCTGCATGGTCACGTTAAACAAAAACAGCGGGGTGTTTTCCGGCTTGTTTTCATAAATCTGAATGATTTTTTCATAATTTCCCTGATCGCTCACATATTTCCGGACCAGAGCGGCATCCTTAAAAAACTCCTGAAAATGCATTTCGGCAAAGCCGAGATACGGGTATACCAGATTCCTGTCCCAGCCCGCCGCCCGGTAAGGATGCATGGCAACCGTATGGTAGCCGAGAGCGGAAAGATGGGATGCCATGGAGGGCAGCTCGGATTTGATATACTGCTGATAGGGGATGCTGCCGTAGGGCAAAAACGCCATGGAGCTGCCGGTCAGATATTCAAACTCCGTATTCGCTGTGTTGCCGCCCTTGACGGATACGTTTAAATAACCGGAAACCGTATTCTCCATGCCGGACAGCACGCTGTGCACAAAGGGCATGTAATCCTGATTGGTGGAAAAATCTCCCAGCACGGCAGGATCAGAAAAGGCCTCGTTCATGATGACGATGATATTGGGCTTTTTTGTAACGGAGGACGTTTCCTCCTCCCAGGCTGCCAACAGCTCCTGCGCATCCCGGGCGCTGTAGGGCGAGGGCTTATCCACGGAGATATATTGCAGCTCCATGAGAAAAGCGGTGAGGGTTCCGTTTTTGTACTGGATGGTGGTCGGCGTAAAAAGCTTGTCATAAAGCCTGAGCTTTGTCTGCACGATTTCCTCATTGTGCAGCATTTTGGTATAGCCGAAAATGAGAAGGAAAAAGAAAATGCCGCCAAAAAGCCGCAGCTGCCATAGGAGCCGCCCGGCCTTGCGCTTTTTTAAAAAATATTCCGCGATAAAAAGCAAAAGAAACAGAAGCAGTACGGTTATGGCGCTGCGGTCCAGCTTATATTCGTAGTTGTCCGCCACGCTTGCCGCCGTGCTCAGGGAGAAAATGTCCCAGGGCTGAATCGGCGCGCCCCTGAATTCCAGAACAAAATAGCCGGCAAGGCCATAGACGGCACAAAAAAGCGTCTGAATCATCAGGGCGATATGAATTCTCCCGGTCAGGGCAAAAAGAAACAGGGCGATGCATTCAAATAAAATGATATTCATCACATGGACATTTGCCTTCATGGTGGTAAATGGATTGTGCGTATACCATTCCAGCAGATAAAAATTAAAAACAGGGAAAAGAATCAGGCAGATTAGGCGACCTGCCGCCTGCAGGGAATGGCGCGCACAAAGGGAAGAACCGTGATTTTTGTGCGGGATGCTTATTTGTTTCATAATAAACCTTCTTTCTTTTGGTGACAGAAACCGTCCAAAGCGGACAGGACAGTTTCCTGTTTCATCATAGTGAGTGAAGAACAAAATGTCAAGCGCAAAAAGCGGCGTGCATGGAATTCCTGTTTTTTACATATATATGGTAACAAAGAAACAGTCTTTCGCTTTTCTTAAGAAATAACCTATGGGAAAAACAAGCGGCGCATGCTAAAATAAGCAAAGAAAGGTTGAAAGGAAGGGAGACAAACGGCATGGAAGATAAAAAAAGGGATTTGATCCCGATTGCGGCGATTGCGATTTTTCTCGTGATCATTATCATTCTCTGCGCTGTCAGGCTGAAAAGCAGGGGGAAGGAGGGAACACAGGAACCATCCCCCGTGGAAAGCGTAGAAATGACGGAAAGCGCCGGTGTGGAAACGCAGGGACAGGAAACGGAAGAGGACAGGGAAGAGAAGGAGGAGGAAACTGCTTCTTCCACGGTTGCCGACGGGGAAACAGGAGAAGAGAGCACGTTGGAAAATGAGCTCCCTCATGGAAAGGAAAAGACGACGGCATCCCGGAAGGATGCGGCGGCTGGCAGGACGATCAGCGGGAACGATCCGTTTGCGGCAGCGGAGGGAGTCAATAAAACCAATGAAGAAATGCTGATGGAAATGTCCGGATACTGGGAGCAGGGCAACCAGGAGGCGGTGGATGATCTTGCCAATCTTGCCTGGTATCGGAAAATGTCCGACAGCATCAAAGACGATAATACTTTCTATTATTATGGAGAACGCAATGCGGCAGGACAGCCGGAGGGTACAGGAATCGCCTGCTATGCGGACAATGCCTATTACTATGGGGAGTGGGTGAACGGAAAGCGGGAAGGCAGCGGTAAGTGGATGCATTATTACGTTTATTATGATGATGACGTGACCTCTGACAGAGCCTACAGCCTCCATATGTATGCGGGAGACTGGGCGGACGATATGCCAAACGGCGAGGGGCAGGAGCACTATGATCTGGACATGAGCAAGGCGACAAAGAATGACCGCTACCTGCAGAATGTGATCGGAACCTTTCAGGATGGACTTTACAGCGGGGAAATGTATCTCACCACGCTGGATCCGGCTGGAAGACAGGAGGAGTGGAACGGAATCGCGGAGGAGGGAATCTGGAGCCCTTACGGCGCGGCGACGAATAAAAAGGAAGTACCTGTTTGCAGGGATGTGGCAAATGATGACAATTATTTGTGGCTCATGGTAAAAAACAATAAGGAAAGAGGAATCGAAGAGCTGATGCCTTAAAAAACGGGGCCAAAAGCCTTCAAAAAACAGAGAAAAAATAAATTTAAAAAAAATGTGGAAAAAAATTGAAAAAAGTCCTTGACAGGACGGACATGACGTGGTAACATGGGATTCGTTGCGGCGGACAAAGCCAAAACAACGAATCCCTTTCAAGTGGATTCGCAGGTTCCGGACAGGGATCGACAGCACCTTGACAAATAAACAGTAATGCAACCCTGAACATTCCAAAAACCGGC
>CAJUEL010000034.1 GCA_910585455.1 uncultured Eisenbergiella sp. | reverse complement strand
TGGATTGTAAGACTAAATTCAGCGGGGAGTGGAATTTAATTTTTCATTTAACAGCCCTGTTTTATTTGTAATAAAATGGTTGTATTTCGGGCCAGGGTTCGTTATACTGATAGGAAAGCGGTCTGGCTATCGGAGCGCGGAAAAATTCCCGCAGAGACTCCGAAGGCAGAGGTGGATTTGCATGAGAAAGTTTTGATAATGGAGGGAACATGAAAAAAGGGAAAAAAGTAATTTTATATGTTGTCGGGGTAGTGGCGGCTTTGCTGGCAGTTTTTATCTATTATTATATTTCACTGCCGGCGATCAACATTCACGCCAGTGGTTTCTGGTTTTTCATTTTGGCGCTGGTAGCCGCGGCAGGCATTATCTATGCATTGAAAAAAGCGGGAGGAGAGCTAAAGGCGTCCGGAAAAACCGCCGTAATAAACTGGAAGGAATATAAGCTTTTGAAGGTGTTTGTCGGGGTATTTGTGGCGATTCTGGCGATCTATCTGGTCGGAAGCCTGTTATCCTCGCCGATCATCAATGCAAAGAAATATCAGAAGCTGCTCGATGTACAGGAAAGGCAGTTTACCGACGATATCAAAGAAGTGGATTATAATACAATTCCGTTGTTGGACAAGGATTCTGCCGCGCTGTTGGGCGACCGCAAGATGGGAAGCCTGGTGGAAATGGTTTCCCAGTTTGAGGTATCCAACGATTACACGCAGATCAATTATCAGGGAAAGCCCGTGCGGGTGACGCCCCTGGTTTACGCCAGCCCCATCAAATGGCTGACCAACCAGAAAAACGGCATTCCCGCCTATGTGATGATCGATATGACGACGCAGGACACGGAAATTGTCATGCTGGAGCAGGGCATCCGGTACTCCAAATCGGAATATTTTAACAGGAATCTGTACCGGCATTTGCGCTTCCGGTATCCGACCTATATCTTCGACGACCAGATTTTTTTCGAGATCGACGAGGAGGGAACGCCCTTCTGGGTCTGCCCGGTGAAAAAATTCAACATCGGTCTGTTCGGCGGACAGACTGTAAGCAGGGTGGTCCTGTGTAACGCTGTCACCGGAGAATGCGTGGATTATCCGGTGGAGGATGTGCCGCAGTGGATCGACAAGGTGTATTCCGCCGAGCTGTTGATGCAGCTGTACAATTATCACGGCGTGCTGGTAAACGGATTTTTCAACAGTGTGCTGGGACAGCGGGACTGTCTGACCACCACCACCGGTTACAATTATATCGCGCTGGACGATGATGTATGGGTGTATACGGGACTGACCTCCGTCAATGGCGACCAGTCGAATGTGGGCTTTGTGCTGATGAACCAGCGGACGATGGAGGCGCGCTATTATAAGATCGAGGGCGCGACGGAAACCTCCGCCATGTCCTCTGCGGAAGGACAGGTGCAGAACCTGAATTATAAGGCGACCTTCCCGCTGCTTTTGAACATTTCCGGAGAGCCGACCTATTTTGTGGCGTTGAAGGACGGCGCCGGGCTGGTGAAAAAATATGCCATGATCAATATTCAAAAATATCAGTGGGTGGCAATCGGCGATACCGTGAAGGAATGTGAGAAAAATTACAGCGCGCTTTTATCCACCAACGGCATTGTCAGCACACAGGCGGCGGATGTCAAGCGCATATCGGGCGTTATTGAGGTCATCGCGCCGGTGGTGATTGAAGGAAATACCCATTATTTCATCTGCCTGGAGAAAAACGACATGATTTTTGATGTGGATATGAGTGTTGAAGAACTCTATCCGGTGATCCGTCTTAAGGAAGGGGACCGGGTGACGCTGAATTATGAGGAAGATTATACGCGCTGTATTGTGCATGGGATTGAATGAAACAGTATTAAAAAGAAGTTGACAAAGCGGCGGCACAACGATAAAATGGTAACGTATATGAGAACAGCAGCGAAGAGAAGGAAGAGTAGTAGAAAGCAGCCCTTTTCAGAGAGCCGTCGGCAGGTGTGAGACGGCAGGGCATTTTTATGAACTGGCCTTTGAGCTCTCTCTGCCAAAGCCGGAAGGCAAGTAGTGGAGGGCGGGATGCCCCGTTACAGGCGCATGAGTGCACGGAGGAAAGTGAATTTGCCGTTACTGGACATAGCGTGAACGGTAACAGCTTACCCCTTTGTGAAATAGAGTGGTACCGCGAATGAACAGCCCCTTTCGTCTCTATCGGTTTCGGAGAGAGAGGGGCTTTTAATTTCGTCAAAGAGCATCAGGAGGAATGAAAATGGAACGAGTTTACAACCCGAAAGAAATTGAAGGAAAGTGGCAGAGGATATGGGAAGAGGAAAAAGCCTTTGCGGCGACGCAGGATTTCTCCAGACCCAAGTATTACGCGCTGGTGGAGTTTCCCTATCCGTCCGGACAGGGACTGCATGTGGGACATCCCCGGCCGTATACGGCGCTGGATATCGTGGCGAGAAAGAGAAGGATGGAAGGCTATAACGTGCTGTATCCCATGGGCTGGGACGCTTTCGGACTTCCTACGGAAAATTATGCGATCAAAAATCACATCCATCCGAAGATTGTGACGAAAAACAACGTACAGCGTTTCAAGGAGCAGCTGCAGACGCTGGGCTATTCCTTTGACTGGGACAGGGAGATCAACACCACCGATCCGGACTACTATCATTGGACCCAGTGGATCTTTTTAAAGCTGTTCAAGGCGGGGCTCGCCTACAAATCCGAAATGCCCATCAACTGGTGCACGTCCTGTAAGGTAGGGCTTGCCAACGAAGAGGTGGTCAACGGCCACTGTGAGCGCTGTGGCGCGGAGGTGGTGCGCCGGGTGAAGAGCCAGTGGATGCTCAAGATCACCGAATATGCGGATAAGCTGATTGACGGTCTGGATGGTGTGGATTATATCGAACGGGTCAAGGTATCCCAGAAAAACTGGATCGGGCGTTCCCATGGCGCAGAGGTGGATTTCCCCATCAAGGGCAAAGAAGAAAAGCTTCGCATTTACACGACCAGACCGGATACCCTGTTCGGCGTTACCTATATGGTCATTTCTCCCGAGCATCCGTATATCGAACAGTTTGCGCTGGAAATCAAAAATATGGACGAGATCCGTGCGTATCAGGAGATGGCGGCAAAGAAATCTGATTTCGAGCGCTCCGAGCTTGCCAAAGAAAAGACCGGTGTGAGAATTGACGGTCTGACCGCTGTCAATCCGGTGAACGGGACCGAAATTCCGATCTGGGTTTCCGATTATGTGCTCATGAGCTATGGAACCGGCGCGATCATGGCGGTTCCCGCCCATGATGAAAGGGACTGGGAATTTGCGAAGAAGTTTGACATGCCGATCATTCAGGTGGTGGAAAGCTCTCAGGGACCGGTGGATGTAAACGAAGCCGCCTTTACCGATGTGGCGACCGGGAAGCTCGTGAATTCCGGCTTCATCACTGGCATGGAGGTGGCGGAGGCCAAAAAGGCGATCACCGATTATCTTGTCAAAGAGGGAATCGGCACGGCGAAGACCAACTATAAGCTCAGAGACTGGGTATTTTCCAGACAGCGCTACTGGGGCGAGCCCATCCCGATCGTAAAATGTGAAAAGTGCGGCTATGTGCCGATTCCGGAGGAAGAGCTTCCCCTCATGCTTCCCGAGGTGGACAGCTATATGCCCACCGATACAGGGGAGTCCCCGTTGGCGGCGATGCGAAGCTGGGTGGAGACGACCTGCCCCTGCTGCGGCGGGAAAGCGGAGCGGGAGACGGATACCATGCCCCAGTGGGCGGGTTCCTCCTGGTATTTCATCCGCTATATCGATCCTCATAATGAGAAGGCGCTGGCGAGCAGGGAAGCGATGGAATACTGGCTTCCTGTGGACTGGTACAACGGCGGCATGGAGCACACGACCCTTCATCTGCTTTACTCCCGTTTCTGGCATAAGTTCCTCTATGACCAGGGCGTGGTGAACTGTCCGGAGCCCTATCAGAAGCGTACCTCCCATGGCATGATCCTGGGCGAGAACGGCGAGAAGATGAGCAAATCCAGAGGAAACGTGGTCAATCCGGACGATATCGTAAACGATTTCGGCGCGGACACGCTGCGCACCTATGAAATGTTCATCGGCGCCTTTGATTTAAGCGCCGCCTGGAGCCAGGAGGGTGTGAAGGGCTGCCGCAGATTTCTGGAGCGCGTCTGGAAGCTTGCCGAGCTTGTAAACGGCGAAAGCGGCTATTCCAAAGAGCTGGAAACGAAGATGCATCAGACCATCAAAAAGGTTTCCAACGATTACGAAAGCTTAAAGTACAACACCGGTATCGCGGCGATGATGGCGCTGATCAACGATATGTACAAGGCAGGAAAGGTGACCAGGGATGAGTTTAAAACCCTTTTGATCCTCTTAAATCCTGTCGCTCCCCATATGACCGAGGAGCTTTGGGAGCTTGCAGGCTATGAGGGAAGGCTGTATCAGGCATCCTGGCCCGTATGGGATGAGGCAAAGACCGTGGAATCCGTAATCGAAATCGCGGTGCAGGTAAACGGCAAGGTGCGCGCCACCGTGAAGCTGCCTGCGGACGTGACGAAGGAGGACGCGATCGCCGCCGGAAAGGAAGCGGTGGCGGATAAGCTGACCGGTCAGGTGGTAAAGGAAATCTATGTACCGGGCAGATTGGTGAATATTGTGCAGAAGTAAAGCGCGTAGAAACAGCGCCCTGGGGTGATCTGGGGCGCTGGATTTTTATATACTTTTTTATTATGAGATTGAAAAGCAGTCAAATTTTAAGAAATAAATTGTATCCTTATAATCAAAATTCGCCAATAAATTTATTTGAGGAGTCAGGAATGGAAGCCTATAGGTGGTAGAGCATTATAGAATGACATATGCGGATGATTGTTAATTTCCGTATATCAGGTGTTTTTTAGAGGGAATGCGCCATATATCCAGTTCATTGTCGAGATTCTATTTAGGGAGAGGGGGATAAAAATGAGAATGTGGTGTTTGATGGCATCGGATTATCTTTCGGATTTGCTGTTTCTTTATATTCCGGCAATCTATCTGCTACAGCCAAGGAAAGGAAACCGGTACGTGATGTTGTTTTTATGCACGGCAGCGTTGGTCTGCTGGGGAATTCCCGCGAGGCAGCTCTATATGCCGAAAAATACGATGCTTTATATGGTGGTTAATTTTCTTGTGATGTATTTAATTGTTATATGTTTTTTCAAGGGAAGCATCAGGCAATATGCCGCAGGGTTTTGGGTGTTGGTGTTGGAGCTTGTGATTTCGGAGGTGTTGTCCTGTGCTGTAGCAGCAATCCTCATGCCGGAGTTTTGGGCACAGTATATGCATCCGGAATATGAGGCGGATTTTTTATACACGACCAGAATTTTAAGCTCGATGCCCAGTGGGGTTGTGGATATGACGCTTGTGCTTATTTACCTCTGCCTGATTCAGAAAAGACGGTGGGGAGTTTTCTGGGGATTTATGCTCATTCCGGTATACCAGTTTTGCCTGACGATTGGCTTTGCTGTGATCAGCGGAGATTATTCCGAAAGAACTGCGCTGAGGCTACTCGGACTCATCTGCTTCAGCACTGTTTTGAATTTTGTAGTTCTGTATCTGCTGGAAGGAATTTTCAAAAAGCTGGACCGGGAGGAGGAGTTGCAGGCTTTGGAGTGGCAGAGACGTCAGGAATACGACTGGTATGAGAAGGATAGTCGCTATGTGGAGGAGATGAGCATGCTCCGTCATGATTTCGCGAATCAGCTGCAGACGGTTTATGCCATGATGGAAGAACCGGAGAATGCGGAAAAAGTGAAGACAATGTTGCAGGATATGGAAAAAGGAATCAGAAACAGTCAAAAAAGTGATAATTTTGTTGGCAAGTAATAATTTAAATGATAAAATGAATGTGGAAGGCTCTTTTCACGAAAAGGGGGTGTGGAATGGGGTACGATATTGTTGTTTGCGGAATTCTGTTGGCGATGCTTCTTTTGCTGGCGGGAATGGTGGCAACAGCCATTTGCAGAGGAATATCCGGCAGGGCACGGATACATGAGATGGCGTTGCTGGTGGTACTGCCCGTCTATCAGTTTATTCTGGTTCTGTGTTTTTTTCTGGTGTGCGGCAGACAGGTGAGCATTTTGGTTTTCGGCGTGATGGTGGTCTTTTTCAGTATTGCGGTGGATATCGTGGTGATAGTGTCGCTGGATCATCTGGAGGAGAACAGAGTGCTGGAGGAAAGACTGGCGGGAATGTACCGGCAGCGGCAATTGGAACTGGATTTTTACGTCCAGAACCGGGAGAACGTCAGGAAAATGGATGCTGTAAAGAGCGGGCTTTTACAGCAGATCGCATTGGCAGAGTCAATGCTTGAGGAAAAGAAGGGCTTTGGAGAGGTGAAGATTCTTTTAAACGATGCCTGCAGGGACATTCAGAAAACCCGATTGAACCGTTATTGTGAAAATTTGTTGGTGAATTCTATTCTGACCGCCAAAGAAAAGAGAGCTCGGGAAAAAGGGATTGATATTGGGTTCGGTGTTTTCGTGGAGAAGGAGATACCTATGGATCCAGTGGATCTTTGTAGCCTGTTCTGTAATCTGCTTGATAACGCGATTGAGGCATGTGAAAGAATTTGTGCGGAGGGTGTGCCAAAGCGGATTTCGGTAAAGGCAGATTGCCGCGCGGGGTGTCTGATTTTACAGATCGAAAATACCAGCGATACGAAACTACCAGATGGGAACAGTCTGTTCCCCACGTCAAAGCTGGAAAAGGCGGAGCATGGATTGGGTTTAAAACTGGTGGAGCGGATTGTAAAAAAGTATCATGGTAATTTTTATATCAGACAGCAGAGGATATACATTGTTGTGGATACCATATTGAACCTTTCCTATGAGGAGGAAGCGGTCCTGGGAGGGCAGAACACTATAGAAATGCGTGGAATTTAAACAGGACAGGGTTGAGGTATGGTAAGGATGTATGGGCGGTTAGGGGGGCATATGTATCAGGTTGCGATCTGTGAGAACGAAAGGGAGGCTATGGAACGGCTTTGTGCTTTGCTGGAGGAATGCTATGGCGGCAGGATGCGCATTACGGAATATGTAGAGGGGGCAGATCTTCTGGATGAATGGGAGCGGGCGGGCAGGCAACTGCAGGAGATCATCCTGATGGATATCCGGTTTCAGGATGAGGACGGCATCAGTGTGGCGAAAAAACTCCAGCAGAGATATCCGCATGCCTTTATTATATTTGTTACCGGTTTTGTGGAATATGCTTCCGAGATTTTTGAAGCGGACCCGGTCTATTTTTTGCTGAAACCCGTGAGTATCGATAAGCTATGTGCGGCGATGGAACGAGCGATCAGACATCTTTTGCGTGATGAAAATGATTTGGTCGCCTTTTCAGAAGGGGGTAGCACCGTGCAGCTTATGCCGCGCAATATTTCTTATATGGAAAGTCACCTGCATGAGGTACATATTCATGAAGTCGGACGGATTTGGTCCCTGCACGGTAAGTTGAGCGAGTTGACGAAGCGGATGCCGATCCAGTTTCTCAGAGTTCATCAGAGCTATCTTGTTAATATGGATTATATTGTTAAATTTACGAAGCAAGAAATTGTTTTGCAGGACGGGAGCAGGATTCCAATTAGTCGGGCCAGACAGCTGGAGGCGTCGAAACGGTTTTTAAACTATCTGCACGGCAAGATGCGGGGATAAGGAGCAGACCGAGTCCGCTGCCGGTTCTCCGCACCGTTTTCTGCTTTTACCGTGAAGTGAAATGATATTGGTCATGCAGGGGATGAGTTTTGCTTTCAAAATCCAGATTTAAATGGATTTAGAAGTTTAGATGTATGGGAAATAGATATAAACAGATCAGATGAAAAGGTAGATGAATTGTGAAATGAGTATTTGCTATGTGATTATTACGGATTATTTAATCAATATGATGTTTTTTTATGTTCCGACTGTTTATCTGATGCAGCCCAGAAGAGGAAAACGATATGTGAATTATTTGCTATTCGTCTTTTTCTATAATTGCTGGGCGATTCCTTGGCGGTATATTGTTCCTCCCTCCAATACCCTGTTTTATCAGATGATGAACCAGGCAATGATATTTATTTTATTTTTGATATTTTACCGATGTAAAATAAAGAAACGTATTTTGCTTATGGTGGCTGTTTTTCTTATCGGGCTTTTTTCCGAAATCAGCGCTTGCCTGATGCTGGTGACAATGACCACGGACTTTTGGATAAAATATGTCCATGCACAGTTTGATGGAATATTTTTGGATGTTTCCAGGTTGTTAGGGGCGTTGGCCGGAGAAGTTGTAAGTATGATCTGGGCGCTGACTTATCTTTGTCTGATGAAAAAGAGAAGATGGAGAATTTTTCTTGGCTTTATGCTGATCCCAGTCTATCAGACATGTCTGACTGCTGGTTTTTTTATAATGTGTGGTGATTTTACGGAAAGTACGGCACTGGCAGGATTTGGCATTATCCTTTTCAATCTGTTGCTGGACGGCGTGATTTTATATCTTTTGGAAGGAATATTCAAAAAGCTGGACTGGGAAGAGGAGTTACGGATGCTGGAAGAACAACGGCGGCAGGAATATGTTTATTATGAGGCGGATAGTCAATATGTAAATGAGATGCGCCTGATGCGGCACGATTTTGCAAACCAGTTGCAGACAGCGTACAGCATGATGGACGAGCCGGAGAGTGTAGAGCGTGTAAAGGCGCTGCTGGAGGAAATGAGAGAGAAGATCGGAGGGGAAAATGAAACTCTGGTGCGCGATCGCTGCGGATTTTCTTGAAAATCTGATGTTTTTATATGTGCCTGCCATTTATTTGCTGCGGCCGCGAAAAGGAGGGAGGTATGCTGTTTTTTTTATCTTTGTGGCTCTTTTTACCTGCTGGGGCATTCCATGGCGACATTTTTATCCCCCGTCCAATACGGTGCTGTGGGGATTAGCCAATTTTTCTGTGGTGTATTTTTTGATCAGGCTGTTATATCGATGTGATTTGAAAAAGAGCCTGCTGATCCTGCTGCTTTTTTTGATCATGGCATATGCCACGGAAGTCAGCGCGGGCATTATGGTTACTGCAATTATACCGGATTTTCTTACCAGATATGTGCGTGCGCAGTTTGATGAAAGTACGATGCTTATGATGCATCTGATGGCGGCATTGACTGGGGAAATTGTCAGTACAGTATGGGCGTTGGGTTATTTATGCCTGTACCACGGGCGCAGATGGATTTTTTTCTGGGGATTTATGCTGATTCCGATTTATCAGGCGTGCCTGACATATGGTTTTTTTCTGATGTGTGTGGATTTTTCTGGAAAAATTGCGTTGGTCGGAATAGGCATCATTTCGTCTAATGTGGCATTGGATGGTGTGGTACTGTATTTGCTGGAAGGAATCTTCAAAAAGCTGGACCGGGAGGAAGAGTTGCAGGCGCTGGCGGAAAGGCGACGGCAGGAATATTCTTATTATGAGATGGACAGTCAATATGTGGAGGAAATGCGTCTGATCCGGCATGATTTCGCAAATCAGCTACAGACGGTATACAGCATGATGGAAGAGCCGGAGAATTCAGAGCGTGCGAAGGAGTTGTTGGCGGAAATACGGGAAAGGATTGGCGATGTGGAATGAGTATCTGGATTGGGATTGTGGTGGATTTTTTTATGAATTTAATGCTCTTTTATGTTCCGTTCATCTACCTGATGAAGCCGCGAAAGGGTTCCCGATATGTCAATCTGGTGGTGGTGACTGTTCTTTTTAACACATGGATAATTCTGTGGCATTTTGTCCTCACGCCGTCAAACACGTTGGTTCTGCAGGCGATGAACTGGGTGCTCGTGTTCCTTCTGGTCTGTATTTTTTATCAGGACAGTATGAAAAAGCGTATCGGTTATGTCGCCACTGTGGTTGTAGTCGGTGTTTTTTCAGAGGTTCTTACCTGTCTGATTTTGATTATGGTATTGCCGGATTTCTGGATTAATTACGTGTTTGCGGGGTATGATGAAAACACGATGGTTTTGGTGAGGATGATGGGAGGGTTAGTAGGCGAAATTACGGTTACGGTTTGGGCGCTGATCTATCTGTGCCTGATGCGGAAGAGAAGATGGGGAATTTTCTGGGGTTTTATGTTGATTCCAGTTTATCAGGCATGCCTGACTACTGGTTTGTTTAGGATGCTGGGGGATTTTACCAGCTCCGTTGCGATGACAGGATATGGAATCATTTTTTTTAATCTGGTGCTGGATGGCGTGGTTCTGTATTTGCTGGAGGGAATATTTAAAAAGCTGGACCGGGAGGAAGAGCTACAGGCACTGGAAGAAAGGCGGAGACAGGAGTATGCATGGTATGAGGCAGACAGCCAATATGTGGAGGAAATGCGTCTGATCAGACACGATTTTGCAAATCAGCTGCAGACAGCTTACAGCATGATGGATAATCCGGAGAATACAGAAAAAGTGAAAGGGTTGTTGAAAGAAATGAGAGAGAAGGTCGGAGGGGCAGAATAAATCCTTCCGTAAAGTCATTGGAAAATTCATATGTGATCTGCAGAGTGAAGATGTATGGAAGCGCGACGAAACCATGCATCTTTTTATTTTGCACAAAAATGTGCAAAAAATGCAGTTTTTGCGCTAATTATGTAAAAATCCGGAGACGGTCTGAAAATCGCTATAATGATAATTGTTTTGTCACAAAGAATAATGATTGATATGAGGGAGATTATGTACAAGGTTGCGATTTGTGAAGATGACAGGAATTCCATGCAGAGCATGCGCAGCATCATTGAGGAAAGATATGGGGACGATGTGCTGATCACAGAATATGTGGAGGCGATCGATTTACTGGATGAGTGGGAGAGGATGGGCAGACAGATGCAGGAAATCATATTGATGGATATTTGTTTTCGGGATGAAAACGGTATTTCCATCGCCAAGAGGCTGCAGCAGAAATATCCACATACTTATGTTATTTTTGTCACCGGTTTTGTGGAATATGCGACAGAGATTTTTGATGCGGATCCAGTCTACTTTCTTCTAAAGCCGATCCATCCGGAAAAGCTGCTGGCGGCAATGTCGAAGGCGATAGATCGGGTGAATCAAAACGAAGAGGCGTCGATCAGCCTTGCGGTGGGCGGGAATATGTTGCAGCTCATACCCAGGACGATTTCTTATGCGGAAAGTAATTTGCATGAGGTGGAAATCCACGTTGGCAGACAGGTGCTTTCTGCACACTTGAAGCTTAAAGATCTTGAAGAAAAAATGCCGGAGAATTTCATCCGGGTTCATCAAAGTTATCTGGTCAACATGGACTATATCGTCCGATTTACGCGGAAGGGGATTGAATTGACAGATGGGAGCAGAATTCCAGTCAGCCGCGCCAGACAGGCGGGGGCAAGGGAGCGGTTTCTGGGGTATTTGCATGGAAGGATGGGGAAAAATGAGGAGTTGTCCCGGTCGTAGAGTGGTTAAGTACATGTATATGTTGTATTTAAATCGGAACCAATACCAATTTTTACCAAAATTCTTCCAAAAATTACAAAACACCAAAAACGACGAATAGAATGATAAACTTTTCTTCAATAGAATGAATCCACAGGAGGTAGGATGTTATGAATTTGTCTAAAAAGAATAAGTATTATATTGCTGGTTTGCTTTCTACACTGGTACTGATAATCGGAATTATTTTTATAGGAAAATATAATTCACCGATTGAAAAATTTAAGCGGGAGATTGAAAAATCGGATTATGTATCCGCAGTGAGCTTATATGATGCGCAACTGGCATCGTCTGATGACAGCTGGAAGGCGGTTGCGTTCATGCGAAGTGAACTGAACGTAATTTTGCAGGAGTTTAAGGAGGGCATGAGAGATTATCAGTCAGTAACAGCGGAGTTGGATGCCTTTTCTCAGATCGAGGATGTTTCGGTATATGTAGATGATATTCGGTCAGATATCAATTATTATCAGGGCTCCTACAATGCGTATGCGACGGCGGAGGAATTTTTTGGGAAAAAGGATTTCGGAAATGCGATCATGTGGTATAGACAGGTGGTTGCGGATGATAAAAACTTTCCAGATGCACAACAGAAGATCGAGACGAGCGTTGCCAGCTATCGGGATATGGTCGTGAAGAAAGTGGATGCGCTTGCAGCGGAGGAAAAATATGCGGATGCTAACACTGTTTTGACGGAGGCTTTTGGGATAATACCAGATGATACGATCCTGTCCCAGAAGTGGAACAGCATTCTAGCAGAGCAGGAAAAGTTTTTATTGCAGCAGGAGCTGGTGGATATCGATCAATTGCTCAACGAAAAAAAATTTGAGGAGGCACTAAAAAAGGCTGTCGGATTATTGGAATGTTACGGTGGCAACGCACAAATCGAAGGAAAGTATAAAGAAGCTGTGGATGCATATGAAAAGGATATCACTGCTCAGGTGGATCAGCTTCTGGCGGAAAAGAATCTGGATGGGGCACAGGGAAAAATCAATGAATTGTCAGTGTTATTGCCAGAAAGTGTTGTATTTTATGAATTATCCGATCGTATAAAAAAATATTATCCTGTTAAGTTGAGTGATCTGAAAGTTACTGAAAAACGCGTTCTTAGAAAGGAGGTAGTGGATTTCCCTAAAGATCCGCGAGGAAATACCTATAATTGGGGACTTGAATACCCTGATCCTTATGTTTGGGCAGATACGGCATGGGAAATCTATTTATTGAACAAAGAATACAAAAGATTCACGGCAGTTATTGTTCCTTCAGAAGATATGGTAACAGGTTCCAACTCGGCAGTTTTTAAAATATATACAGACAACGGTTCAGGAGAAAGGGAAGTTTTTTCAACAGAGGTTGATATATATAGTGAACCGAAGCCAATCAAAATTGATTTAACCGGAGTGGATCGATTAAGAATCGAATTTGATGGAGGATACAACGCAAGATATCTGCTGGCAGAACCAGAATTGACAAAGGAAATTATGGAATGAATATAGCTTAATTATAAAGGATATTACCCTATGTTTACATATGCGATTATTCACGAACAGGGAGACAGGGACTATCAGGAAGACAGTGTCGCCGTTTACCCTGGGAAAAAAGTCAGCTCTTTCTGGGTAGCGGATGGACTGGGCGGACATGGTGGCGGAAAAGCGGCATCCCAGACAGTAGTTGAGAACTGTAAAAATCGGTCTCAAAAGCATTTTAAGCTGGAGGAATGCTTTCAGAATGCTTTTGTTACAGGAAATCAAAAACTGGTTGAGGAACAGGACAGGCGGCAGAATACAAAAACGATGAAGACGACCCTGGTAGGGTGTATTCTGGAAGGGCGTGAATTGACCTGGGCGCACATCGGAGACTCCAGAATGTATCTATTTCGGGATGAACGGGTGGTGACGAGAACGCTGGACCATAGTGTGCCACAGATGTTGGTGCTGGGGGGACAGATTCAGGAATCGGAAATCCGTAGTCATCCGGATCGAAACCGTGTTCTGCGCGTTCTGGGAAATCGGGAGGATGAGATTAAATATGAAGTAGGACGCACGTTGCTTGTGGAAAAGGGAATGGCTTTTCTGTTGTGTACGGACGGATTCTGGGAATGGATTCTGGAATCGGACATGGAAGGGTATCTGGCAGAAAGCGCTACGGTGGAGCAATGGTTGTTGCTCATGAAGGAACATGTGCTGGCGCACGGAAAGGGTAATAATATGGACAATTTTACCGCGCTTGGTGTGTGGTTCTGATATGTGTGGGGAAAATAATGGCAATTATACGATGCGAAATGGGACATTTTTACGATGACAACAGGGATGCGGAATGTCCGATGTGCAGGCAAATGAAAGACGGAGCACAGGGTGACGTGACGGAGGGATGGGATGGACAGCGAACTGTTTCCGCTTTCTACCCAGCGGCGGAATGGCAACGTGAGCAGACCATTTCCCTGGAGCTGTACTGCAGGGAGCAGGAGGACGCGGAGAGGACGATCGGCATTTTTTCAAAGATGAAGGGCAATGATTATGTTGCCGGATGGCTGGTGTGTGTGGAAGGACCGGAAAAGGGAAGAGATTACCGTTTGTATCATGGATTCAACCGATTGGGAAGGGGAACAGATATGGATATTTTTGTGGGAGAGGATCCCGCTATATCCAGGGAGGGACATTGTAATGTGGTATATGATGCAAAAAATAATCAATTTCTTCTTGCGCCTGTGAAGGGAAATCTGATTTACAGGGATGGCAGGCTGGTACAGTTTGCGGAGCAGCTGAAAACCGGTGACCGGTTCACCGCAGGAAACAGTGAGTTTGAATTTATCGCCTTTTGCAGGGAGGGACATACGTGGGAAAACGAATGAGAATGCATGTGCTCTGTCTGCTACTTGTTATATTCGTGTGGAAGACAGAATTGATATCGAATTTTGGCGCAGCGGTGGTGAAAGCGACAGAAATCGGGACAGAGGAAGGCAGGGAAGAATTTCCAGCGATGGATGTTGCTGTGGAGCAAATCTATGCAAGAATGCCGGAGGTTTATATCTGTATAGGAGGAGAAGACAGCGGAAACCTCATCATGGAAGACATTGTGGTATACAGGGATTCTGAAATGCTGAAAAATATTTCCATGACTTCCCTCGCAGAATCCTCCTGCAAAAGTAATATATATCTGTTGCTTGACGTTTCCTTATCCATCAACGCGAAGGACTTTGAAGCCGCCAAAAAGGCAATTTGCCAACTATACAGGCAGAGGTCAGAAAATGAAAAAATAGCTGTAGTGACTTTTGGAGATACGGTGGAGCTGATTCTTGACGGAACAGAAGATACTGATGTAGCCTGCGGAAAGGTGGAGTCGATAGAACGGAATTCCCAGAACACAGCGCTGTTTGAAGGCATCCATAAGGTAACGGAGTTGGCAGAGAGCAGGCAGACGGAAGAATTTATACATACACTGGTAATTGTCATCACGGATGGCATGGACACTGCGTTAGGAAGCGCGACGCTGCAGGAGGCGGAAAATGGATTGAAACGGCAGGGAATGTCCTTGTATGGTCTGATCGAGGGATCCGGGGAACGGGAAAGCATCAACCGTTTTGGAGAATTTGCAAGATCAACCGGTGGAAAAATGGAGACATGGAATGCTGACAATATGGAAGCGATGATGACGCGGATACTGCTGGAGAGTCAGTCCGTACAGCTGCTAATAGCGGCAGCATCGGATAACAGAGTCAGTTACAGTATGGAGCCTTTTACAGTCATGTTCCAGCAATGGAATATTGCCAAAAATCATGATGTATATGTAGGAAAATGGGTTCCTGACCAAGAGTCACCCAGGCTGTTGTATGCTGGACAGGAAGGAGATAATCAGGTTACAGTCACATTCAGTGAACCTTTGGAAGGAATGGAAAATGCTTCGAATTATCAGCTCAGGTCGGATAGTGTGCTGTATGTGCCGGTCAGTGTCAAAATAAAAGAACCAGAGCAGGTGCAACTTTCCTTCGCAGAAGGTTTCATTTCCGGTAGCTATACATTGTCTTGTGTAAATATGACGGATATTTCCATGGAAAAAAACAGTTTGACGAATGAAGTGGAAATTTTCTTGTCAGGAACAGAAACTGTGGATAATGAAGCAAAGGATATTCCTGCTGTTGAAACGGGAGAAAGCATGCCTGAGTATCAGCCGGACGGGAATCAGCTATGGATCATTATTATGGCAGTAGGATGCATTTTACTGCTGTTTATGCTTCTGATTTTCCTTGGAAAAAAAAGAAAAAAAACAGAAGTGGCGGATGAGGGCGCAGAGAATGGTAATGAAGTAGTTTTGGAACATAATATTCTCTCCAAAAAACATGTTATAGTGCAGAAGAGGAGTGGGATTAACCTTATTTTATATCCGCAAAATTGTGGAAAAGTGCAACCGATCCATCACTGTATGGTTGGAGCAGTAATTATTGGCAGATCGGATGTGTGCGAAATTTATTTCGATGATGCATTGATGTCCCGGCAGCATTTTGCGCTGGAATATGAAAATGGAATTATGATTGTTCAGGATCTGGAAGCTGCAAACGGAACTTATGTGAACGGTGTCAGGATTCAGGGACGCAGAGTGTTGGAGAAAAGGGATGTTATCTCAGCAGGAAGCATGGACCTGATGGTGGACTGGAGAACTGAGGAAAATGCATGATGTTGAAATGGAAAAAGAAAAAAGAAGATCAAAAACCGGAAAATCTTGTCGATCAGGAAGAACTTATGACGGAAATACCGTTACAGACAGTAGCGTTGAGGGAAAAAAATGATGAAGTGGTTTTGCAGCAGACTGTGGTGGTAAACCAGGAGTCCATGTTACCGGATATGCTAAAAATCTGCGCGGCATCTTTGATTGGTGGAAGGAATTATCAACAAGATACCATCTGGTACGGAGGGCGCAGGGAAGATGCTCTTGCGGTAGTCTGTGATGGGATGGGTGGATTAGAAGGTGGGGAGCTGGCGAGCGCGTGTGCGATTTCTGTGCTGTTGGATTGCTATTGGCAGGAAGACATTCCTGTAAAAAAAGTACCTTCGTTTTTTTATCAGTCCATGCAAATGATGAATAGAGCGGTGTGCAATTTACAGACGGAAGATGGAAAAACGTTAGAATGCGGGACAACGGCTGTGTCGGTATATATCTGCCAGGATCGGTTATTTTGGTTTTCAGTCGGTGACAGTAAAATTTATCTGGTGAGAGAAGGAAAGATGCTTTGCCCATTTGAACCGCATAACTACAGAAGCCAGCTGGAACATTTTTTAAAGGAAGGAACTATGAGCGAAACGGAATTTGAGAGGGAGTCAACACGTGGAGATGCTCTGATCAGTTTTTTAGGATCAGGACCACTTCGGATTTATGAAATTTCGCAGAAACCTTTTAGTCTGCAAAAGGGAGACAGAGTGATTTTGTGCAGTGATGGGCTTTACAGGGCACTCAGTGAAGAGCAAATCCTTAATATAGTTGAGATGTGTCAGGATAGCTTTATGGAAACAGCAGATGTTTTTGTGCAGGCGGTCAGGAATTATGGAAAAAAGCCGTTGGATAATGTATCTGTCATTTGTATTTCCTATGAAGGCGATAATACAAAACTAAAAAAATAAGAAAATGGAGGAGAAAAAATGAATTTAGTGAAATGTTCAAATGGCCATTTTTATGATGGCAGTAAGTTTACAGAGTGTCCGCATTGTGCACAGACTTCTGTGCAGGAAACGGTTCCGTTGGAACCGGCAAGAACGGATTTTATCGCTACATCAGCGGCGATGGGGAGCCGGATGCCAACGCCGTTTACAGGAACTCCTTCCGACGATGCTGTCACGGTTGGCATTTTTCAGAAAATGATAGGTGTTGAACCTGTTGTCGGTTGGCTTGTATGTGTCAAGGGGGAATATTTTGGAGAGAGCTTTAAACTGCGCAACGGAAAAAATTTTATTGGAAGGGCGTCCGATATGGATGTGATCCTGGGAATGGATAAGAGCGTATCGAGAAACCGTCATGCCTGTGTGATTTATGAACCAAAGAGCAGGATATTTATTGCGCAGCCTGGTGAGTCTAAGGAGCTTTTTTATCTGAATGAAGACGTAGTTTTGAACAACATGAAAATGAAGGCGAACGATGTTCTCCAGATTGGAGAGACCAGGCTGATGTTGGTTCCGTGCTGTAATGAAAATTTCAGTTGGGATGATCTGGTAAAAGAGTCAGGGAAAAAAGAGTAATTGTGAAGGGAAAAGAACATGATGAATCCGGATAAGCTTTGCATGGGGTGCATGAAGCCTGTGGAAGGGAATAAGTGCCGCGCATGTGGTTTTGACCGGCAGGAATACGAAAAAAACCGGTCAATGCGGATTTTGCCGACAGGGACAGTACTGCATGGCAGATATCTGACCGGAAAAACATTAGGGATCGGTGGATTTGGGATCACTTATCTTGCGATGGACCTGGAGAAAAAAAAGAAGGTAGCAATTAAGGAGTTTTTTCCGAATGGACTTGCAGAACGCACTGTCACTGGAACAGGCGGTGGCAATATTTCCGTAAGCGGGGAGCAGCAGCGCCAATATTATCAGAAGGGGCTGGATAGCTTTGTCAGGGAAGCTAACACAATGCGGGCATTTCGAAATCTGGAAGGAATTGTACAGGTCTTTGATTTTTTCAGGGAAAATAATACGGGGTATCTGGTGATGGAATACCTTCCGGGCATGTCTTTGCGGGTCTATACCAAAGTGAGTGGACTGCCGCTAAAAGAGGACGATGTGCTGGAACTGATATGGCCGGTTATAAACTCTCTGGCAATGATACACAGGAAGGGCATTATACACAGGGATATCAGTCCGGATAATATCATTTATGGGATGGATCATTCCATAACGCTGATCGATTTCGGGGCAGCGAGGCAAAGAACAAGTGACAGTAATAAAAGTTTGACGATAATGCTTAAGCACGGTTATGCACCTATGGAACAATACTATACACAGGGAAAGCAGGGTGCATGGACGGATGTTTATGCGATTTGCGCGACAATATATTATCTGTTGAGTGGGAAAGTACCACCTGACTCCATTAGTCGCTTTGCGTTGGACAACATGGTTCCGCTACGGACCATGAACAGTAATGTATCCGCTCAGGTTTCCAACGCGATTCAAAAGGGACTTGCTATAAAAATAGAGGATCGTTACCAGACCATGGAGGAGCTGATTACAGAGCTGTATGCCGGAAAATACGTGGTGGAAGGAACCAGGGATAGCCATGTTGTAGCGGCAGAGGGGAGAAAAAAAGCGGAGGAAAACAGGATGGCTTCTGTACTGGAGCCGCAGGAGGAGAAAAAGAGCCCCCAAAGCTCCTCTGTCGTGGAAAAGAGAAAAGAGCAGATAAGAACGGAGAAATATCCGGCGAAAGAATGGAACCGTTGGGATAATATGATGCTCGGAGCAGTGGCAATATCCGTGTTTTTTTCTTATGTGGCGGATAATCGTATGAAGTTGTATTTCAGCTTTCCAGAATGGTTGCTGATTTCCGGTGTGGCAGCTGTACTGTTTCAACTTTTTTTACTCAGAAGGTGTGGCATCCGTGGGTGGATGATTTCACTGCCGATTTCTTTTTTGCTTGTAGCAGGCGTTATATACATAATACGGGTTGGTCTGATGGACCAGTGGCTTCTGCTTTTTTATTACGGAGGTTTTCTTTCAGGCATTTTATCTATAATCTGGATGATTTGGGGCATATGCCTTGAAACAAACAGAAAAGGAGGCACGTGAGCATGGGCGGGAAAAAGAAGTATACGCTGGTCATAAAAGAGGGGGAAAAAACTGTTTGTCGATTCCCTTTGCATGGCGGACGAATTTATCAGGTCGGACGTGATAAAAAGGTAGCTGACATTGTTTTGGAACATGCCAGAATCAGTAGAAGGCACTGTAGTATCAGGTACGATGAAGAGAAAGAATGCCTGTGGGTAAAGGACTTTTCTTCTAATGGATGTGCCCTGTCGGATGGCAGTGATATGTTTCAGAATATTTTTGTCAAGGTGGGGATGCAGGAAGAAATATTGTTTACCAATACGGAATATCGCATCAGCATCCAGAAAAATCGGTCTTTCCTAAAAAGGCTGTACAAGAAAATGAGAGAAGAAGGAGAGAAAAACGATGATTGAAAATATGAGAAAATATCAAAGATATATTATCGCGGGGTTATTTGCGGCTGCGGCACTGACGTACTTTGTGCCATTACTCAGCCTGCATACAGAGTATCTGGATTGGTCATATTCCATGAAGGAATTGATGGACAGTATAAATAAATTGGGGCAGGCCGGAGCATATATGTTGGATCTTTTTGACTATGGAGACGAATATGCTCAGCTGGGAGCTGTTATGAAGATGCGTTTCCTTCTTTATGTTCCCTACATACTGGCTTTGCTTGCGGCATGTTTGAATCTTTTTAAGCCCAAAGATATGTATAAATATGTCGGCACTATAATTGGAGTCATAAATATTATTTTGTATTTTGCCTGTGCCATGTGGGGGGAAAGCCTGCTGGAGAGCATTTTAGGGTATGATTTTTATATGAATAGCATTTCTATCTGGAGTGTGCTGGGCGCTGGTTATTGGCTTTTTATATTGTTGCAATTTTTAGCGATTCTGTCCTGTATGCTCTTTTTAGATAAGAAAGAGCAAGATGATGCTCCAGAAAATATCGAAAATGTTGGCTATGTCATGGCTGTGGAAAAGGAAGAGGCACCAGTAGCAAAGGTGGTGCCGAGTGCAGCGGCTACGGTGGTGAGGACAGGGCTGATTCGTGGAATTAAGGGAGAATATGCAGGGATGGAGTTGGCGGTCAGAGAGGATGAAACTATCGTGCTCGGAAGGGATGCCAGGGAATGTAATCTGGTGGTGACGGGGGCAAAGGTGAGCAGAAGGCACTGTGCAATTTCCTATTTTCCGAAAACGAACAGATATGTTTTGACAGATTTTTCCTCAAACGGGACGTTCTACGGGGATGGGAAACGCGTACAACCAAATACAACAGTAGAGGTCATGCCCGGAACAATGATTTATCTGGGTGACAGAGAAAACAGCTTTCAGATTGGATGAATGGGAAAACAGGAAAAATAAATTTTCAAAAGTGATTTGGGGAAAAGCTGATGGCTGATCAAAAGTATTGCATTCATTGTATGAATAAGATAGCCGCTGAAGAATCTATATGTCCCTGGTGCGGACTGAGTGAGAATTTGTATACAGCACAACCGCACCATTTGATGCCGTTTATCATCCTGAATGGGAAATATCTGATAGGGAAGGTGTTGGGGGAGGGCGGTTTTGGAATAACGTATATTGCAAGAGATTTAAACCTTGATATGCGGGTTGCGGTAAAGGAATACTATCCATTTGGATGTGTAAACCGAACCCAGTCCTCTTCCGGTACAGTCATCGTGAGTGGTGTCATTACCGGAGAAGAATTTGCAGAAGGGAAAAATAAGCTGATGGAAGAAGCAAGGACACTGGCAAAGCTGTCTTGTTTGCGGAGCGTTGTTGGTGTGCGGGATTTCTTTCGCTGTAACAATACAGCATATATTGTAATGGATTATCTGGAGGGAACTACCCTGAAAGACATTCTGAAAGTGAAGGGGACCATGTCGATTGATCAGGTTCTGGCGTTACTGATGCCGATTATGGACAATCTGGCAGTGATCCATGAGACCGGGCTGATCCATCGTGATATCAGCCCGGACAATATTATGGTCTTGAAAGACGGCTCGGCGCAGCTTTTGGATTTCGGTGCAGCGCGCCAGACTGGCAGAAATGATGCAAAAAGCCTTTCCATAGTCCTAAAACCCGGATATACGCCGGAAGAGCAGTATCGGTCAAAGGGGGATCAGGGGCCCTGGACGGATATCTACGCTCTTGCAGCTACTATATACCGGGCGTTAACTGGCAGGATACCGGATGAAGCATTACAGCGGATTGTAGAGGATGAACTGAAAAGACCATCCGCATGTGGCGTGCAGATTGGAATAGGGCAGGAAGAAGCGCTGATGAAGGGGCTTGCTATTTTTTCCAGAGATCGGTATCAGAATATAGTGGAATTTAAAAACGCATTGCTTAAGGAACTGGATAAAGAGCATGCTGTAATAGAGAAACCTGAGCAGCAGATACTGAAAAAGAAGATAACCACTCAAAAGAAGATAACTGCACTGGCTATTAGTGGCATGATTGTTTTTGGTGCCTCTGCTGTTGGAATAATTGGCTGGCTTCAAATACAAAAGCCCGTACCGGCTGTTAACAGTACGGGTGCGAAAGAAACGGCAGTCGATCCAGAGGAAAAGACGGAAGTCATAATGGAAAGCAGTACGTCTGTGAGTGAGAAGGAAACCGTTGCGGCAGAGGAATCTACGCAGGAACATACAGAGAGCGAAGAAGAAATATTACATTTCATTGATGCGCAGGATGAATGGCACGATATCGTAGTTGATGAGAAAATTCCAAAACATGATTATGATTTTTCATTGCTGGAAAATACCGGACAGGATGTGAGGTATCTGGGAGATGAAAGATATGCGGTCCGAAAAGGGGTAGATGTTTCATATTATCAGGGAACCATTGACTGGGAATGCGTGAAAAACAGCGGAATAGAATTTGCGTTTATTCGTGTTGGCAGCCGCGGATATGGGGAGAGCGGCACGCTCAGAGTGGATGCAAATTTTAATGAAAATATCGTAAACGCCTGTCAGGCCGGGCTGGAAGTCGGTGTGTATCTGTTTTCACAGGCAATTAATGAAGAAGAGGCGGTGGAAGAAGCACAGCTTGTGATCAGTCAGTTGCAGGGAGCGGGGATTGTGCTGACACTGCCGGTCGTATATGAACCTGAACTGATACGGGATGCACCGGCGAGAACTGATTATGTTACGGGAGAGCAATTTACAAGAAACGCAGTCGCTTTTTGCGAAAAGATAAAGGAAGCGGGATACGAGCCCATGATATATTGCGATATGGAATGGGAGGCTTTTTACTTTGATCTGAACCAGCTGACAGATTATCAGATCTGGTATGCTGATTATGGGAATATTCCTCAAACCCCTTACTGGTTTTCATTTTGGCAGTACAGTTGTAACGGGCAGGTGGACGGCATACTGGGACGAGTAGATTTGAACGTACAATTTGTGAAAAATAAATACTAAGGAATGGGCTTGAGGGAATAAGAATGGAGAATCAAGTATACTGCATTCACTGCATTAATAAAATATCCGCAGATGTTTCCATATGTCCTCTGTGCGGACAAAAAGTAAATACATATATGGCACAACCGCATCATCTATTGCCTTTCACCATTTTAAACGGGAAGTATCTGATCGGACGGGTGCTGGGAGAGGGCGGCTTTGGTATTACTTATATTGCGCGGGATCTGAATCTCGATATACGGATAGCGATAAAAGAATATTATCCATTTGGCTGCGTTAACCGGAATTCTTCTCATTCGGAAGCAATTACCGTAAGTGGCGCGATTACAATGGAAGAATTTGAAGCCGGGAAACGAAAACTGATGGGAGAAGCCCGGACATTGGCGAAGCTGTCTGATTTGCGGGGAGTTGTCGGCGTGCGGGATTTTTTTCTTTACAATAATACAGCATATATCGTGATGGATTATCTGGAAGGGATTACACTGAAGGATTATCTGAAAGCAAACGGAACGATGTCGTTAAACCAGATATTGACGATTTTGGCACCGATCATGGATGATCTTGTCAAAATTCATGGAACGGGGTTAATCCACCGGGATATCAGCCCGGACAATATCATGATTCTGAAGGATGGCACAGCACGGCTTCTGGATTTCGGTGCGGCACGCCAGGTAAGCGGAAACGATGCAAAGAGCCTTTCCATAGTTTTAAAGCCTGGCTATACCCCGGAGGAACAATACAGGTCAAAAGGGGAACAGGGACCCTGGACGGATGTTTATGCCCTTGCGGCTACCATTTACCGGGCGATTTCGGGGCGGATTCCGGATGAGGCATTACAGCGGGTTGTGAATGATGAACTGGAAATACCGTCCGGAACCGGTGCAGAGATCGGGAAGGCACAGGAAGATGCATTGATGAAGGGGCTTGCCGTTTTTCCAAGAGACCGATATCAGAATATGGAGGAGTTAAAAAGTGCGCTCTTGAAAGGAACTGATAAGGGGAACGTTGTTGCGGAAAAGCTTGCGGTACAGGTACCAATTGGCAAAGCGGAAGAGAAAAAGAAACTATCAGTAGTTGTCGTTGCTGCAGCATTTTTGGTGAGCGGGATTGCAGGAATGATAATCTGGAGCGAAATACCGAAAGTAAGACCGGCCAACAAGGAGATTCCCCAAAAAAATGTTTCCGACTATGAGGAACATATGGTTGAAGGTAATGAGGGGTTAGAAGAAAGGGAAAGTATTCCTGTAAAAGAGACAGAGAAAACGGAAGAGGATGAGATATTTTCTACTGATGATATCTGGCAGGAAGAAAGTACATTCGGAGAAGAGTATATGGCTCCGCCTGTTGGTGGCAACTGGAACGAGCAGTTTTTAATCAATGAAAATATCTTCGAAAACTATGTAAATGCATTGGAGGTGGATGAATATCTGATTTACAGGGGAATTGATAATTTTTACTTTTCTTATCCCGCATATTTATATAATCAAGTCAGAGTGGATCGGGATGAATGGCAAACGGTCTATGGCACGAATATCGAAACAATCATGTTCCAGGGAAGCGCTGGTTCAAGGTTGATTTACAGCCTTACGGAAATACCATATGAACTGAATGGCTTTGACATTGGGCAGATGACTGACTATTTTTATACAAATGAATTCCATAATCTGTTTGACGCATCAGAGATGAAGCATGTAAAAGAGTCGGATTATGGACGTGTCATTCTGACAGGGTACCTGAATGCTGCCCATTCCGAGATTATATATGATCTGGCATATATCGGTGAGGAATATCTGATGCAGATGCAGGTTATTTTCCCTGCGTATACCAGTGAGGATGACAAGGATTTAAAGGGGTATGTCACGGAAAATCTCTACCGGTTATGCGGTTTTTCAGGCAGCCAGAGAAGTCCGAGAAGCTATGAAGAGTATTGGAATGCCAATCATGGCGGAGGATGAGCGGAATGAGGCGAAGGAGAAAGAATTCTGTCGTGTGTGCCTGTAGCGCATTGATTGTCTTTGGGTGTCTGTGCCTGACTTCGTATATGCTGAAAGATCTGGTATGGGAAGCGATTATGGAAAAATATGCACAGAAAGATGAATTACCTGTAATGGTGCCATCCGAGGAGAAAACCAATTTGCTGGTGGCAGAAAATACGGTTATGGCAGGAAAAAAGGAAGCCAGAGAGGAGTTTACCGAAGAAAGAACGGAGGAAAAAGAAACAAGGGGAATAACGGAAGAAGGGACACTGGAGCCAGCAGAAAGTGCAGGAGAAGTATTGCATTTTATTGATGCATGGGAAGAATGGCATGATATGGTAATTGATGAAAAAATCCCGAAGCATGACTATAATTTCACTTTGCTGAAAAATACCGGACAGGATGTGGACTATGTGGGTGACAAAGAATATTACGTCAGAAAAGGGGTAGATGTATCGTATCACCAAGGCACAATTGACTGGGCGCGCGTCAGGAACAGCGGAATAGAATTTGCCTTTATCCGCATTGGATACCGTGGATATGGTCAAAACGGCAAACTGAGAGAGGACAGTCAATTTAAGGAAAATATCGTGAGTGCCAGCCAGGCTGGGCTTGATGTCGGCGTATATCTGTTTTCTCAGGCAATCAATGAGGAAGAGGCACTGGAGGAAGCACATTTTGTGATTGATCAGCTGCAGGAAGCTGGGGTTGCGTTGACGCTACCGGTTGTATATGACCCTGAGTTGATACGGGATGACAAAGCCAGGACAGATCATATTTCAGGGAAACAGTTTACAGAAAATTCGATTGTGTTCTGTGAAAAAATTAAAGAAGCCGGATATGAGCCTATGATATATAGCAACATGGTATGGGAAGCTTTTTATTTTGACCTGAACCGGTTGACAGATTATCAGATATGGTATGCGGACTATGAAAAGATTCCGCAAACCCCTTATTGGTTTTCATTCTGGCAATACAGTTGCAATGGGAAGGTGGATGGCATATCTGGGCGTGTGGATTTAAATCTGCAGTTTATAGCAGAGCAAGAGCAGGGTGAGTAGATGAAAAATGTGCTATTTCTGTAAATATTTTGACTGATTCTGCAAAATCCTGAATACATCTGGAAAACTGATACAATATACATATCGGTTTTTATAAAAATGGGTGTGAGGAGTAGTCAGTATGTTCAAAGTTGCTATATGTGATAGTAGCGGATTTTACAGAAAAAAGTTGATGGATTTGACGCTGAAAGTTTTTTTTGACACAGTGGAAATTGCGTTTAGTCAATATGAAAGTGGTGTAGCGGTTATAGAGGCCGTGTTAAAAAATACTTTTGCAGCAGATTTGTTGCTGATTGATATTGAATTACCGCAGATAGACGGATTAAAGACCGTACAATTTCTGCGCGATTTCGGTATCAGAAATGATATTATATTTGTGACAAAAGCTGTAGAGTACAGTCTGGAAGGGTATCGCTATGGTGTTTTTGATTTCATTCAGAAGCCAATTTCAGTGACAGATTTTGAGACAGTAATGTTGCGCTATGAAAAAGAAAAGATTCAACAGAATATGGATTTTTTGCAGGTGGAAATCAAAGGCTGCATATCTAAAATAAATTTAAAACGCGTCGTTTATTTTGAAAGCAGCGGACGAAAAATAACAGCGATGGAAAGTGAACGCAGAATTTCGTTTTATCAGAAAATGGATGAGTTGGAAGAGCAGATAGGGAAGCGAGAGTTTATCAGGGTTCATCAAAGCTATCTCATCAATAAGTTCTACATATCTTTTATGAAAGCATCGGAAGTTATCCTGAATGATGGGACACATTTGCCTGTCAGTAAAAGATATGCTTCTCATGTGAGGGAGGGAGTGGGAAACCAAACTCTTTCTGTCCTTGGAGTATATTCATAGATTTAATAAAAGGGGGAAAAAATGTATTGTTCGAATTGTGGGAAAGAAACAAAGGAGGGAACTGTCTGTGCCTGGTGCGGTGGGCGGTTGGATTTTGATCGTGCAGCAAATAAGAGGAAAGCGCAGCTTCTATATTATGGAAAACTAACCATCTTTGGTGCATTCGCTGCGACTTTATTTACGGCTATATGGTTGTTTTTTTGCTCTGACGGTGGGAAAATGAACAGAATGCTTAGGCAGATCAATGCCGGTAATTATGACAAAGCTTTACAGATTTATGAAACAACAGGGATAGATGGGATGGAAAGCGTAAGCATGAATTTCAGGCAGAAACAAATAGAAGCGCTTTCATGTTATGCTGCTTATATAAAAGCTTATCAGGAGGCTTTATCTGCATCTAACGTGGCTGAGGCATTGGAGATAATTGCAGAAAAAAGGAAGCGACTGGAGGAATACGAAGATTATCTGTGTCAGGAAGCAAAAGACAACGTTGACATGCTGGAAAAGGAGCAACACAGAGATGAATTATTTGACCAGTTGGATTCATATTTTCAACAGTTATTCGGGCTGGCAGAAATGGTTGAGCAGACAATTACAGTTTTTGATACGCGAAAATCGGAAATTTATAAAAACCAGGAATGGTTTACAATAGAGGAATTATATCGGTTGCGTGATGATTATATCACGCTTGTATTTGAAAATATCAAAAAGCTAAAAAACTTTGTTAATGAATTCAAGGAAATATATACATCTGCTCCGGATTTTTTGATTTGCTATAGTCTATATTCTTATTCAGACAGCTATTTTTGTACATTATTGGAAGAAGACAGCCTTATTTTGAGAATGCATATAATGAATGAGGTAATAAAAGAAGAAGATGAATGGATAAGCAGATTGGAGAAAAATACAAAAGAACAATTTGATGACTATGAAGAAAATAAAGAGTATAGCATGGTGAACAGTTCGGATAATCCATATATGTTTTACGATCAGGATGCAGATAGAATTATTAAAGCGATCAAGGTTATTGAGGGGATTTATTTGAGCACATATAAAACTGAGATCAGGGGATTATGTGAAAACTATCAGTGGAAGGAAAACAGAGAACAGCTAAAAGAAAAAATATCGTTCGGTTTGCAGGTAGTTACATCATGCACGGATAACATAAAAATGGAATCAAAAAGAAGCTGGTCAAAAAAAGAAGAGAAGATTTTATTGGATTATCTGAGAAATAATCTGATTCCAATGTCGGGAATCATTGCGATTCCAGGTTTTGAGGAAACGTGGATGGAAAATGAAAGAACTCTGGACGCATTCCTAAAAAAAATTTATCGTAATAACACTGGTATTATGGATGTATTTATCAATGATTACGATAGTGATGGAAAAGTGGATATGCTTGTCGTTTATGGGGATTCGTATGACAGGTTTGATACGTTTCGGGTAGGAATTGACAGATATAATGTTATTGACAGTAAGACTGAAAAAGCAGTAGAAGAAAATTCAGATGTATTCAGGGAAGTAATTAAATATGAAGGAAATACAATAATGCGGGAACCTGTGAAGACATACTGGATTGGAAGCGGATTTTGGATGGCGGATGGTCTTTTTGCCAAAATGGGATTTAATACGAACAATCAGCTTGTGGAATATGATTGTTTGGAAGGAGAAAATAATTTTTTGATAAACGAGCCGCGTGATATTTCTGAACAGAAAGCAACAGATTCTTTTTCGCCGCTTTTTACCAGGAATTATCGTTACGTTGAAGAGAGAACATTTAAAAATTATACTTTTCATAATGACATAAAAGATGAAGAGACTGTATATATTTCAAGTTATGATTGGGTTACCAATGCCATTTTTTCTTATCCGGACGAATATGAAGAGGCGACAGATGCTTTTTTTAAGGAATTAGTGAAATACGATTTGGGGATATATGCTGATAAAACTGCATTGAGCAAATTATATGAATTAAGTTTTAGAATAGAACCAGAAGAAGAAGGAATCTTAACTTATACATTGTTTTATCAATCTAATCATGAAACTGACTATCTGGCATATTACCGGGAGAATATGCCAAGCAGGCAGGAAGTTAAGACAATTTGCTATGGCGATCTGGTTAACGGGAAAATTGAAAAGCGAACGAATGAAGCATCTGACGAGACGGGTGGATATGATTACGAATATTATATATTGGTATTTGGTGATATGGTTGATTTGGAAGTGTGCAATGAGGAATCAGATGAAATAGAGTTGAATGAATGCTTTTTTGAAATACCCATATATTCAGCGGAGGCAGAGACACTCGAAGCTTTTGAGGGGAAAAAGGTGTCATGTAATCTCTTTGCCTATAATTCATATACGCGGACAGGTATTATGGCGAGAGCAGATAATTTGCAGGTTCTGCCGCAAAAGTGACAGGATATTGTTTACAATCAGGATAAAATGAATATGAACAATAGATCAGAGCTACTGTAGTATTTGCATGGTACCGTCGGTGTAAAGAATTTTTATCATACAATGTATTGCATATATTGTTATGGATTATCTGGAAGGGATCACCTTGAAAGAGTATCTGAAAACAAGCGGGTCTATGATAATGGAACAGGTTTTGAAAGTATTGATGCCGATCATGGATGATCTTGGAAAAGTTCATGAAATGTGGCTGGTTCATCGTGGTATCAGTCCGGACAATATCATGATTTTAAAAGATGGGCCGGTGTGACTACCCGATTTTGTTGTTGCATGCCAGACCGGAGGAAACGCTATGAAAAGTCTCTCCATAGCGCTCAAACCCGGTTACACGCCGGAGGAGTAATACAGGACAAAGGGGGAACAGGAACCATGGACTGATATTTATGCGTTTGTTGCAACTATTTACCTCTTATAAATGGAGTATTTAAAGGAAAATCAGGAGGCCTGGTATGGAAATGTGGTGGTGCAGGTGAAATATTTTTCTATTATTATCTTCTACTAATTTTGAAGAAAATCAACAGATTATTTTGACAGTCCTGCAAAGTAAATCGAAGATTACATATGAAAATGGAAAAATACTTGGAAGAGATAATATGAGTGAGTTGATAAATGTTTGTAACCGGGAAGACAGGCGACTCCTTTTTTGCAGGATATTTTTATGATATTTATGGAAACGATGATGAAGAGTGCATTACTGAAAGCTGATGGGAAAGTATGGAAGGATGTGAATATTGTTATGAAAATGAGAAAGGTCAGGTGTGCAAAATGCAATAATATTTTTGAGATTGATACCGTTATGGATGTGGTGGAATGTCCATTTTGCGGTATCAATTATAAAAGTCATATTGGAAGAAATGAACATCTACAGGATGAAAAGAGAGGACTGGAACAGGAAGGAAAGAAGCAAAGCTTTGTAGAATCTCTTCGAAATCCTGTAAAGAACGAAGCAGATGAGGCACGTATGCTCGAATCGCATGTGAACACCATTATGAGGGGGATTGAAGATCATGTGAAACACTATAATCAAACAGGAAAGTATAGCTGTAAAGGATATGTTATCTATTATGATACAGGAGAAGAGTGTGGTCTGGGTGAATTGACGGATTATGAATCACTTCCCCTGAAAAGTCATCAAGACAGGTGTGTAAAAACAGATTCTGTTATACTTATTGAAGAGAAGGATATTAATAAATATCTTGCAGAGCTCAAAAAGAGAATAAAAGATTTGGGATTTGAAAATTTCGTCTGTAAGGCGGAATATCGGAATTTGTATAATTGTCATTATGTATATAAATGGGGTAATTTTGTATACAACCGTTATGTGTTAAAAAAAGAATTGCAAAGCTCGGGATATGCAATATATATTGAATTGAACTGGTAATGAAAATAGAACAAACTTAAAATCGGGTCCCTCAAAATGCTTTTGCGATGGCGGAAGTAAAATATAATTTCAGGTATAATAATGAATTGAGCGTTTTTGATTCAAAAGCAAAAAATAGTCTCTATACACTCCGTACATTTTAAGGTATAATAAAATTATCTTTGCTGACGTGAAGGGCAAAAGAACAGGGAGAGTTCTCATCTAACATTGAGGAACCTTCTATAAGAATGTAAAGAAGAGAGGGACAATCAAATGAGCAACGCAAAGTATCAAATCGACACCGAAGAAAACAAGCAGTTCTTAAAGGAAGTCCGGGAAAGCCTGTTTTCCTTCGGACACAAATTCCCTGCGCCGGGAGGCAGCTCCTATTATCTGGGCGATGACGGCACGCCTTGGACAGACAGGAACCGGGAAACCTGGATCACGAGCCGCATGGTGCACGTATACAGTCTGGCAGGCTTTTTAGGGCATGAAGGAAGCGATGCGCTGGTGGATGCCGGCTTAAAGGGCTTAAAGGGGGAGCTTCATGATGCTGTAAACGGCGGATGGTATGCGGGACTGACCGCTGACGGCGCCATCGTGCCGAACAAGCAGTGCTATGCCCACGCCTTTGTCATTCTGGCGGCATCCTCCGCGACGCTGGCGGGCAGGCCGGGGGCGAAGGAGCTTCTGGATGAGGCGCTTGCGCTGTATGACAAGCGTTTCTGGAATGAAGAGGAAGGACTTTCCTGTGATACCTGGAATACGGAATTTACCGTGCTGGACGATTACCGCGGACTGAATGCGAACATGCATACCGTAGAAGCATTTCTGGCGGCTGCGGATGTGACAGGCGATGAGAAATACCGCGTGAGGGCAGGACGCATCATTGATCATGTGGCAGGCTGGGCTTCTGAGAATGAGTGGCGGATTCCGGAGCATTTTACGAAGGAATGGGAAGCGGATCTGGAATGCAATAAGGAAAAGCCCGATGACCAGTTTAAGCCCTATGGAGCAACGCCCGGTCACGGCATCGAGTGGGCGAGGCTGATCGCCCAGTGGGCGCTCTCCAATTATCCGAACGACAGAGATGCGGCGGCGAAGTATATCACGATTTCCGAAAATCTGTTCTGCAGGGCAATTGAGGATGCATGGAATGCGGACGGCGCGCCCGGCATCGTTTATACGACGGACTGGAACGGCAAGCCCGTGGTACATGACCGGATGCACTGGACGCTGGCGGAAGCGATCAATACCTCCGCAGTGCTGTACCATGTGACGAATAAGCAGAAATATGCGGAGCTTTATGCGGAGTTCATGCAGTATCTGGACGAGAAGGTGCTAGATCATGTAAACGGCTCCTGGTTCCATCAGCTGGATCAAAACAACAATCTGCTCGGTACCGTATGGCCCGGAAAGTCTGATTTGTATCATGCGGTGCAGGCGACGTTGATTCCTTACTATGCGCCGGCGCTTTCCATTGCGCCCGCAGTAAAAGAAGGAAAAAATTCCTGACAGGCAGGTTCGCCAGGGCGGACAGATTGGAGTTGAAATGAAAATTACATGGATTGGACATTCCTGCTTTAAAATCGAAAAGGACGGATATTCCATCATTCTGGATCCCTATGAAGACGGTTCCGTGCCGGGGCTTGCCCCGGTGCGGGAGCAGGCGAATATGGTTTTATGCAGTCATGAGCATGGCGATCACAACGCCAGACATACGGTAAAGGTGACGGAGGCAGAGGGTTTTCCCTTTACCGTGACCGAAATCAGGACCTGGCATGACGATGAAAAGGGCGCAAAGCGGGGGAGCAATATCATCCACATCATTTCGGACGGCAGCATGCGAATCGCCCATTTCGGCGATCTTGGCTGTGAGCCTGACGCCGGGCAGATGGAGCAGCTTTTGGGACTGGATGCCGCTTTGATTCCTGTGGGCGGTTTTTATACCATCAACGGGGTACAGGCGGCGAAACTGATCAAAAGCTTACAGCCCGGCCTTGTGATTCCGATGCATTACAGGGATGATGAAAAAGGCGTTGGCTTTGGCGTGATCGGCACGGTGGAGCAGTTTACGGACCAGCTGGAGGACGTGTCAGCGATACCTGCCAGCCAGCTGGAGCTGGTGGCATCAAAGGACATGCCCGGCAGGGTATTCGTTCTGCAGCCGCAGAACGCCGTGCATTGACCATAAAACGCGTACTTTTTAACAGAATCCGGAAAGAGGTGAATGAGGATGCCAAGGGTTTTTAATACGACCGGCCTGTGTGTTCCGGAAGAACATTATATGGTGAATCTGGATAGGCGATTGTGTGAAATAAAAGGGCTTGTGGACAGCGGCAAATATTTCACGATTCACAGGGCGCGTCAATACGGAAAAACCACAACGTTGATGGCATTGAGCCGATACCTGCGGAAGGATTATTATGTCGTTTTTGTGGATTTTCAGATTTTTGGAAATGCGGATTTCAGAACAGAAAGTATATTTTCCGCGGCTTTTGCGGATACCTTCATAAAAGCGCTGAAAAGACAACAGCCGGATATGACTGAGGGCGTGGTGGCAGCAATCCGTGCGCTCGAGGAAAAGTGCACAGCCGGAGGCGAAGGGTTTACCCTGCGCCCTCTGTTTGAGAGGCTTATCGATATTTGTGCCGTTCTTGATAAGCCTGTGGTGCTGATGATTGATGAAGTGGACAGCGCGACAGACAATCAGGTGTTTCTTGATTTTCTTGCACAGCTGCGTGCGCAGTATTTACAGCGTTTCTGGCATCCCGCTCTGAAATCGGTTATTCTTGCGGGCGTATATGATGTGAAGAATCTGCGGCAGAAGCTTCGGCCGCAGGATGAGCACAGATATAACAGTCCGTGGAACATCGCCGCGGATTTCGACATTGAAATGAGTTTTTCCGGCGAAAGCATTGCCGGGATGCTTGCAGAATATGAGAACGATTATCATACGGAAATGGATATACGCAGGATGGCGGACCTGGTGTTTGATTATACATCCGGATATCCATTTCTGGTATCGAGATTGTGCCAGCTGGTCGATGAAAAGGTGAGCGCCATTTACGGTTCGAAAAAAGCCGCCTGGACGGATGATGGATTTCAGGTGGCGGTTCATATGCTCATTCATGAAAAAAATATGTTGTTTGATTCCCTGGTCGGTAAGCTGTATGACTATCCACAATTGAAGAAGATGCTGCGGGCGATTCTTTTTGCTGGAAAAACCTATACCTATATGGCCGATGGGAGCGTGATCGATATTGCGACTATGTTTGGCTTCATTCGGAACGATAAGGGAAATGTGGCTGTGGCAAACCGGATTTTTGAAACCCGGCTGTATTATTTTTTCCTTTCGGAGGAAGAAAACCAGGATGCGGAAATTTCTATGTCGAATCCCGGACGAGGGATCTGAAAAGAACGGATTTGATTGTAGATTATGGCGGCATACAATATATTATTGAGTTGAAAATCTGGCACGGTGAAGAGTATAACCGACGGGGAGAGCAGCAGCTTGCAGGTTATCTCGATCATTATCATGCCAATAAAGGCTATATGATCAGTTTTAATTTTAATAAAAATAAAAGAACAGGTGTGCATCAGGTGTATATCGGTGAAAAAGAAATTATTGAAGCGGTGGTCTGAGAAACGCAAAAAGCTGTTGTAAAAATCAGCTTTCATACGGGCTCGCCAGCGGCACGGTCCGCAGGATCATTTATAAACAAAATGTATGAACAAAGAAGAGTGACAGTCTGATGATTCCGGACTGTCACTCTTTCGTTATAACCCATTTACGGCGCAGTCCATAAAAATGGAATATGGTTCAATACCGGTTAAAGCATGCAAAAATTTCCTGTACCCTGGGCATTGCCAGATTGACCGGCACATAGGAGGATTCGCAGATGGCGCAAAGCCCCTGCTTTTCCAAAAGATCGGTCAGCGCTGTCACAAGCTGCTTTACGGTCATGCCGCTTTGGGCATAGTGTTCCTTCGCATAGCGCAGCAAATAGGAGAGCGCGGTGGTCTGTTCACTGTCCACCAGCTGTTCCACATAGCGCAAATCCAGCGTATCCTTATCGAGCATGAAGGAGGTTTTTCCCAGCGTTTTGGTTTTTGCGTGTTCATGCCCTCTGCCGCCGTTGTCCCGGCCTCTGCCCCGCATATTGCCCTGTCTGGCGGAAGAATAATCAGCGGCGGCGGCAGGCCTGCCGCCTCCTTTGGCGGTCAGCGGGAGAATGCGCTGGGCGGCAGGGAGCGCAAAGCCGTCCGCGTGGAAGGTTTCCTGTCCGCGTTTTTCCAAAATTTCTGCAACCTGTTTTGTGATGTCCAGCGCGTGGTAGTTGTCCATCTGCAGCACGGTATCGGCGATATAGAAATAGGAGCCGCAGCTTCCGATGACCAGGATGGTGGAAATGCCGGCTTTTTCATACAGATCCCTTGCGCGCTCCAGAAAAGGTGTGATCGGTTCCTTGTTTTTGCTGACTACCTGCTGCATCAGGGCGTCGCGCACCATGAAATTGGTGGCGGAGGTGTCCTCGTCGATCAAAAAAAGTCTGCTGTCCGCTTCCATGCTTTCCACGATGGCGGCGGCCTGAGAGGTGGAGCCGCTGGCGTCCAGCGTGGAAAAATGCCGGGTGTCCGCGCCGTTTGGCAGGTCGTTGATGAACAGGGAAATGTCCGTGTTGGTGATTTTCCTGCCATCCTCCGCCCGCAGCTTGACAGCGGTGGCATCCGTGATGACATATTCCCTGCCGTCTCCGGCGATGTGGTCATACACGCCCCGCTCCAACGCCTTTAGCAGGGTGGATTTGCCGTGATAGCCGCCGCCCGCGATCAGCGTGATGCCCTTGGGAATGCCCATGCCGCGCAGCGCTCCCCGATGGGGGAGCTGCAAGGTGACGGCGAGGGAATCAGGGGAGGAAAAGGGGATCGCTTTCGCCATCGGGCGGTCGGAAACGCCGCTTTCCCGGGGCAGCACCGCGCCGTCCGCCACGAATGCCACAAGCCCCAGCTCATCCAGGCTGTTCCAGATAAAAAGCTGATCTTCGCTTAAAAAGACCGCGTTTTCCACCTCCTTTGCGGGCAGCGCCCGGTAAATCAGGGAGGAAGCGACACATTTGGGCAGATAGTCAAAGAGGATCTTGGCCAGCTCTCCGGCGAGCACCGTGCGCCCGGCGGCGGGGAAGCCGACCTCGAAGCGCACCACCAGATCCTTTTGCGTGAATTCACAGGCGGAACGGGTGAGCACCTCCTGTCCCGGGCGGCTGACGCCGATCAGCCCGCTTTTGCCGGAGCCGCCCGCCTGAAAGGTGAAACGGCCGATGCTTTTTCCAAAAGCGCGCAGCACATAATCCGCCAGCGCCCGCCTTTTGCCGGGCGTATCCAGATACTGCTCAGGAAACGCGGCGCGGCGGCGGTTCACATAAATGCTCAACCGGGAGGGGGAAGCAAAGGGATCGCCCTGCACATGGTCAATGGACAAAACATAATCCGTAAAATCATAGCTTCCCGCCAGAGACTTATAGGCGGGATAGCCCCTGTGGTCAATGGACTTCAATAAGGTTTCCAGTTCAAAGGATCGTTTCATTTTCTCATACCTCTTCTCATATCTTGTATTTTTCAATCTGCCGGCTGTCTGTGCCGACGCGTTTTCACGGATAATCTCCGGCTCTTTTTCCATGCATTATAAAGAAAATAATCCGGAAAGTCAAGGTCGCGATTCCGATCACCAGGGAAATCAATTTTGGGACGGTTACTATTTACGGCGCCGCCGAATGCGGACTGCCAGCGGTCTGGAACCTTCCCTTCCGCCCCCTGGCCGGCGCAGACTATTTTTGGGACACCATGAACAGTAACCTACGAACAGGGTGATTCTTTTTGTTTTTAAAGCTTGATTGCAGCCAATGGCTGCGGTATGATATAATGAATTAAGCAAATCGGCATTTGTGAGGTGTTTGTTAAGATGAAAAAAACTTGTATTACATTTCAAATAATACTTTTAATATGGTTTTTTCTTGATATGGTGGGATTTTCTTCCGGAAAAAACTATTTAGTAACACAATCATATAAGGATGACGGAGTATTCTTTCTTATTTATTTTGCGACTGTAATATTGTTTATCGTAAAAGATAAGATTGGAAAATGGCTTGTTATTATCTGGACTTCTTTATGGTTTACAATACAGTTCTTGTGTCACGAATGGTACACTATTTTTAATGGTGGAATTATGGGAAGTTTAGAGGGAAAAATAGAATGCTTTTCAGGAACAATGCAATGGCTCACCGTTAAGGGAAAATATATTCCCGATATATATCATACAATTTTGCATATACTTATTTTGCTTGTCATGATAAGTACATTTATATTCATTAAAAAGAGCAAAGCCAGGAAACAATAAAATTCGGATTTGTAAGCTTTTCCATAAGTTTCCCCTGTTTTTAAGGCTTTGCGCTATTCCAGCCTCAAGACTTACGTCCGAATGCCCTAAAAGCTCCTGCACATCTTTTGGCTGTGCCCCGTTTAATAATTTCCGTATAATCGTTTGGCACATTCTCTGTCATTCCCAGGCTGTAATACTCATAATGTACCCGATTTTTCTCTGTGACTTCCCTGTAGAAATATGATATGATAGATTTGTTGGTAAATATGGAATAAACCAGGGTTTTTATATAGAAATATGGAGGAAAATCACATGAAAAAGCCCAGAATGGTATTGTTTGATTATGGACAGACGCTGATTGCAGAACAGAAATTTGATGGCGTGAAAGGAACAGAAGCTGTCTTACGGTATGCTACAAAAAATAAATATCATTTGTCTGCGGAGCGGGTACAAGCCAAAGCAGACGAAATCAATCGGGAATTTGGAAGATTTGACCCTGAAAAAAGACACTTATTTCAAATAGAGATACCCAATACCATGTTTACGCCTTATCTCTATGAATCACAGGGAATAGAGATTGCATTAAGCAACTCTGAAATTGATACTATATTCTGGAATGCCGCCGCTCCGGGAGTACCGACAGAAGGTATAGAGGATTTTTTAGGATATTTGAGGAATAGAGGGATCCGCACGGGCGTGATCAGTAATATTTCCTATGCGCCCTCTGTGGTCGCAGAGCGTATCAACAGACTGCTGCCGGAAAATGCTTTTGAATTTATCATTACTTCAAGTAATTTTATGTTTCGAAAGCCAAATAAAAGGATATTTGATTTGGCTTTGGAAAAAGCGGACTTACAGCCGGAGGATGTCTGGTACATCGGCGATCAGTATGAATGTGATGTGAAAGGTTCCTTAAATGCCGGTTTGCTGCCTGTATGGTACACAGGGGCGATTGATTTGCCATATACAGAAGATAAAAATATTCTGACAATAAACACCTGGCATGAAATAGAGCGGTATATGGAGATATAGCATATGCAGAGAACAGAAAACGGATAAAGAAAGAAGAACAGGCTTTACCTGGATGGTGCAGGAAGCTCCTATATACATGCCCACAGGTAAATTTACGTTTCGGTTGCCAGAGAAATCCAATTTCGGACAGCAGGGAACGCCGGCAGCGCGGGGAGGGGTACGCAGCATGGCGGACAGGCGCGGGGCTTTGTCAGGGCATGATATCCAAAACGAAGAAATTCCCCGGATTTTTGGCACATTCCAGTGTCAGGGCGCAATACTGTCCGAACGAAGTGAGTTCATTGCGCCCTGACACGTTTTGGAATGGGCAGAAAATCCGCCGGAATTTCCCGTTTTGGATATAGCCCAGACAAAGCCCTGCGCCCGTCCGCCATGCTGCGTGCCCCTCCCCGCGCTGCCGGCGTTCCCTGCTGTCCGAAATTGGATTTCCCCTCCGGCTTAAGCAAACGTGTCATATACCACACACAGCCGGGCCAGAAAAAACAGGATGACTTTTCCTGAAAAATATAGTAATATAGAAAAGAAGATTTGACGGAGGCAGGAAAAAGGAGCGCAGGATATGAGATTCAGAGAAGAGGTCTTTGCAAAGATTTTCACATATATCACCGTGACCATATTGCTGGGCATCATCATTTTTGAAGCCTGGTCCCTGCGGCAGGAGCGGGCGGCGCTTGGCAGATCGGAGGAAGCCGTATTATCGACGCAGCAAAAGCTGGACGCCATGACCGACCGGAACCAGAAGCTGCAGGAGGAAAACAGAGAGCTGCAGATTTTCCAGAATACATGGATTCCCTATGCCGCCTTTGTGGACAGCAGCGAGGTGCTCACCTTAAAGACCGATCTTTTTACCAGACCGGATCTGATTCCGGAAGCGGTGCTGGAGGATGTAAAGGCAGAGCTTATAAAGCGGCTAAAGGAGCTGGAAGCGGCTCAGGAAGAAGGAGAAGAGGGTGAGGAGCCATCCGGAAAGGACGGGGACGATTCCCGAAAAGAGCGGGATGAGGAGGAGGACGAACCGGAAGAGATCCTTTTGGATTTTCAGTTTGACAATCCTGACGGGGAGGATATTTTTTTGCCGCTCAGCATGGATTCGGCGCAGCTGCACAGCTGCCTGATTTATACGGTCGCCTTTGAAACGGAAAATGATCTGTCTGTGGAGCTTTTGTTTGAGGTGGAGTTTGAAAATGGCCATAACGCGGTGCGGGATGAAAACGGCGAGGTGGCATGGAAGTGCGTTGCCTACAATCCCGGAGACGGCTGGAAGGGCATTGTTGTGGAAGAAGGAGAAAATGAGGATGCAGTCGATTGATGAAATTTTGAAAAAGCTGGACGGGCTGTTTGCCAAAAGCGCGATCGATCAGGTGGAGCCTTTTTTAGTTTCCTGTATGGATCAGGCGCGGGAGGAAAATGATTTTGGCGTTTACATTTCCGTGGGAAATGAGCTGATCGGCTTTTACCGTAGCGTTTCACAGTTTGAAAAGGCGTTTGCCGTTTCGGAGGATGTGTTGCTTTTGCTGGAGGAATTACAGCTGGAGGAAACGGAGCATTTTGCCACGACGCTTTTGAACGCGGCGACGGCATACCGGGCGGCGGGCAGATATGAGGATGCGCTGCGGGACTATACGAGGGCGCTGAAAATATACGAGGAGAAGCTTCCGGCAGGGGATTACCGCTTTGCGGGGCTTTACAACAATATCAGCCTTTTGCTGGAACGTCTGGAGGAAAATGAAAAGGCGGCGATTTTTCTGGAGCGGGCGATTTCCATCGTGGAAAAGCAGCCGGGCGCAAGATCTGATCTTGCCACCTCGAAGACGAACCTCGGGCTTCTATATTTTAAATTGAAGGAAAACGAAAAGGCGGAGGCTCTTTTAAAAGAGGCGATTTCCATTTTTGAAGAAAAGGAAGGGGATACGGACGATCATTACAGCGCCGCCCTTGCGGGGATGGGAGAGGCGTATTTTCATATGGGCAGGGCGGCGGAAGCGCTGGCCTGGTATGAAAAGGCGCTTGCAGAAGTGGAGAGGCATTTCGGGAGAAATATGAGCTATGCGCTGCTGTGCGGAAACTGTGCGGTCATCTGCCGTGCCTTGGGGAAGCAGGAAGAGGCAGAGCGCTATGAAAAGCTGGAAAAGGATTTGCGGGCACAGCTTGCGCCAAAGGAGCGGGAAGGATGAAAGGGCTGGAGCTGTGCAGGGCGTATTTTGAAGCCTTTGGAAGAGGAATGCTTGCAGAGCTGGAAAAGCGGTATCCTGCCCTGCGGGGGCAGATGGCTGCCGGGCTTGTCGGGCAGGGCTCGGAATGTCTGGGATATGATGATGCGTTTTCCGCGGATCATGACTTTGGCCCCTCCTTTTGTCTGTGGCTGCCAAAGGAGCTGTTTGAACAATACGGTACGGCATGTCAGCAGGTCTATGACAGTCTGCCGAAGGAGTTTGCCGGATATCCCACAAGGCAGGTGACCCGGTTTGGGCAGGACCGGGTGGGGGTTCTGGAAATTGGCAGCTTCTATTACCGCCTGATCGGACGGGAGGATGCGCCGAAAAGCAATGCCGAATGGATGTGGATTCCGGAATCCCGGCTGTCCCAGGCGGTGAGCGGGGAGGTTTTTTTGGATGAGGCGGGCATTTTTTCCGGCATCCGGGAGGCGCTTTTGGCATTTTATCCGGAGGATGTGCGCAAAAAGAAGATCGCGGCGCGGGCGGCAGCGATGGCGCAGTCCGGTCAATACAATTATGCCCGGCTTTGCAGGAGGGGCGAGTGGACGGGCGCGTTTCTTTCCCTGCAGGAGTTTCTGAAAAATACCTGTTCCATCGTCAATCTGCTCAACAGGCGCTATACGCCCTTTTACAAATGGATGCACAGAAGCCTGCGGGATGTGTCCGTTTTGCCGGAGGTTTACGGACTTGCAGATCAGCTTTGTGAGGATCAGGACAGCCGAAGCGCATGGCGGGATGCCCAGCCGGAGGATTTTCTGTTTGGCATCATCAATAAAAGGGATGGCCGGGCGGTGCTCATTGAGACGATCTGCCAGCTGGTGATCCGGGAGCTTATGGCACAGGGGCTTTCCGATGTAGAGGATATGTATCTGGAGGCGCACGCGCTGCGCGTGATGGAGACAATTCAGGATCCCGCCATCGCTATGCTGCAGCTGCTGGAAGGGTAATCATAATCATCGGGCAATTGTTATTGTTCACTTGTGGTAACAGTTCAGACAGTTTGGAGAAAAAAGTATTGAAACATATGTTCGTATGTGATATAGTAAAAGGCGATCAGATGACAGGGGCGGACAGAATTCTGATCGCTCTTGTTTTGAGCCTGTCGGTGCTTTTGGCAGTTGTGTTTTTGGTAACGGGGCTGCGGGCGGATCGGGCGGTAGCGGTGATCGAGCAGGACGGGAAGGAAATCATGCGGCTTTTTCTCTGGCAAGAGCGGACGGTACGGATTGATTGGGACGGCGGTTATAATGTGGTCACTGTGAGCGAGGGCGGTGTGCGGGTATCGGAGGCGGATTGCCCGGATCAGATCTGTGTCCGGCAGGGAGTAATTTCCATGGGACAGGAGACGATCGTGTGTCTGCCCCACCGGCTTATGATCCGTCTGGAAAAAGCGGAGGAAGGCGTGGATGCCATGACGAAGGGGGAACAGTTTGAAAAGGACGGCGGTTTTGAGTATGCTTACCGGATTTGCCCTGATGCTTTCCTATGTGGAGGCATTAATTCCTGTGACGCCGGGGATTCCCGGCATTAAGCTGGGGCTGGCGAATCTGGCTGTGGTGCTGTGTCTGTATTTATATGGAGGACATGCCGCCCTGATGGTGAACGTGGCGCGGGTGGTGCTTTCTTCCTTTTTATTCGGCAATATGTATGTGGTGCTCTACAGTCTGGCCGGCGCGCTTGTGTCCTTTGGGGCAATGGTGTGGGCAAGGCGGCAGGGGTGCTATTCGGCAATCGGCGTGAGCGTCTGGGGCGGTGTCTGTCACAATATCGGGCAGCTTGCGGTGGCGATGGCGGTGGTGCGCACGGTGCAGGTCGTCTATTATCTGCCGTGGCTGATGATGGCAGGATGCCTGACGGGCATTCTGATCGGTTTTCTTTCAACGGAGGTTATGAAACATGTACGCGTATATGATCGGCAAGGTGGCGGATGTGGCGGAGGACAATCTGGTTCTTGAGGTGGGCTGCATCGGTTACAATATCAGAATTCCGGGCAGCGTGGCGCCGCTTCTGCCGCCGGTGGGCGAGCAGGTGAAGGTATACACCTATACGAGCGTCCGGGAGGATGCTATACAGCTTTTTGGCTTTTTGTCCAGGGATGATCTGGCGATGTACCGGCTGCTCATCAGCGTCAGCGGTATCGGTCCCAAAGGGGGACTGGCGCTTTTATCCGCCATGAGCGCGGACGATGTGCGCATGGCGGTCGTATCCCAGGATGCCAAAGCGATCGCCAAAGCGCCGGGCATCGGCAATAAGACGGCGCAGCGCATCATCCTGGAGCTGAAGGACAAAATTTCCATGGAGGACGCTTTTTCAACGAACGCGGATACCGCGCTGCCGGCGCAGGCTGCGGGGCTCTCTGAGGTGAAAACGGAGGCTGTGGAGGCGCTGACCGCGCTGGGCTATTCTGCGGCGGATGCCCTGCGGGCGGTAAAGGCTGTGGCGCAGGAGGATATGAATGTGGAAGAGCTTTTGAAGGCGGCGCTTAAGAAGATGTTTTAACGAAACCAGGGGAACCACAGGAGAAGCTTCATGGCGAGAATGATCGAAACCAACGTTACGGAAGAGGACGTAAAAATAGAGGGCAGTCTGCGCCCGCAGTATTTAAAGGATTATATCGGACAGGAAAAGGCGAAGTCCACTTTAAAAATCTATATCGAAGCGGCAAAGCAGCGGCATGATGCGCTGGACCATGTGCTGTTTTACGGCCCGCCCGGACTGGGCAAGACGACGCTGGCGGGCATCATCGCCAACGAAATGGGCGTGAACATGAAGGTGACCAGCGGCCCCGCGATTGAAAAGCCGGGGGAAATGGCGGCAATTTTAAACAATCTGCAGGAGGGCGATCTGCTTTTTGTGGATGAGATCCATCGGCTGAACAGGCAGGTGGAGGAGGTGCTCTATCCCGCCATGGAGGACTATGCCATTGATATCATGATCGGCAAGGGCTCCAGCGCCCGCTCTATCCGGCTGGAGCTGCCGCATTTTACGCTGGTGGGGGCGACCACCCGCGCGGGGCTTCTGACCGCGCCGCTTCGAGATCGCTTCGGCATGATTCATCGTCTGGAATTTTATACGGTGGAGGAATTGAAGCTGATCGTTCTGCATTCCGCCAAAATCCTGAAGGTGCAGATTGAAGAGGAGGGGGCGGTGGAGCTGGCGCGCAGAAGCCGGGGAACGCCAAGGCTTGCCAACCGGATTTTGAAGCGGGTGCGGGATTTTGCGCAGGTCAAATATGACGGGGTGATTACAAGGAAGGTCGCGCAGATTGCGCTGGATTTGATGGATGTGGATAAGATGGGCTTAGACCGGGTGGACCGCAATATGCTCAGTACGATGATCGAAAAATTCAAGGGCGGTCCCGTGGGCCTGGATACGCTGGCGGCGGCGATCGGAGAGGACGCGGGGACGATCGAGGATGTCTATGAGCCGTATCTTCTGATGAACGGATTAATCGACAGAACCCCCCGGGGCCGGGTGGTGACGGAGAAGGCATATCTGCACATGGGGCTGTGAGACTATGTCAAAATAATGCTTGCATTTCACCTGGGGGCAGATTATAATAAATGTTGTATAGGTTGGTGATACAGTACGGCAGATGTTGTGCCTTACGGAGGATAAAGTCATGGCAGTCAAGACGGATACGGAAGTGTTAATCGGCGGCAGCGTATTGACGCTGAGCGGTTATGAAAGCGAGGAATATTTACAGAAGGTCGCTTCCTATATCAATAACAAGCTGACGGAATACGGCAAGGTGGACAGCTTCCGCAGACAGCCTGTGGACAAGCAGCACATTTTGCTGGAGCTCAACATAGCGGATGATTATTTTAAGGCGAAGGCACAGATTTCCGAGCTGGAAGAGGAAGTGGTGGCGAAGGAGAAGGAGCTCTATGATTTGAAGCATGAGCTGGTCGCCGCACAGATCAGGCTGGATAACACGGAGAAAGCATTACAGGGCGCACAGAAGGAAATTCAGGAAAATTCCCGTCAGATTGTCCGGCTGGAAACGGAGCTGAATAAGCAATAATCATGACGCGCCGTGTGGCGTTTATTTTGAAACAAGGGTAACAGATCGGAGAGCAGGCTGTCAGCGATGACAGCCTTTTAAGCAATATCGGGAAGCAGGAAGACTTATGGGAAAAACTCAGTTGCTTGCGCCCGCAGGGGATATGGCGTGTTTAGAAGCCGCTATCGCCGCGGGGGCGGATGCGGTTTATTTGGGCGGGCAGCGGTTCGGCGCGCGGGCGTACGCGGGAAATTTCGATGATGGTGCGCTTTTGGAGGCGCTGCAGCTGGCTCATTTTTTTCACAGAAAAATATATCTGACGGTCAACACGCTGACGAAGGAAGAGGAGCTGGCCGGGCTTGCCTGCTGGATTGCGCCTTTTTACGAGGCAGGGCTGGATGGTGTGATCGTGCAGGACATGGGCGTTTTGGAATGCTTAAGGGAAAATTTCCCGGATTTGCCGTTGCATGCGAGCACGCAGATGACCGTTACCGAAGCAGAGACTGCGCTTTTTTTAAAGGGACTGGGTGTGAGCAGGATCGTGCCTGCCCGGGAGCTTTCTTTGGAAGAAATTATCCGCTTAAAAGAAGAAACCGATATGGAGCTGGAGGTCTTCATTCATGGCGCGATGTGCTATTCCTATTCCGGGCAATGCCTTTTTTCCAGCATGCTGGGCGGCAGGAGCGGAAACCGGGGGCGCTGTGCACAGCCATGCAGGCAGCCCTACTGTGCGCTGTCAAAGCCACAGGATCACAGGAAGGGACGGCGGGAAGAGCAGTATCCGCTGAGCCTGAAGGATCTTTGTGCGCTGCCTTTTTTGCCGAAGCTTTTGGACGCAGGCGTGGATTCCTTCAAAATAGAAGGAAGGATGAAAGGACCGGAGTATGTGGCGGGCGTGACGGCAGTTTACCGCAAATATATGGATCTGTACGAGCAGGCTCCAAAGGACTGGAAGGTTTTGGAGGCAGACATGGCGCTTTTATCCGGGCTGTATGTGCGCGGCGGTTTGAGCGGCGGTTATCTGGATCGGCATAACGGCAAAGAAATGGTGAGCCTGCAAAAGCCGGGATATGCGGGAGCGTCCAAAGAGGTTTTGGATGAGATTCGGAGAACATATCTGGAAAAACCGTTGACTAAATCAGTCAAAATTGAGGCGGCTTTGCAAAAGGGAAAGCCGGCCAGGATCGCCGCAGTCTGCGAGGGCGTACGGGTTGCGCAGGAGGGGGCAGAGGTCCAGGCGGCGCAGAAAAGGCCGCTTGCCAGGACGGACGTGGAGAAGCAGCTTGCCAAAACCGGCGGTTCCCGTTTTATTGCCGAATCCGTTGCAGTGACCATGGAGGAGGATGTATTTTTGCCGGTTTCTTCTCTGAATGAATTGAGACGGACAGCGCTGGATGCGCTTTGGGATGAGATGGCAAAGCGCTGTCAAAGACCGGGAAAATGGGAAAGAAAAGAGCCGGAAAAGCAGTGCATCGCGGGCGCTGTTCAGAATCCTGCGGGTTCGCAAAGCGTTGACCGCTCCGGTTTTTGGCAAACCGCGGTATATGTATCCGCCCTATCTATGGAACAGGCCATGGAGGCCATGAAAAGTCCGGATGTGGCGCGGGTATATTTAGCCTCTGAAGCGCTTATGGAAAGAGAAGAAACAGGAGCGCTCTGGCACGCGGTGCGGGAAAGGAAGCAACGGGACGCCGGTTTCTCTTTTTATCTTGTCCTGCCTGTGATTCTGCGCGCTTATTCCAAAGCGTATTTTGAAACGTTGCTGAAAAAAGCAGGGGACGGGGAGTGCCGGGAGCTGATCGACGGGCTGATGGCGGGCGGTTTGTCCGGCGCGTTGTGGGCGCGCAGATTCGGCTGGGAAAAGGCAGTTTCCTTCCAGCATTCCGTCAGCGTTTTTAACCGCAGCGCCTGGGAATTTCTCATGACGCATTTTTCGCCGGACAGCTATACGGCGTCGTTGGAATTGAATAAGAAGGAGCTGGCAGGGCTGCCCGCCCAAAATATGGAGATGATGGTATACGGGAAAATTCCCATGATGTACAGCGCAGGCTGTGTCAGAAGGACGAAGGGGGAATGCCGGACAGCTGCCGACTTTTCCGGCAGGACAGCGGGAATCCCCAGGCGCATTTTCTGGGGGCTGCAGGATCGCTACAGCGCTGCATTTCCGGTGCTCATAAACTGCCATCACTGCATGAATACGATATACAATTCCGTTCCGCTGTCCCTGCATCAATATCTGGATGAAATAAAGGCAAGACATATCCGCGCGGTCCGGCTGGATTTTACGGATGAATCCTGCAGGGAGCTTATGGCGGTTCTGGAATTTTTTACAGGCGGGAAGGGAGAGCCTCCTTCCTCCTATACTACAGGTCATTACAAAAAAGGAGTGCAGTAGCGTGGCACATTTTATGGTGATATACTCCAAATATTTCATAACGCTGTTTTTGTTCCTTTTTCTGGCGTGCGGCGTCTGGGCGCTGTGTCAGAGGAGGGGACAGGACATGATCGCGAATGTGCAAAGCGTTTTTTTGTTTCTGACGCTGCTTTTTGCGTATCTCACCGTCCTGATCCGCACCGGGCGCAGGGAATATTTGATTCTATACGCATTTTTACAGCTTTTGACGCTGGCGCTGCCCGTTTTGGCATCGCTGCTTTATCCGGGCGTCAGCCGGGTTGTGTGCAATCACATGTGCATGCTGCTGGGGGCGGGGGTTTTGATCCTGACGAGGCTGAATTTTGACCGGGCCACGCGGCAGCTTGCTATCGCCGCGGTCGCCTGTGTGGCAGGGCTGTTTCTTCCATGGTTTTTTAAAAGATACCGGAAGCTGCTGCGCAGTGCGGGCTGGGGCTTTATGGCTGTGGGCATTCTCGTGCTGGGAGCGGTTACGATCTGGGGACAGGTGACGAGAGGCTCGAAGCTTTCGGTCAGCCTGTTCGGGTTCGCCTTTCAGCCCTCCGAATTTATCAAAATTCTGTATGTGCTGTTTCTTGCATCCGTTCTGGATAAGGACAGCGGCATCCTGCGGATTTTTCTGGCGGGACTGGGGGCGGCGGCGCATGTCCTGCTGCTCGTTGTATCCCGGGATCTGGGAAGCGCTCTGATCTACTTTGTGGTCTATGTGGCGATGATTACGATCGCGGCGCATCAGCCGTTATACCTTTTGTTGGGAACGCTGGCGGGAGGGATCGCTTCGGTAGGCGCTTACCGGCTGTTTTCCCATGTGCAGGTGCGGTTTCAGGCATGGAAGGATCCCTGGAGCGTGATTGATAACCAGGGATACCAGATCACCCAGTCGCTCTTTGCCATGAGCCGGGGGGGATTGTTCGGGCTGGGCATCGGAAAGGGGACGCCCTCGGACATCCCTTATGTGGATACGGATTTTATCTTTTCTGCCGTGGTGGAGGAGATGGGGCTGTTATTCGGCATGGGTGTGATCGGCGCAGGAATCGTGCTGTTCTTGCTGGTGATACAGCTTGCCGGCAGTATTAAGGACGGTTTTGTGAGAAATCTGACAGCGGGGTACGCCGTGCTGTTTTTGTTCCAGACCTTTTTGACGGTGGGCGGCGGCAGCAAGTTCATTCCGCTGACGGGGGTGACGCTCCCTTTTATCAGCTATGGCGGGAGCAGCGTTACGGCGACGATTCTGATGTTCTTTTTGGTACAGGGCGTTTTTGTCCTGCGGCATGATGAGGAAATGAAACTTGAAAAACAGCGTAAAAAGAAAGCAAAGCAGGAAAAAGAAAGCGGCAGGAAAGAGCAGGAGCTGGTATAACAGAGAGCTGTATCTGTGGGCAGGGCTTTTTCTGCTTCTTTTCGGCGGACTGTTCGCATACCTGACAAGCTATGTGACAGCGAATCATGAGGAGCTTTTCAACAACAGCTATAATTCCCGGCAAAGGGTGCTGGCGGCTGAGAACCGGCGGGGCGTTATTTATTCGGCGGATGAAAAGGTGCTGGCACAGACGGTTGCAGGAGAGGCGGAGGAAGAAATACGGGAATACCCGTTTGGAGAGGTCTTTTCGCATGTGGTCGGCTATACGCAAAAAGGGCGGACAGGCATTGAAGAGCTGGAAAACTATCTGCTGATCAATACGGATGTTTCCGAGCGGGAAAAGCTGGATAATGAGCTTGCCGGCGTCAAAAATCCGGGCAATGATGTGTATACCAGTCTGGACACGACACTGCAGCAGGCCGCTTACGATGCGCTGGGCGCCTATCAGGGCGCGATTGTGGTGAGCGAGGTGAAAACCGGGCGCATCCTGGCAATGGTCAGTAAGCCGGATTTTGACCCGAACCGGATCGGGGAGGACTGGGAGAGGATCAATGCGGATACGGAAAGCGCGGCGCTTTTAAACCGGGTGACGCAGGGACTTTATCCTCCCGGCTCCACCTTCAAGATCGTGACGGCGCTGTCCTATATGCGGCAGTACCCGGAGACCTGGCAGAACTATACCTATCAGTGCAATGGATTTTACCAGAGCGGCGAAGAGAGGATTAACTGCTTCCACGGTTCTGTGCACGGTGCGGTAAATTTCTCTACGGCCTTTGCAAAATCCTGTAACAGCGCCTTTGCGGATATCGGCATGCGCCTTGACCGGGAGGATTTTCAGGAGACCATCGACGGGCTTTTGTTCAATCAGGAGCTGCCCGTTCCGCTTCCTTATAAGCAGACAACCGTGCAGCTTTTTGGGGAAAATGAAGAAGAAACGATCATGCAGACCGCCATCGGACAGGGAAAAACCCAGATTTCTCCGATGCAGCTCAACATGATTACCGCCGCCATCGCAAACGGCGGCATGCTGATGCGCCCCATCGTGGTGGATAAAGTGGTGAACGCAAACGGAAAGGTGTTAAAGGAAAATGCGCCGGAGGAGTACAAACGGCTCATGACTGACATAGAAGCCCAAAGCCTTACGGAGCTGATGGCGGGTGTCGTGCAGGACGGCACCGGCAGAGGCTTGAAGGAGATGTCTTATACCTGTGCCGGAAAAACAGGAAGCGCGGAATTCAACGAGGAGAAGGAGGATTCCCATGCGTGGTTTACGGGATTTTCGCCCGTAGAGGATCCCCAGATTGCGGTGACCGTGATCGTGGAGCGCATCGGCTCCGGCGGCGATTACGCGGTGCCGCTGGCGCGGCGGGTTTTTGACGCTTATTGGGCATTGTCCGGAAATGAATGAAGCATGCAATTGTTCCGTTTCCAACAGCAGATGTGAAGCGTAATGAATTGATTTGTTCATGGTGCTATGATGCGCTGTCATCAGCAGAGAATCCCTGCTTTTTCGGAAGAGTCTTTGTGAGGATCAGTGTATAAGCCACAACGATGACAATCCGGGAAAGGCTGAACAGGATTCGCTTTTCATCCGTCAGTCCTGCTTCGCTGCCGAAGGCGCTCACCACATCGATTGCGGAATGGGTGAGAATGCAGGGAATCAGACTGCCGCCACGGTAAAATATCGTCACAAAAAGGAAGCCGATCGCGATCGCCCCGAAAACCTGACAAAGGTTTGGAATTAACGCCATTCCCCTGCCGTTTATGAGATTCAGAATATGCCCCAGCCCAAAGGTAACGCTGGAAATGATGACAGCCTCCTTTACGCTGTCCTTTGCGATCGCCCTAAACAGAAAGCCCCGGAAAAGCACCTCCTCCACAAAGCCGACAAACAGCATGTTGATCAGATAGAAGAGCGTGCCGGTCAGAGGAAAATTGACCGCCGCTCCGTTCCAGAGATTATGTGATGCCAACAGCAAAAGCGGGATATACCACAGAAAACACCGGGCGGGGACGTCAGTTCTGCAAAATCCGTAGCGCGCAAACAGTCCGTTTTTCCATAGGAAGCCAAATAAAAGCACGGATAAAAGTACGTTGCACACCGCGTTGGCAAAGCTTTCAATCCCGATTGCCGGATTGATCGAATTTGCCAGAGATTGCAGAACACAATACAGCGCAATCCAGGCGAGGGCAAAGGCTAATTCATTTCTTTCATACAGCTTTTTCATCATTTTTCTACCTCCAATGCGAGTCTTGCGCCGCGATAGACCCGCTCCAGCAGAACTATCATGGCAGCTTCATCATGCTTCAGCGCGTTGTTGACGAGTAAGCTGGCATATCCGTGTACGAACATGGCGAGGGTCAAAAAGACCTCCTTTGTTTGCTCTCTGTTCAATTTCATTTCCGCCTGCATTGCGCAAAGAACAGGTTCCAGTTCCGGAGAATCCACCATCTGCAGAATGCTGCTTTCCGTAGCAAAGCCCGATTGAAACAGAAAACGGAATAGATGCGGCTCCTCCTGTGCAAAGCGGATATAATTCAACCCGATCCCGAGCATGACATCCTCCTGCGGATTGACATGCATCAGATATTCTGTATGAAACCGGTTCAGCTTCTCATAGGCCGCTCTCTTCATATCCTCAATTTTAGCGAAATGATACATGATCGGCTGGGTAGAGCATCCAAGCCTCTTCGCAACCGTCCGCGCATTGACATTCTCTGCCCCCTCAGCCCTCGTAACCTCAAAAGCCGCATCTATCACCATATCCTTCGTAATCTTCACTTTTGGCGGCATCCAGATTTCCTCCTTTATATAATTTATGTTATATAACGATGATTATAATATAAATTCTTCATCATGTCAATAATTACACATGAACTTTATAGATAACTTGCCATTCAACATAACAGTTCAGACAGGTCTTTGCGTTCATCGTACAGACCGGGAGAAATCGTGCCGGTAGCAGGCATTAGCCCCCTCACGAAGCGATTTTTATGGGCGAATGCAGCAAACCATGAAAATAAATCGTCCTATGGGAAAGAGAAACAGCGGAGTGGCAGGCGCAGGGCGGATATGGCGGCAGACTTTGGGGCGGGCTTTCTTTGGCGCGCAGCCGGAAAAGGTATTTTTGCGCGGCTGTATCCAAAACGGATCAATTTCCGCAAACGGGCAGAACATTCCAGCAGCTGGGCGCGATACTGTCCGAACGAAGTGAGTTCATCGCGCCCCGCTGCGCTTTTGGAATGGAATGCCGGTTTGCAGAAATTGACCGCTTTGGATAATACCGCACAAAAATACCTTTTCCGGCTGCGTGCCAAAGAAAGCCCGCCCCAAAGTCTGCCGCCATATCCGCCCTGCGCCTGCCACTCCGCGTCCGCTTAGCCACTTCCCCGGTTTTGTCATAAACTGCCCCACAAAACTCATCTATTTGCAATTTTTATGAGAATGGACTTGCCCTGCGGTTGGATTTAGGATATACTTGTGAATAGAAATCGGGTATCGCCGGACAGGAGGGATTGCAATGATTGAGGCAACGAGCTGCGGCGGTGTGGTAATTTTCCGTGGGAAGATCCTTCTCCTTTATAAAAATTACAGGAACAAATATGAAGGATGGGTACTGCCCAAGGGAACTGTGGAGGCGGGCGAGGACTATAAGCAGACCGCGCTGCGTGAGGTACTGGAGGAAAGTGGCTCCAGGGCATCCATCATCAAGTATGTGGGCAAGAGCGAATATTCGTTCAATGTGCCGGAAGACACCGTGGAAAAGGAAGTCCACTGGTATTTAATGATGGCGGACAGTTATTACAGCAAGCCGCAAAGGGAAGAGTATTTTGTAGATTCCGGATTTTACAAGTATCACGAGGCATATCATCTGTTGAAATTTGCCAATGAAAAGCAGATTCTGGAGCGCGCGTATCATGAGTATCTGGAATTGAAGAAGAGCAATCTCTGGGGAAGCCGCAAATATTATTGACGGCCGTTCACGATAAGCGTTCAGCCTGGCTGGACGCTTACGTCTATTCAGGATTTTTTGGGGTAAGCTATTATTATGAAATTTTATCGCGGACTTTACGTGGGAGAATCGGTGAAAAACATACATCGGGTAAAATGGAGGCTCTATGTGGGAGCGGGACAGTTTCAGATCTATGTGATCGCGCTTTCTCAAAATAACGACCAGCTTGACATTTTTCACTGCGCCCTGTTAAAGCAAAAGCATTTTGATAAAAAGAACCTGTACGTGGTTGGGGTCGCCAAAGACAAGGGAGAGGCGTATCAGCTTGTGGGGAAAATGCTCGCCGACACGCTTGCAGCCGGAATGGAAGGCGATATCAAAGGATATCTGCTTAAGACGGCAGGGCAGGCTTAAGGGAGGGACGGGATGACGGTTTTTTTGACAATCCTCAAAGTGATTGGAATCGTTTTGCTCATTTTGATTGGAATTCTTCTTACCGCAGCGCTTCTTGTTTTGCTGGCGCCCGTGCGCTACAGCGCGCAGGGAGCCTGGCAGGAAAAGCCTGTCGGCACAATCAAGGTGAGCTGGCTTGCACATCTGGTCACATGCAGGGCAGCCTTTGATGAAGGGCTGACGTTTTGCGTGCGCCTTGCCGGGATACAGCTTTTGCCGAAGCGGGAAAAGAAAAAGAAGCGTAGACGCCGGTCAGAGAAGGAACAGGAAGAGAGCACTGCCGGTCAGGAGACTGCCGCAGAACAGGAAAGCGGCGTTGTAAAGGAATCGGAGAGCGGACGGGAACAGGTAGAAGCTCCCGGAAAGGAACCGGCAAAGGCCTCCGATGCCGGCAAAGCTGCCAAACAGACTGCAGCTCAGGAAAATGAGAAGGCCTCCGCTGCAGAGCAGGAGCCGGTTGAAAGTGCTGCGCAGAAGGCGGAGGAGTCCGTTGCGCCGGATGGGAACGGGGAAGAACGGCAGGCGGAGCAGGAAGAGGCGTCGGCTGATGGCGTCTGGTGTTTTCTGGACAGCCTGTTAGAGAAAGTTTATGCAATTTTCAGAAATTGCGGGGACAAATATGCGGCGATCTGTGCTAAAATAGAACAGGTTCGAAAGACGGTCGCCCGGTATCTTGCCATTTTGCGGCGTGAGGAGACAAAGCAGCTGGCCGCCCTCACCTTTGGGCAGCTTCGGAAAATTTTGCGGCATGTCCTTCCGGGAAGGCTGCAGATATATCTGTGCGTCGGGACGGGAGACCCGGCATCCACGGGGCAGATTCTTGCAGTGCAGGGGATGTTGTATCCGTTTTTGGGACAACGGCTGCAGATTGAGCCGGATTTTGACAGGAAGCGTTTGGAAGGTAATTTTTACATGAAGGGGCACATCACGCTGGCGGTGCTTCTGGCGTGCGCGCTCCGCATAGTCATCAACAGAAATTTCAGAAAACTCATGAAAATGCTACGCAAAAAGGAGGAAGCATAAATGGCGGAAAATAAGGACAATAATTTCGGCTCTGTCATGGAATCTCTCATGAAGGGAGCAGAGTCCGTATTCAGTACGAAAACGGTGGTGGGTGAGGCAACAAAGGTTGACGATACCATCATCATTCCCCTCGTGGATATCTCTTTCGGCATCGGCGCGGGAGCGAGCTGCGGCGCGGGAAAGGATTCCAAAAAGAACGGCGGTGCGGGCGGCATGAGCGGGAAAATGTCCCCCAGCGCAGTTTTGCTGATCAAGAACGGGCAGACAAAGCTGGTCAATATCAAAAATCAGGATGGCGTGACGAAGATTCTGGATATGATTCCCGATATCGTGGACAAATTCACGGCGCCAAAGCCTGAGATGATGAGCGATGAGGAAGCGGTGGACGCCGCTTTTCCCGAAGAATAATGCAGCATCGAAGAAGAAGCTGCTGCCGGTATGGGACAGGAAGCGCATTGTGCCTATGCCAGCGGGAGCTTTTTTCTTTTACAAAAGCAGCGATTTCATGCAGCATAATTTATAAATGAACTATGATCGCAAAGGCGCATGCATTTTCAAAAAAACCCGGCATAAAGTAATAGAAAGGACTGCATTCGAGGGCGCAGGTATGTACCGGATCATAGCGTTTGCCATTTTCTGGGTGGCGATAGGGATGCTGCTCATGCTTTTTTTCAGATACAGAATTTTCGGAACGATCTTCGCACTGCTCCTGTTGGTGGCAAGCTATATCGTATTAAGCTGCGGAGACTCGGAATAAAATGGTAGAAAACAGATACAGGGAGCGAAAAAGCCACAGCATCACGGCGGCGAGAATCATGATGCCTGCTGCCGTGATGCCGCAAAGCCTCCTCCCCATGGACCGGTCTGGATACTCCGCCGGGGCGATTCCCTCACAGCCTTCTTTCTACAAATCAAATAAAAAAAGACCGCCCGCAGACAGTCTTTTTGGTTCGCAGATATTATGCTCTTTCCACTTTGCCGGACTTTAAGCAGCTCGTACAAACGTGCATTTTACGTGCGCCGCCGTTCACCTTGCATTTTACGCTTCTGACGTTCGAATTCCAGATGCGGTTGGTTTTTCTATTGGAATGGCTAACGTTGTGTCCAAAATGAGCGCCCTTACCACAAATATCGCATTTTGCCATGATTGCACCTCCTCAACTTATATTAGCCGTTCGGCTGACAACATTTGTATGATAGCAGAATTTGTCGCGTTTGGCAAGTGAAATATGAGCAAATTTTTTAAAAAATTAAAATAACTCAATTTCCAAACTAACTTCCACCCCCATTCATCCAAAGGTGGAAGTTACTCC
>CAJUEL010000033.1 GCA_910585455.1 uncultured Eisenbergiella sp. | reverse complement strand
ATAAATGCGGCAGAGGCTTTAATACCTCTTGTCGCATTTAATTTTAAAACTTATCGAAAAAAAGTACAGGAATTATCGCACTCCTGCTGGCAACCATGTTTATGGTCTGCTCCGTCTCTACAACCGTTTATGCCCATGGGCACCACACCAGAAGGGCAGCTCAGGCTCCCACATATGCCGCCTGTTATCAGAACGGCACATGCCTGGAGGATGGCAGCTGTGATGTGGACGGCATCTGCCAGAACGGTGGCAGCTGTGTCAAACCCGCTGCATGCTATCAGGACGGCTCATGCCTGGAGGGCGGCAGCTGCGATGTAAACGGCGTTTGTCAGAATGGCGGCAATTGCGTCAAACCCGCTGCATGCTATCAGGACGGCTCATGTCTGGAGGATGGCAGCTGTGATGTAAACGGCGTTTGCCAGAATGGCGGCAGTTGCGTCAAACCCGCTGCATGCTATCAGGACGGCTCATGTCTGGAGGATGGCAGCTGTGATGTAAACGGCGTTTGTCAGGACGGTGGCAGCTGTATCCAGCCCTCCGCTCAGCAAGAGCATTGCCGGCCTGCGAGGACCGGACATCACTCTGGTCATCACCGTTAAAGAGTCATTGAAAAAGGGTATGAAAAAAGACCATTCCGCTATCCCTTTCCGGTCTTTCTTCATACCCCTTTATTATTCACGCAACATTCCAGGGCAGCTCATCCGCCCGTAATTTCGTTCCAGCTATCGATACCGATGATTGTTCTTGCAAACTCTGTACAGCTGTCGGCGCCCGGTCCATCGATATTTTTGAACACATTATAAATAAATTTACGCTGACCACCCGTAGTGGAAAGTCCCAGCGCAAGTCCCTGCGCAATTTCCTCCGCCGCATCCGTCTGCCGGGACAGAATCAACGCATCAATATAAGGATTGTTCTCCGCTACATAATAGGCATAGGCAAAGGCTGCTGCCTGATTGGCCTCCCCCTTGATGGAAGAATATCCCAGCTCGCTCAATATGACCGGACGCACTTCTCCATCCGCCGTCAGCATCTCAGGTCTCTGCAAGAAGTCCGTCACCACATGGATATTTTCCATTGTCACAATGGATGTATTTTCCGAATCCAATACAAGCTTCTGAATCTTGCTCGAGGAATTCCAGAAGGTCGTATTTTCCAGCGGATACGCATAAGGATGATGCGCCAGCCCCCAGTCAATGTTACCTTCTGCAGATACCTGCCTGTTAAAAGTGACCAGCATATCCTTTACATCATAATTTTTATTCGCCTCGATATTGCGATCCCACTGCTGATCCATGGAAAGATAAATCCGGGCATTGGCATTCATGCTTTTGATGCTGTTATAAAAAACTCTGACCGCATTGGCATATTCCTGCGTATAGCTATCCAGATCCACCTTCTGCATATAATTCCAGTCAGTCCGGACATTCACCTCGTTGCCGACAATCCAGTTCATGACCGTCCCATGCTCATTGTCCCGATACCGCTGGGCAAGAAAAGCTCCCACCGCCGCCATCGTCTCAATGCCCGCATCCTCCGCTGTGTTAAAGGCATAATAATGAGCGGAACCATCCCGGGACATCGGATGAATGAGCTGCATGTGCGCTGATTTTTTATTGTTCAGAAGAATCGCCGAAATGGTAATTCCTTTCTGGGTCAAAATGCTAAACACATGGTCATATTCCGCGATGCGCTGCCCGTTAAAGGCATAGGTTTTTCCATTATAAGTATAGTAAATCGTCGGAAAATGCCCGTGGGTCGTCTCTCCCAGAATATTGGCGATCGGAATATTATAGGCAGCATGCTTTACGCCTAAATCATCCAGTTCACCATTGGTGAGCTTTAAAGGATCCACCAAAATCCCCTTGATAGAAGCGCTTTCCGGAAAAGGGGCGGTATAAGCCGCCAGCGCTTCGGGATTGGTAATATACTGCGGCTCACTCAGCGCCACATATTCTCCGTTGAGCTTCACCGCTACCACAAATTTAGAAAAGAGCCGGGAATCCGCCCTGTTTTCGTTCACCCCCGCTGTCAGCGTAAAAGCTCTGTCTTTCGTCACAGATGCGATATACTCCCTGTCAGGGACAAGCTCCTTCTCGTACATTTTCATCTCGAACAGATAAAAATTATCATCATCGCTGGCAGGCTTCTCTTCCACATTTGCGCGCAGCTCAAAACTGCCGCCTCCCGCTTTAATCTCACAGGCTTCCACCTGCACATAGCCTTTGCGGTTTTCTTCTGTCAGCTCCACATATACTTCCGGTTCTTCTGTCTCCGTTTCCGTTTCGCTTTCAGTCTCGCTCTCCTCTTCCGTCATTCCCTCTTCTGTCGATCCCTGGGCGAGCAGCTCTTCCTCCTCTGCCCCCGGTTCCTGTGCCGTTTCAAGCTGCGCCGTCTGGCTCGTCTGATTTCCCTGTAAAAACGCAAACCAGAGTCCGCCGCCCGCTATGCACACGGAAAGCGCCACCACAATGACGGAAAAAACAGTCACCTGCCTGGCGCTCAGTTTATGAATCCCGCGGATAGACCTTGCTCTTCCGCCACCTTTATTCTTCCTGCTTCTTATCTTCTTATCCAAAACATGCCTCACTTACCTTGCCAACGTCTACACTGCACTGCGCTTCGAGTACGGGAATTTGAGAAGTAGCGCATATGGCCTGCGCTTCGCTTCGAGTACGGGAAACTTCTCAAACGCTGCGCATTTGAGAAGTAGCGCATATGGTCTACGCTTCGCTTCGAGTACGGGAAACTTCTCAAACGCTGCGCATTTGAGAAGTAGCGCATATGGTCTACGCTTCGCTTCGACCATATGCTTCATTATACCATTCATTCCTCATAAATAGCAATGGCTATTTCGTAACAAAAACGTAATAATTAGCGCAAATATTCGCTCCAACATTGTATAAATCGACAGAACCCCCTATTCCGCTAAGCAAAGCCCCTTAATATCCTTAATATGTGGAAACAAAACAGAAAGAAAAAGTATCATACCGGATTTCTGTTATAAGATAATGCCGCTTCGTTCCCGGTACCCACCGCCAAACTCAAGTGGCATTGCTTCACAGAGTTGAAACCGGCGTAACAGTTCAGACCTGGCTGAACTGTTACAAACCGGCAGACAAATGCGGAGCAGTTTCCTGCTCCGCGTCTTTGATTTTGATTAATGATATTTGGGAAGAAAATCTCCGTGAGCCTCGATCAGCTCGTCCACCATCTTTTTGATGGTATCGATATCCAGCTCGCTGCCGGTATGGGGATCCAACATGGCGGCCTGATAAATATGTTCACGCTTTAAGGTGCGCGCCGCCTCAATGGTGAGCAGCTGCACATTGATATTGGTCATATTCATCGCGGCGCACTGTACCGGAAGAGCACCCACATTACAGGGATGCACGCCGTGCCCGTTCACCAGACAGGGAACCTCAACGCAGGCGTTTTCAGGCAGGTTCGTGATCAGATGTCCGGTATTTAAAACATTTCCGCCGATCTGATAAGGCGTGCCGGTAACACAGGACTCCATGATCCAGGAAGCGTACTCTCTGGAACGTTCATGATCCTTCACTCCATTCTCCATCAGCTCTGCGTACTCCTTCTTCCAGCCTTCGATCTGATTCACGCAGCGGCGGGGATACTCATCCAACGGAATGTTATAGCGGTCGATCAGTTCCGGATATTTGCTCTTGATATAAAACATGTTATATTCCGCGTTATGCTCGCTGGATTCGGTGCAGTAGTAGCCGAAATGATTGATGTAATCCAGCCTCACCTTGTCCTTGCACTCGGGATCAGCCATTTTGTCCGCCACACGGGCTTTGATTTCAGGATACAGATCCACGCCGTTCTTATCCCTCAGCTCCAAAAGCCATGCCATATGGTTAATGCCTGCAATCAGCTCCTTGCGCCCTTCCAGCTTATCCTCCATGCCAAGCTGCTTTAACAGTCCTTCCGAGCAGACCTGCACGCTGTGACAAAGACCTACGGTTTTGATGCCGGTATATCTTTGCATATAGCCGGACAGCATCGCCATCGGGTTCGTATAATTTAAGAAAAGCGCATCCGGGCAGACCTCTTCCATGTCCTTCGCAAAATCCGCCATCACGGGAATCGTGCGCAGCGCGCGCATGATGCCGCCGATGCCCAGCGTGTCAGCGATGGTCTGTCTGAGACCGTACTTTTTGGGCACTTCAAAATCGATGATGGTGCAGGGGTCGTACAGACCTACCTGAATCGCGTTCACCACAAAATCGGCTCCCCTTAAAGCCTCTTTCCGGTTTTCCACGCCCTGATAGCACTCGATTTTGCCGTAGCCGCCCTTGGTCTGGCGCATCGCCTCCAGAATTGTCTGGCTCTCCTTTAAGCGTTCGCCATCGATGTCGTACAGCGCAAAGGTGCTGTCCCGTAAAGCCTCAGAGCACATGCAGTCGCCGATCACGTTCCGCGCAAACACGGTGCTGCCCGCTCCCATAAATGTAATTTTCATACCCTCTCTCCTCCTTGTTTTTTTGTGGTGTAGGCCGGGGATGACACAAACGGCTTTCTTCGGCGCTCCATCCCCTCACACATTTCAAATTCAGCATAACAGAAAAGTGTCTAAAAAAGAATTGATTTTTGTTGGGGGAAGTTGTTATAATGTTGGATGCAGGTAACAGCTCAGGCAGGTCCGTGAGATAAACGCGCAGACCATGAGAAAGGAAACGGACAGATGGGACAGACTGTTGCCGGCATGTATAAGGAGTGAATTGAATGGAACAGGCGGAGATTATTATTGATTGTCATTATGGCGGATTGAACCCGGTCCAGTTCGGGCAGGAGATATGCCGGGCGGGACATTATTTTGGACCGGCGGTGCGCACGCATTGGCTGCTGCATTATGTGGTTTCCGGTATGGGATATTTTACGCGGGAAGGGGTTACGCATGAGGTTGGGGAGGGGGAGATTTTTGTGATTCCGCCTTATATGGAAACCTATTATGAGGCGGACAGGGACAGACCGTGGCAATATATATGGATCGGATTTACGACGCAGGAGGCTTTGCCGGAGGTGTTTGAGCAGCCGGTGATCTCCTGTCCGGATGTGGGTGAGCTGTTTGATGAGATGAAGGCCTGCGGCAGCATGGAGAACGGACGCAGCGCTTTTTTGTCCGGTTGCCTGTGGAAGCTGGTGGCGCTCCTTCTGGAAAAGGGAAAACCCAGGGCGGACGTCATTGATAAAGCGTTAAACTGCATGCATTCCGAATATTCCAGGGGGATCACCGTACAGGAAATCGCGGACAGGCTGGGGCTGGACCGCAGTTACTTTTCCACCCTGTTTTCCAAAAGGGTCGGCATGCCGCCCGGCGAATACCTGATCAATCTGCGCCTGAAAAAGGCGGCGGAGCTGATGCGTCTCCACCAGGAGCGCCCCTCCACCGCCGCACTGTCGGTCGGATATGATGACATTTGTCATTTTTCCAAAATTTTTAAAAAGCATTTCGGCATGTCGCCCCGGGCATATATTGCTACCGCCTGTCACGATGCAGGCAGGTAGCGCCCATCAGGCGATCTGGGTCACCTCATAGCCCGCCTCCACGATCGCCGCTTTTACCGCGTCATCGGTTGCGGTACCTTCTACCACCGCCTGCTTTTCCTCAAGGCTGACGTTTACCGCCGTCACGCCCTCCACCGCCGTAAGGGCTTTTTCCACCGCCTTTACGCAGTGCATGCACATCATTCCTTCAATTTTTACTGTTTTTTTCATGGCTGTTTCTCCTTCTTCTATTTTAATATTGTTTTCTGACTGCATCGGTTCCTGCTCTACCACTGTCTGCGCGCTTTCCTGCTTCCATTTCGGGGCAAAAAACCGCAGCCGCAGCGCATTGCCAACCACTGACACGGAGGAAAAGCTCATCGCCGCCGCGCCGATCATCGGGTTTAATAAAATTCCGAATCCCTTATATAATACACCCGCCGCCACCGGAATACCAATCGCGTTATAGAAAAATGCCCAGAAAAGATTCTGGCGGATATTGCGCATTACCGCACGGCTCAGCGCCACAGCCGATGGCACATCCATCAGATCGCTCTTCATCAGGACGATATCCGCGGATTCAATCGCCACGTCGGTCCCGGCGCCGATGGCAATGCCGACATCCGCCCGCGCCAGAGCAGGCGCATCGTTGATGCCGTCGCCGACCATGGCAACCTTCCGGCCTTCCCTTTGCAGGCTTTGAATCTTTTTCTCCTTATCCTGGGGAAGCACCTCGGCGATGACAGTCTTTAATCCAACCTGCCTGCGGATCGCTTCTGCGGTCCGGGCGTTGTCCCCGGTGAGCATGATCACATCCATGCCCATCTGCGTCATCCGCTCCACCGCCTCCCGGCTGGTGGGCTTTATCACATCCGCCACGGCGATAATCCCCAGAAGAACGCTGGATTTCCTTGCCAAATCGCCGTTTTTTGCCGCTTTTGCAAACAACAGCGGCGTTTTTCCTTCATCCGCCAGCTTTTCCAGCGCATCCTCAAAGCCCGCCACGGAAATGCCCGCGGTCTCCATCAGCTTTACGTTTCCCGCATAACAAATATGCGCACCGATGTGCCCGGAAATCCCCTGCCCCGGCAGCATCCGGTATTCCTGCACCTCTTCAAGCGCTATGCCGCCCAAAACCGCCTTTTCCACGATGGGTTCCGCCAGCGGATGGCTGGACATTTTTTCCAGCGCCGCCGCCACGCCAAGAAGCTCTTTTTCCGAGACATTTCCCGCTACGATCACATCCGTCACCACAGGCTTTCCTTCCGTGACCGTTCCCGTCTTATCCAGCACCACCGTATCGATGCCATGGGTGATCTCCAACGCTTCCGCCGACTTAAATAAAATACCATTTGCCGCGCCGCGCCCGGTTCCCACCATGATCGCGGTGGGCGTTGCCAAACCCAGCGCGCAGGGACAGGAAATGACCAGCACGGATATCGCAATCGCCAGGGAAAACTCAAAGCTGTACCCCAGCGCCAACCAGATAATCGCTGCCGCCACAGCGATGGTAATGACCACCGGCACGAAAACGCCGCTGACCCTGTCCGCCAGCTTGGCGATCGGCGCTTTCGATGAGGTCGCTTCATCCACCAGGGCGATGATCTGGGACAATGTGGTATTCTCGCCCACTGCCGTCGCTTCCATTTTGAAATATCCGGTCTTATTGATCGTGCCGCCGGTCACCCGGTCACCCGCCTGCTTTTCTACCGGGATGCTCTCCCCTGTGATCGCAGATTCGTCCACGGAGGCGTAGCCCTCCAGAATGGTGCCATCCACCGGAACCGTATTTCCGTCCCGCACCACAAGCACATCGCCCTTTAACACATCGTCCACGGAAATCTCTGTTTCCTGCCCGTCCCGCAATACCAGCGCGGTTTTGGGCGCCAGATCCATCAGCTTCGTGATCGCCTCAGAGGTATGGGATTTTGCCCGCGCTTCCATAAATTTTCCCAGCGTGATCAGCGTCAGGATCATGCCCGAGGATTCAAAATACAGATCCATGGAAAAGTGGTGAACCAATTCCATATCGCCATGTCCAAAGCCCCATGCGATTTTATAAATCGCGTAAATGCCATATACAAACGCCGCACCGGAGCCCAGCGCGATCAGCGAATCCATATTGGGCGAACGATGCCACAGATTTTTGAACCCGTTTTTAAAATAGTGACCGCCCGCCGCCAAAACCGGCAGCAACAGCAAAAACTGCGTGAACGCGAAAATCATCGCGTTTTCCATGCCCAGCAGAAATCCAGGCAACGGCCATCCCGCCATATGTCCCATGGAAATATAAAAAAGCGGTATCGTGAAAATGAGGGAAACGATCAGCCTCTTTTTCATGAGCTGCATCTGCGAAGCTGCAGCATCCGTGCCGCTGTTCGTTTTCTCCTGCCCTTTCCCCGCACTGCCGCCTGCATGCAGGGACGCGCCATAGCCTATGTTTTCCACCTTCGCGATGATGCCGCCCGTATCCAGCCTGTTTTCATCATAAGAAACCGCCATGCTGTTTTTCAACAGATTGACGCTGACCTGCTCCACACCGTCCATACACGAAATCCCCTTCTCGATGCGCGCAGAACACGCCGCACAGGACATTCCGGTGATATCGTAAACTTCCTTTTTCAAGCAACCGCCTCCTTCCTGACCACATTATTATAACCATATTTTTCAAAAAATGTAAGACCGCACTATTTTGTAAGATAGTATCCAAAAAGGTACTATAAAAGTCCTGCACGGCCGCCATGCATACTGCAACTCCGCATATGCATACTCTCCCCTCCAAGCTGCGATCCTATATATCATACTCCAGATAAAGCTTTCTTCGCAAAGCCACATTCCTGCTCGCTGATAAAATCTCCGCCTGTCTGCCGTCATTCATCAGCCTTTCAATCAGAATCCCAAGCCGCTCTTCTCCCCGTTTTTCCCCTCGCTTTTCTCCCCACTTTTTCCCAATCTCAATTCCTTTTCTTTTTTCATCTCTCATCAGTTCTCTGATCGCAACACACATATTATAATCCTCCCTGTTTTGATTACGATACTTTTCTTTATTTTGAACGGGCAGCTTCATATTCAGCATGGCACAAAGAAGATCGTAAGTATCTACATCCAGACGGCTGAAACGCTCTTCATTTACAAAACAATATTGATAAAACGCTTCCTTGTCTTTTCTCCGCTTCATTAACGCAATCATTTCACGCAAACCCGTTTCAAAGTGCTCCTCCTGTAAATCCTCCAGACACACAATATTCATCCGGTAATTCGTTATCAGCTTCCGAAGCGGCCCGTCCACCCCTCTCATTTCCAACATATCCTGTAATTGCGTTGCAGCGGTCCATTTGCCGTCTCCGTGGTAAAATACAATGGTTGCCACCGGAATCAAACGGTCCGTTTCTCTGATCCCTGATAAAAACTCTGCTCCCGGTTTTAGCGTTTTATCTGCCTTATTGCGCTGTTGCAGCCTGCGAAGCTGCTTTGTTATTTCCATCTCATCGTATTCCATGCACCGCACCGGCATGCAATAATTGATTTTGTCCTGATTTTCAATTGAAATTTTCAAAAGAAACGCTTCCCGGCAAAGCAGCTTGCTGACATCCCGCTCCCGCAGCGGTGCGCGCAATACACCATCGCGCCCCCGCTTTCTCCTGCTGAAATCCTCCTGCGATTCCGCAAGCTCCCGAACCAAAATCACCCTTTTACCGCCATAAATGATACCATTGCAAAAATCCGCGAACACCTCCGGCTTGCGCAAATATTGACAAAGCGCCTTATCCTTCCTCCCCATCCATTATCCTCCATATAAATTTCTCCTGAATTTGCCGGAAATACAAAGCGATGCGCCCGATAAAATGATTCAGAAAATACTGTCCCTGCAAATATTTTCTCAAATAGAATTTCCAGACATCCAGATTCCCCTGCCCTGGCAGAAGCTATCCTGATTATAGCAGACATCCCATACAGATTGCAACACAAAAAAAGGGATGGCAGAAACAATCTGTACCTGCCATCCCGATCTGTCTGCTGTCGCCTTCCGGCTTTTTCACCATGCAACCTGCCAGCATGCATTCCGCCGGAACACGCCCCTACGCTTCCGCCTGCCAGTAAACCTGCCCGGCCACCGGTACGCTGACCTCGTAAAATCCTCCGTCCTTCACCTGCGCTTCAACAGCCTCTCCGAAGCAATCCCTTACCGTCACGCTTCCTTTTTGGCCGCATGTATCCAGCACAACGCGTTTTCCCTTCGTGCCGTTTAAGATCACGCACTCTTTCACGTCATCCGGTATCCGCAAAATCCGGTTTTCACTATACACCGCCATGACTGCCCGGCTTTCATCCTGCGTCCACACGACCGGATAAAGGTTATGCGGCTCTAACGCACAGATCGGCTGATCCTGCAAAAGCGTTCTGTTTTCCCGCATAAAGCTGATCCAGAACCGGAGCATTCTCTGCATATCCGGCGTAAGTGTCTTCATTTTCACGGAAATCTGCGGTGTGGAGAAAATGCTGGAAATGATCTGGATCGCCGCCACCTGCGGCTCCTCCTGCTCATGCCACATCAGCGGATCGCTGTGCACCGCCGTCTGTCCGGAAAGCATGCGCAGATCCACGATTCCCACGCGGTTGCGGATCGCCGAATCCGGGCAGTCGCCCACGCGGAACATGTTGCCGTAGCGGCGCATATTGGGCCCGATATAGCTTTGCCGAAACTCGATCATCACGTCCTTCTTTTTCTCCGAAAGCCGTTCGTACACCGCGCGCATCAGGCAGTCCAACGCTTCCTGCACACTGTCAAAATCCATTTTTTCCGGGTCATACGCGGGCGAATCCGGCGTTTCGACCATACAATCCACGAAATCCAGCTTCAATCCGTCCAGATCCCATTTTTCCATTGCTTCCGCATAGGTATCTGTCAGATAATCCCGTACCTTTTTATAACGCGGATCCAGCACGCCCGCCCGAATCAGCGGATTCTCATCCACGTAAAGCAGCATATCCTTAAATTCTTCCCATCTTTGAGACTTCATTCCCAAAAACGGCACACTGTACCAGATCATGTACCGCAGGCCCATATCGTGGACCTTACGGATATGCGCCGCAAAATCCGGGAAACGGTTCCCGGACACTTCCCAATCCCCGCAAAACGCATAGCCCCGGTTGTTGTCATCCGTCTGCCAGCCGTCGTCGAGAATCACGGTTCGAAAGCCCAGCTTTACCGCAAGGCTGCATTCCTCCTCGATTTCCTCCGCCATCAGATTCTGGTGGTATGCGTACCAGGTGGAATATACCGGCTCCTTCGCCACATCCGGCGCGCATACAGGAACAATATCACACGCCTGTTCCCACCATGCGGACACATCCTCAATGGCGCGGTAATAAGGCTTCTTTCCTGTATCCATGCGGATATCCAGCTCGAAAACCTTCTGATTTCCCAAAAGCGCCGCCGGAATCTGCACCTGGCAGACCAGCATGCCGTTCTCTTCCCGCACACCCGCACGAATGCCGATCGCCTCCCGCGTCTCGGAAGCGGCGATCGTACAGCGGTTTTCCCCGTCTTCACTGAAGATACAGACGACAGGCGCCGACCTCGCCGTCATGCTCTTATGGAATCTGCAATAATCCGCATCAATCGAACGGTTGAAGCCGCAGACCGGATTCCATATACCGGCGCAATCCAGATACGGGACCCGCCAATCCAGCAGTACGTCTTCCCAGTCCTGCTCTTTTTCTCCTGCTTCCAATAAAACATGAAATATCTCCACGTCTTCTCCTGCCGTTCTTTTCTTACAACCGGCAAAAAAGCGTTCCCCCTTTATAACTACAGGCGTATCCATGCACCTTTCCTCCTATACCGCGCTCTTTGTCACGCTTTCATTATGTTCCAGCCCGCTTCCATTCACTGAAATTGTCCGGCCTGTGCGGTTTGTGACTGAAATCATCCCCTCTTCAAACGAAATATCGAGCTCTCCCTCCAGAAACGGAAGGTTTTTGATCCGAAACCAATCGACCCCTTCCGGAAGCCTGGGCGAAATCCGCACGGCAGCATGCGGTCCATCCGGGCATACGCCCGCCATTTCATAAATGAACGCTTCCACCACCGCATAGGATACCTCCGGATATTCCCTGCGGGGAAGATCAGGCGATATTACCTCTTTGAGCCATTCCGCCCCCCGTTGCGGCTGCCCGTTGCGATAAAACAATACCGGGTAATGGGAAAGACTTTCCACAATCAACTCACCCGTTTTCGCCCCTTCATGAAGGCTATCAAGGTATCGCGCAAGCCTGTCTGCATCCTGAATTACCTGATAATAGCCGAGGCTTAAGCTGAGACCCAAAGCATATCCCTTTTCCCTGCCATGCAAAAGCGTGCCGTCCTGATCCTTCACTTCATAATATCTCTGCTCTTTTTCATCCCACCAGGTTTCCTGTAAAAGCCGGTCCAGTTTGTCCGCCATTTGCCCGCAATGCGTGCTTCTTTGCGCATCCCCCCGATGCTTAAAGAGCTCCGCCGCGGACCGATAGCCTCTGATTTCAATTACAAGAAGGTCCACAAGCGCCTGTACCCTGTGAAACTGATCATCCTCGCAATAGGATGGAATTCCCAGCCGGGTGACCGGATATTTGCGTTCCAAAAGCCCGTCGCCGTCCTGGTCCCACCATTTTGCGTACTCTTCCACCGTCAGCTGATAAAAGCGGACGAAATCCGACTGAAACAGATAATCCCTGTCTCCCGTCATTTCATACATCCGCCAGCATGCGTCCATGACGTCGAAGTTGGCCGGAAGGTTATACCAGAAATCCTGATCGCTCGCATAATCCACCGGGCATGGCCGGTAATCTTTGTCAATTTCCCAGAAGCTGCAAAACTGTCTGCTTTCCGCAATGCCCTGCGCGAACCGGAGCAGCATATTTTTCGTATGTGCCGTAAGCCCCAGCGCCTCCGCCCCCCTGGCGTGATGCGCGACGTCCCGCATGCAGAAAGCCTGCCTGTTGGGCAGCGCGGCTTCATACCAGTCGCCGACCAGATCCCCCTCATGGCTGTATGCCAGCGCCTGCTCCTTCGCCCACGCAAAGCCGGCATTCCAGCTTGCGTCCGATGTGGTAAATTCGATTCTCCCCTTTTGTCTCATCATATCCTTTCCCTTCCCCCTATTGCTTCACCGCGCCCAGCGTCATGCCGGACACGAAGTATTTCTGGAAAAACGGATAAATCATCAGAATCGGCGTTACCACAATGATCGTAATGGCGGCACGCACAGTAAGCGGCTGAATTCCCCTCATCTTCTCCGCTATCATGACCGAATCCGTCATCTTGGAAATCGCGTTTGTCTGGTTCAAAATGCGGTACAGAATGATCTGCAGATTGTCCCAGGTTCCGTTTTTGCTGTACAGGTTCACATCGAACCAGGAATTCCAGTGTCCGACCCCCACATAAATGGCGATACATGCAAGCATCGGGACGCTTAAGGGAATGACGAACTGTGAAAAAATGCGCAGCTCGCTTGCCCCGTCCACCCGCGCCGCCTCAAAGAGCGCCTCCGGCAGATTCTGAATGTAGGATGCGCACAGCAGCATGTAATAGGCACTGAATATGGAAGGCAGCCAGTAAACCGTCAGCGTATTGACAAGCCCCAGCCGGGTCATGAGCAGATATACCGGAATCAGTCCGCCGCCGAAATACATGGTGATCAAAAATAAAATCCGCATGAATTTTCTGCCCGCAAACTGCCTGCAGCTCACGATATAGCCCAGCAATGCGTTGCCCAAAACCGCCGTCACGGTGCCGATCACGGTGCGCAGCACCGATACGAAAAAGCCGCGCAAAAGGCTGCTGTCCTCCAGCACAAATTTATAATTCTCCAGCGAGAACACCCTCGGCCACAGATAGATGCCGCCCCTTACAGCATCATATCCGTCATTGAAGGAAATCGCCAGTACATTGATGAATGGATACACCACTACAATCAGGATGATCACCATGAACACAAGATTGAAAGCGTCAAAAGCCTTTCCTGATTTGGTCTGTTTGATATAAAATGGACGACTCATGATATCCCCTCCCTAGAAAATAGCCGTATCCAGCTTCTTACGGCAGAACCAGTTGGTTGCCCATACCAAAGCCACGCCGATGATGGATTTCATCAGTCCTACCGCCGTACCGACGGAATAATAGCCCAGCTGGATGCCGTATCGGTAGGAATAGGTATCAATAACGTCCCAATAAGCCTGTGTGGATGTATTGCCCAGCACCAGATGCTGCTCAAAGCCCGCGTTTAAAATGCCGCCGATGCCGATGATCCACTGCACGACGATGGTCGGCAGGATTGTGGGCAGGATCACATGCTTAACCGCCCCCAGCCTTCCCATTCCGTCAACGGCGCCCGCCTCCATCAGCTCCGAATCCATGCTGGACATGGCGGACAGGTAAATGATGGAAGACCATCCCATCCCCTTCCAGATATTGGCAAGGGTGTACATCACCCAGTAATATTTTCCCTCTGTCAAAAATGGGATCGCTTTCTCCGTCAGTCCCAGCCGCATCAGAATGTCGTTAATAATTCCTTCATTGGAAAGCAGCATGAAAATCATGCTTCCTGCCACCACCCAGGATATGAAATGGGGCAGGTAAGAAGTCGTCTGAACTGTTTTCTTAAACCAGCCCTCCTTCAGCTCATTTAAGCATAATGCGAACAGAATCGGCGCCGCAAACCCGAAGGTCAGTCCCAGCAGGCTCATCGCCAGCGTATTGCGCAGAAGCTGTAAGAAAACCGGACTGAGTACGAAATCCCTGAAATATTTCAAACCAACAAAATTACATTTGAAAATGGACATGCCGGGAATATAATCCACAAATGCGATCAGCAGACCATACATGGGCACATACGCAAACAGGACGACCCATATGATGATCGGAATACATAACAGCCAGAGCTGACGCTGTTTTTGAAACATTTTCCAGCAATGCCCCGCTTTTTTCTTGATCCCTTCTACCATGCCTTTATCCTTTCCTATACAATCTCGGATCGCCGGATGATACAGAACCGGAATGCAGTCTCCTGCATCCCGGTTCCGATCAGGGCTTTTCGTTTACTGTCCCAGTTTTTCCATATTCGTCTTGTAGTTCTCCGCCAGCGCTTCCTCCAGCTTATCAATGCCCGCAACGTTCAGCGCATCCTGCAGCTGCTTCCAGGCGGCGTCAAATTCCGCATCGCTGTTCGCCTGCACCGCAGCGCTCCAGTTCATCTGCCAGGCATCCTTTACAGCCTGCTCCGCCATCTTGATATCGTCAGACTTCACACGAAGAGACATTGCGGAGGAGTCAAAGATCGTATCGGACAAATTGTCCAGCATCATGGATTTCCACTTGTTTTCCGAATACCACATCTGATTAGGCCAGATATTGTGCTCGCCGTCATCCCATCTGGACTGGTTCACGAACAGCCACGGCACGCCTGTCCAGTAGTGCTCTGCCTCGTAATCCCAGGTTTCCGTGATGAGCTGCTCCTTCGCTTCCGGATCCACAGACCAGTTGCCCTCTTCGTCAATATCCCAGAATTTACCGGTTTCGCCGGTATCGCCGATGGGCGTGCCGTTAGGAATACCCCATCCGGTGAGAGCCTGTCCCAGCTCGCTCGCCTGCCAATCAATGAACTTTAACAGCGCTTCGGGATCCTTTGCCTTATCTGTGATAATCGTACATCTGCTGCCCAGGAAGTTCTTTGCGCTCAGGTATGCGGCATCCGCATCCTCGGACTTAAAGCCGATCTGGATAAAGCGCTTGTCCTCCGGCATATTGGGATCCAGGCTCTGCCATACTTCATGGCCCGCATTGTAGGAAATCCACCAGCTGCCCAGCATACCCACTACTCTCTCGTTGGAGAATTTGGTTTTCCACTGCTCAAAGTTGTTTGCAAAGGAGTCAGGATCCAGCGTCCCGTCCAGATAAAAACGGTTCAGGAATTTGGTCATTTCCTTACCGGCATCCGTGAATGCCCAATATGTGAAGTTTCCTTCATCGTCAATATCATAACCGCTCTTCAATCCCCAGAAACCACAAAGATCAACGGGACTGGTGGAATCATACAGCGATATGGCATATCTGCTTTCCCCGTTAGGCGTGGTAGGATACTTCTCCAGAATGGCGTTCAGCGCATTGTAAAAATCATCGGGCGTCTTGATCTCGGGAGAGCCGATTCCCTGCCACTCGTCATAACGGATATGTGCGCTGTAATCCGGGAAATCATCGATGCTTCCCATCATGCTGGGCACATACCACAGCTTGGAATCGCCGTCCAAAAACAGCGGATAGTGCTCGCCCATGGACTTCTTGAGATTCGTGCCCAGAGTATCCATATAAGGGGTTAAATCCACCGCCTTATTCATCTGGACGAACTTCTCCATCACGGTAAAAGGCACGTACCGGATGATGTCCGGATAGTCGCCGGACGCCAGCGCCAGGTTCACCGCCTCCGTGCCGTCGCCGGAAATGTGCTGGATATTAAATTCCACATTGAACTTTTCCTTAAAATACTCGATTACATTCGCCTCGCCGACCTTTTCGCTTTCCGTCGGCGCATAATCGCCCGCTGCGTCCAGAATATTGATGACCAGTGTTTCCTCAGGAACCTCCCAGCCAAATTCGTTAAAGTTGCCGGAGCCTTCGCTCACAGGCGCCTGCGCTTCTTCCTGCGCATCTCCCGCCGCATCCGCCGCTTTGCTTTCAGCTGCGGGCGCGTCGCTGCCACCGGTTGTCCCGGTACTGCCGTTGCTTCCCGCATTGCCGCATCCTGCCAGCATCGCTGCAGTCAGTGCCACGGCAATCAGTGACATTGTCTTTTTTTTCATAGCTTTTTTCCCCTTTTTTCAGGTTCTCCCCCTGAAAGTAATTTCATTATAAAGCTCACAAAAGTTTGTAAAAATGGGAAAAAGCTATCCTGATATGGAGAAATGCTTGCTCGATTAGGTATTATGCCTTAAGAAGTCTTTGCAAAAACAATAAGTTTGCACATTTTCCCCAAAGACCTATTGAAACTTTTTAAGAATAATATTATAATAAAGCATAGCTGCCGGGAAATTTCCCGCAACTATGTGCTACTTTCCGACCGGCCTGGCAACCGGAACGGTTTTGTATTTGTTTCCACAAGAAGAAGGTTCATTTCCATGGCAGTACAATCGCTTATTAAGGTTCACAAGTATCACGATGATCTGGAACGGTTCATACATTTTTACAACATCAACAGAGACCAGAACCTGGTTCTGATCCAGACTGGCTGTCAGGGCAACTGCCATTCCATTCAGGTCCGTCCCAGGGTGCGCGACCATTATCTGCTTCATTTTGTCAGCGCAGGAGAGGGCTGCCTCCATATCCAGAATGCCGTCTATCAGGTGCACGAAAATGACTGTTTCCTGATTTATCCAAACGAATTATCCTCCTATCATTCCCAAAATGGCAAAACATGGGCATATTACTGGATCGGCATTGCCGGCACATTTGCGGATGAGCTGATCGTGCGCGCCGGATTTCAGCGGGGCAGGCAGGTCATGCATTTTACCGACTCCTCCATTTTTGACACGCTCACACAGCTGATCGATGCGGCAATGCTTTATCAGGATGACATTTACGCGTTGGAACTGAAATCCAACAGTCTGCTGCATCAGCTTTTTTTCACATTGTATGTGGAGAAAACGGAAAAGCACCTTACCTTTTCCGTCCCTGCAGCCGAAGATAACGCCGCTCTGTTCGGCATCGGGCATTCCTCCCAGCAGTGGGTCGGCGATGTGATTACGCTGATTCAAAACAATTACAGCGAGGATCTGCGGGTGGACGCCATCGCCAGCTACCTGCATTTAAACCGCAGCTACCTTTCCACCCTGTTCAAGCAGGAAACAGGGTTTTCTATTAAGCAATACCTTTCCTGGTACCGCATAGAGGCGGCCAAAAACAAGCTTTTAAAAACCGACGGCAGCATCAGTGAGATTTCCTGTCAGTGCGGTTTTCCGGATCCGCTGTATTTTTCCAGGATTTTCCGGGAAAAGGTGGGGTTAAGTCCCAGTGAATTCCGCCAGAGAGGCGCCACCGAGGAATATTACACCAGCAGGCACGCCGAACAGACAACCAATATCGATCTGCCGCCGCAGACAGAAGACTATTTTCTCACCTATTGAAACGGTAATCCCGCACAAAAACAGCGTTCTTATCCTTCTGTTTTCCGTGCGGGATTATCATTTGTTACAAAAACCGGCCTTTCTCCATCTCTGACAGGACGGCCTTTTTCAAAAAGCCTGGCTTAAATATGGTCTGCCGGGGCGGCGAGGCTGTCTGCCGCTTCCCCTTTTGGAACCCATTCCGCCGGAAAATGAATGCGCACACCGGTCTTTTCCAGCTCTCTTTGCAACGGCGCAACAGGCAGCTGCCAGATCGCCGTGTCCGTTTGAAGGGCGTGCGCAGCCGCAATTCCCGCCGCCTGACCGGTCAGCACGGCGGGCGGTATGACGCGGAGCACATCCCATCCCCACCCGGAGGCGGAAACGCTTCTGCCGCAGGTGATCAGATTGCCAAATCCTTCTCTTACCAATGTCCCGTAAGGAATTTCATATAAGCGGTCCCGGTATTCAAAATCGCAGACCGTCCCGATCGAGGTATCAAAATGGCGGTAGCAGTCTTCTCCCGTCAGCGTGACATCTCCCTCGATGCGGCGCGCCGTGCGCAGCTGTGCCATTCCCGGAAGCATATGAATGTTTCGTTCCATACGCGGCTTATCCTTTTCCTTTTCCAGCATGAGCAATTGATTTTTCTGAATATACTCATTCACGGCATCCATATCCACACCCTTTAAAAGCGGGACGTCCTCCGGCTGCCCAACGCCATGGAGATTGGCCGCACCGCCGTAGGGATGATAGTAAGCCTGAAAAATATCGTTTTTTTCCACCGCCCGCCTGCATCCCTCCAGCGTGATCCCCTCTCCGTAATAGGTGAAATAATCGCTTCCGTCAATGACCGGAACGCCCGCCATTTTCAATACGGCGGCATCTCCTGTGGCGTCCACCAGCGCTTTGCATGCATAAAACCGCCGTCCTGACTTTCCGTCAATGATGACGCCCAGACAGCGGTTATTTTCCATGACAGGCGCCGAAACAAGAGCATCGTATAGCACACAGACCTTTTCCTCCCGCAAAAGCTTAAGTAGCGAAAGGGAAAACAATCCGGCGGAAAACCAGCTCTCGCAGCGCTGCAGGGTCGCATGCGCCGGCTCCCCGCCTTTCCAGTCCGGCGGAAAGGTATCAAATCCATATTTGACAGACAGCCGCAATAGCTCCTCCGCCATCCCCCGGATGACCATCCTTCCTCTGCCATTGCAAAAGGGCACCCAGAAATTCACAAGCCCTGCAGTTGCCAGACCGCCAAGACTGCAGTTCTTTTCCAAAAGCAATACGCGGCATCCTTGGCGCGCTCCGGAAAGAGCGGCAGCAACCCCCGAAATTCCGCCCCCCGCCACAATGATATCAAAGGAATCCGCAATGGGAATCTTTTCCGACCATGTAATTGTCTCCATACACACCTTTCCTTTCCTGACGATATATCTGTAAAGGTTCCAACCGGCAGCCCGCATATACCGGGTTATTTCCGATACCCTATTATACCAGAGAATCATGGGTGTAGAAAGATTGTATTTTTGTACATTTTTACGAATTCTTTACCCCCAAACTCCAAAACTATTTACAAAACTCCAAAACAAATACTATAATCCCAACACAGAGACGGAGGAAATCACATGAAAAAGAAAAAAAGCTTTTCATTGGTCAGACGGCTGATCGGCATTGTGCTGATTTCGTTTTTCTTTCTTCTGAGCGTGCAGACCATCAGCACCCTGTGGGGGCGGAATCTGGTCACGCGTGAAATGTATTCTTCTGCGCATAATAATGTACGATACCTGCAAAAATCCTTTGAGGATAACCTGAAATCCATCCGCACCGGAATGTCCCAGCGCCTGTTTGTGCAGGAGGATGCGCAGCTGATCAATTTCTACATCCGGCTCAGGCGGGACAGCTTCGCCTCTCCCGCCCATTATCAATGGACGCTGAACCAGCTGAAATCAGATCTCAATGTCGCCAGACAGATGAATCCGCTGATCGACCGGATGGATGTTTACTTTCCCAGGCTGCATCTGTGTCTGCAGTCCGGCAACAGCGCCACCGGCAACAGCGTCACCATACGGACCGCCTCCGATGAGGAAACGACACAGCTTTACAGGGCGTTCCAGAATCAGGCTCCTCTTCTGGCATGGGCAGGGGACGGCTTTTACGTTCCCTGCTATTATCCCAATACCGTCTCCCGCACAGATGCCGGTCACATCCTCGCGGCAGTGCACATCAATGAGACAAAAATACAGGAGCTCCTGTCCGTCCTCAACACGTATTCCGGCAAGAATGCGCTGCTGTATCACCACGATTCCGGCGTCTGTATCACAAGCCGGAACAGCATTTCTCCGCCGGAAAACGCCTTAAGCCAGCTGCTGCAAAATACCGCCGGACAGGAAGAGAGCTGTCGGATTGAAATCGACGGCAGCACCTATATCGCCCTTCGCACCTACAGCGAGGTGCTGCATTGTTCCTTCATTCAGCTCATACAGGCGCAACAGCTCAACGCGGTTCCCGACATGCTGCTCAAGGGCCTGCTGCTGTTTTCCGCAGCAATGCTTGCCGTTGTGCTGTTGATCCTGAAATCCTTCCACCGGTATGTAAAACGTCCGGTGCAGACCCTGACCGCAGCCTTTGAAGCGGCAGGCAGCGGTGTGCTGCATATCCGGGTCAACACACAGGATTGTGCCGGGGAATTCCGGATTCTGGCTGACGGCTTTAACGAAATGGTGGTTCAGCTTGGTGAGCTGATCGATACCAATTACCGGCAGACGATCATGCTGCAGCAGGCGCAGCTGAAAACGCTGCAGGCGCAGATCAATCCGCATTTTCTTTATAACAGCTTTTTCTTTCTGCGAACCATGCTGGAAAATGAGGAAACGGAGACCGCGGCAGAGTTTACCGGATATCTGGGGAAATATTATCGCTATATTACCAAAAGCAGCGATGACCTTGTCACACTTGAAGAAGAATACGACCATGCCATCACCTATTTACACATCCAGCTCATGCGCTTCGGCGAAACCGTCAGCGCCCAGGCGGATTCTATTCCTGAGGATATGAAGGCGCGTCCTGTGCCCAGACTGATTTTACAGCCTCTGCTGGAAAACTGTATTGAACACGGAATGGCGGCGGAAAAAATGCAGATCCGGATCTCTCTGATTCCGGATGGTTCCCTGCTCTGCATTCAGGTGGAAAACAGCGGCGAAGACTTTACTCCCTCTGCTCTGCAAACACTGCAGGACAGACTGGAAAATGCCGGCGACGACTGCCACACCAGCGGTCTTACGAATGTTCATCGCCGCCTCCGCCTCTATTATGGCTCCGCGTGCGGTGTGGAGCTTTCCAAAAGCGCACTGGGTGGGCTGAGAGCAGTTTTAAAGATTGGAGTGATAGACCATGCTGTTTAAAATATTGCTGGTGGACGATGAACCCCATGTCGTGGATGCCATCCGTTCCATTCTGGAGCAGGACAGTCCGGTAGAGCTGGAGGTACACAGCGCTTACCGGGGGAAGCAGGCCTTAAGGCTGTGCGAACAATTTCCCTTTCATTTACTGATCACTGACATCCGCATGCCGGATATGAACGGACTGGAGCTTGCAAAGGCGGCAAAAGCAGCCAATCCCGACTGTGAAATCATCCTGCTGACCGCCCATTCTGATTTTGACTATGCCTGCGAAGGTCTGCGCCTCCATGCGGAGGATTACATTTTGAAAGCGGAGGACAACGCTACCATCCGCGAACGCATTTTCAATGTGCTATGGAAGCTGCAGGAAAGGCTGAATCACCAGACCTGGCTGTCGGAACGGACGCAGGCGGATCCTCTTCGCACAAAGCTGCTCAAAGAGCTTTTGCTGCCCGGTCCCCCTGCCCATCAAAAGCAGGCCGCTTCCCTGCTGGGCCTGCATCCGGAAAAATGCCCGGTTCTTCTGGCAGTCTGTGCCGTTTCGCCGGAAGTAGAATTTCTGCCCGGGCTGATGAGAAAGTCCTTCAAACGCTGCCTGGTCGGCAGGCTGGAGCAGCTCGCCGACGGCATGACCCCGGACCACTGCTGCGCCTTTATCATGCGCACCGCTTCCAGTCATGAGCATATTCCCGCCTCCTGGCTGATTTCTTCGATGGAATATGCCCAAAGCATTTACGCTGCCACTGCCCGGACAGAATGCTCGATTTTTTTCAGGAATGATATTCAAAGCACCGAAGAGCTTTCCGGGCGATATCAGCAGGCGCTGCAGCTGGCATCTCAAAGCGACTCCGTCTCCTGCGTCCGCATGCTCCCTGACGCCGGGACACAGAATCATGTGACCATCCGCTTCATTAAAAACTATGTGAAAAGTCACATCAGCCAGGAGCTTTCCCTGTCCCAGATATCCGAGGCTACAGGCTACAACGCGGCATACCTTTCCCGCCTGTTCAAGGAGCAGACCCGGGAAACCATCATCCGGTATATCTCCCGCAAACGGATGGAGTATATTACGTCTCTGATGAAAAATCCAGAGCTGTCCATTCAACAGATACAGGAACAATCCGGTTTTGCCACACGTCCTTATTTTAATCAGTTTGTCAAAAAGGAAACCGGATTAACGCCCAAAAAATATCGTCTGCACGTAAACAGGGAAATTGAAAATCCGTTCTGAGCGCATAAAGGAGGAAGATATAAGCATGAAAATAACAGGAAAAAGAAAGGCAACATCAGCCCTGTCGGGAAGCAGGACATTTTACAATTTCCTTAACCGGCTGCAAAGAAACTGGATGCTTCTGCTGATGGCGCTGCCCGGCATCAGCTGGTGCATTGTATTCCGCTACGTTCCGTTCTACGGTGTGTTGATCGCATTCCAGAAATACCATGTGGGCGACAGCATCATCGGGGGAAACTGGGTCGGTCTTTACTGGTTCCGGAAATTTTTCTCCCACCCGCAGTTTCAGCAGCTCATCATCAATACGCTGTCCATCAGCATTTTGCAGATCCTGTTCGTGTTTCCGGTTCCCATCCTCTTTGCGCTGCTGCTCAACGAGGTACAAAGCAGCCGGGTAAAAAGGCTCGTTCAGACCGTGTCGTATCTGCCCCATTTCATTTCCATGGTAGCAGTTGTCAGTATGCTTTCCCTGCTGTTGAATCCGAATTCCGGCATCGTAAACCGCCTTCTCAACAGCTTCGGTCTGCCGTCAATCTATTTTATGGGGAGCAAGGAATGGTATCGGCCGATCTATATCCTTTCCCAGATCTGGCAGACCTTCGGCTACAGCTCCATCATCTACATATCCGCATTGTCCTCGGTTCCTCAGGAGCTGTATGAATCCGCCAGCGTGGACGGCGCATCGCGTTTCCGGCAGATCACTTCCATTTCCCTGCCCAGCCTGATGCCCACCATCATCATCATGCTGATTCTGGAGAGCGGCAAGCTGGTCTCGGTCGGCTATGAAAAAACGCTGCTGCTGCAAAACTCCGCCAACAACGCTGTCGCCGATATCATCAGCACCTTCGCCTATCGCGTCGGCTTAAGTCAGGGAATGTACAGCTTCGGCGCTGCCATGGATCTGTTTTCCGGCGTGATCAACTGCGTCCTGGTGTTGATCGTCAACCGGATCAGCTCCAAGGTATCGGACACCAGCCTGTGGTAACAGGATGCTATTTCTGTGGCGGTAAAGTACAAAAGTAAACTTTCGTACTACTTATTAAGGCAGTATCACAAGCACAGCTTGCGATACGCAGGAGGTAAAAATGAGAAAAAAACAATCTATATCCTCAAAGCTTTTCAGTTTTGTCCTGTTTTGCATGTGCAGCGCCGTATTGATCGGTGTTCTGGCGCCCATTTTAAATATATTTGCGGTTTCCTTCAGCAGCTACGAGGCGTTTTCCAGAGGAGAGGTCGGCCTTCTCCCCGTAGAATTCGATACCAGAGCCTACCGCGCGCTGATCCAGGACGGGAAGGTACTGCGCGGTCTTGGCTATTCTACCCTGTACACCTTCCTCGGCACCCTCATCAATGTGGCGCTCACCACACTGACCGCTTATCCCCTGTCCCGCCCGGAAATGCCCCTGCGCAAAACAGTCTCCCTTTTTTTTGCTGTCACCATGTTCATCGGCGGCGGCATGATTCCCACATTCCTGCTGGTGCAAAAGCTGGGACTGTACAATACCATCTGGGCGATGCTTTTGCCAAAGGGAATGACCGTTTACAATATGATCGTCATGCGTTCCTTTTTTCAGGCGCTCCCAGGAGAGCTTCCGGAGGCGGCACGGATTGACGGCGCCAATGATTTCCAGATCCTGCGGCGCATCATCCTTCCCTTAAGCAAGGCGTCCGTCGCCACCATCGCCCTGTTCTATGCGGTCATGCATTGGAATTCCTGGTTCGAGGCTTCCATCTATTTTTCCAATTCGAACACGGCTCCTTTACAGCTTGTGCTGCGGAATATGGTCATCAATGCCCAGAAGCTGGTCAGCTCAGGAGAAGCGGACAATATCGGCTCCACCAGCATGCAATATGCCGCACTTTTTGTTTCCATGGTGCCCATGATGCTCATATATCCTTTTGTGCAGAAATATTTCGTCAAAGGTGTTATGATCGGCTCCGTAAAGGGCTGACAAAACATAGTTTGGATTGATCCAAAAATTACATGAAGGAGGATTTCAACATGAAAAAACCATTAACCCTGCTGCTGTGCGTTTCCATGGTGTGCGCCCTTACTGCATGCGGCAATGCCAAAGTCCCAGAGTCTGCGGACAGCCAAGGCAAGGACAGCCAGACATCAGAAGCGCAGACTTCGGATGCCAAAGACGCTCTGTCCGCTGTTTCTCATGAGGAACCGGTGACACTGAAAATTGCCTATGACAAGCTGGCATTCGAGCCGGTGGCGGACTGCCTGCTCGATGAGGTGCTTCTGGACAAGTTCAACATCATCGCCGAATGGGAAGATATTGAAGACGCCGATTTTTCCACCAACGTCACCCTGCAAATGGCGGGCACCGATTATCCTGACATCATCTGGCACTGCAGCAGCGCGCTGGCGCAGGAGCTGAGCCTGACCGGACATCTGCTGGACGTGGATTCTTTGGAGGAGGGTCTGCCCGATTTCATACAGGTCTTTGACGAGGGCGTGGAAGGCGGATGGGATTATGTAAAGGACATGCTGGGCGCCGCCGACGGCAAGCTCTACTTTTTGCCCGCAAAGAACCCGAGATTGACCGCTAAATGCTGGCACATCAGAGCCGGTTCCATGATCAAAATGGGACTGATCGACTCTGTAGAGGATCTGCCCACAACCGTTGACGGGCTGGTCAGCCTGCTGGAAGCGATCAAGGAAAAGGATCCCGATTCTATTCCCTTTATGGTACAGGGCTGGGGCAATGTCTGGGCCGGCTGGAATTACGCTTATAATGTGCGGGATACCTTCTATCAGGATTATTTCTCCGGCGAATTCATCCCCTATGGTCCTGCAACCGACAACTGGCGGAATATGCTGATCACCCTGAACTATCTGTACGAAAACAGACTCATTGCGGAGGATTACCTGACCATCACCGAGGATGAAACGATCGCAAACACCATCGATGGCATGTACTATGCCGAATTTAACTGGGCAGGCAGCCATACCAACGCCATGAATGAACGCAATTCTCAGACCGACCCTGATTGTGGCTGGATCTATTACTTAAATATGCCTGCTGCGGATGACAGCAAGCATCTTTATGACCGGGAAACCGCCTATAAATCTCAGGGAATGGTGCTGACCGACAAGCTGGAGGGCGACCGGCTCGCCCGGGTTCTGGAATTTTTTAACTGGACCGCTACAGATGAGGGTGGAGCGTTTTTGAGCTGGGGCAAAGAAGGCGTAACCTATACCGTTGATGGCGAAGGAAATAAGGTCTACACCGAGCTCATCATGGATTATGACCATTCCACAGCGCCCGCCGTACAGCTTCATGCCTATACCCGTTATCAGCAGGATTTTATTCCCAATCGAAATATCGATGCGGTGATCGCCGTTTCCGGTCCGGTCAACATTGATCTGGGCAACTCCTTTGAGGCGCAGGGCTATGGTTATTTCAAGGACCTGAATTTCAAATTCGATATCGAGACGCAGGAAGAAATCAATATGCTCAAAACTCTGCTCACCGACACCATGACCGATTACTCCAACCAGTTCGTCATGGGCATGCTGGATCCCGAAAGCGATGCCGACTGGCAGACCTATCTCGATGCGCTGGATTCCTGCGGTTTACAGGAGTGGAATGACTACTATGTCAACTACTATAATGAAAATCTGAAATAATGAAGCGGCTACCCGCAACAGTTCAGACAGGTCTGCGCATTCATCGCGCAGGCCTGTCTGAATCATTCCATGATTTTCTCTCAGGCTCAGAGACTGTATTCCAGATACAGCTGCTGCCGCACGGAAACATCCGCGCACACACGCAAAATGTCCTCATGGCGGTTATCATGGTTCAGGCGCTCGATCAGCATGCTCAGCCGTTGTTCGCCAAGCGCAATCCCGCGTTTCTCTCCACGTTTCTCCCCGCGCCTTTCTCCAATCTCAATCCCTTCCCGCCGGCCTTCTTTCCGGCTATCCGCCATCATTTCCCGAAATGCAGTGCACATCCTGTAATCCTCCGTTTCTTCATTATAGTATTTCTCTTTCCGCCTTCTTAAGCTTCCCAGATTCAGCATGACACAGAGCAGATCATACAGCTCCGAGTCCAGATGCTCCAGGCGTTCCTGATTCTCTGCAAGATACTTTCCCATCGCCTCCCTGTCCTCACGCCTTTTTAACAGAGCGATCAGATCCCTCAACCCCGTCCGGAAGTGCTCCTCCTGCAAATCCTTTGCTGCCCGGTGCTTCCTTTCCAGTTCGGAAATCTGCGCTCCGATTTCCATATCGTCATATTCCCTGCACCGGAAAGGCATGCCAAAATGCAGACTGTCCTGATTTTCCACCGCGATTTTCACAAAATGCGGTGTCCGGCAAAGCAGCTTGATCACATCCCTCTCCCTCACTCTGCTGCGCAATACACCGTCCCGTCCCCGTTTCATCCGCGCATAATTTTGCTGTGCCTCCGCCAGGTCCTGTGCGCGGATTTCCGTCTGCCCGCCATAAATGACAGCATTACAAAACTCCGCAAATATTTCCGCTTTTTCCAGATACTGATTCAACAGGTTATTCTTTTTCCCCATTCATTGCCCTCCATATGCTTTTTTCTGAAATTGTTGGAAACATAGGGCGATATGCCTGATAAAATATGATGGAGAAGCCGCCTCTGCCAGCTCATCCAATGCAGAATTTCCAAACCTTCAGATTCCCTCCTGCTCTTGCAGGAACCGATCATATTATAACAAAGCCTAACCCATAATGCAATAAAAAAACGCTGTAAGGCGACGGGCTGTGCATGCAAAATCTCAATTCTTCATTGTTTTTCTATACGTCTTTCTGTATAATCTGATTATGAAAATACCTGTTGAAGGAAAGAAACGTCATGCGGATTCCAAAAAGGCATTTTTACAAAAAGGCGGAGCGCTTTTCACTGAACAGACAGGCAGCGCTGTCTAAAGAAATCATATGACATTTGCGTTAAATCCCTATCAGCATAATGGAGATCACTTATCATGAAAAAAGAACCCGAACCAAATTTCAGCAATCAGAAATGCCCCGTATCCACCACAATCCGGATGATCGGCGGCAAATACAAGGCATTTTTACTATGGCACCTGACCGGACAGACGCTCCGTTTTCATCAGCTCCAAAAGCTCATTCCCGAAGCAACGCCCAAAATGCTCACACAGCAGCTGCGGGAGCTGGAGGAAGACGGATTGATTGTGCGCACGGTCTATCCCGTTGTTCCGCCAAGGGTGGAATATTCCCTGACCGCTCTGGGCGAAAGCCTCTTTCCGATTCTGGAAGCCATGTATGCATGGGGCAGCCAGCGCATGGAAGAGGCGGGAATGGAGCCGGCATGCTCCATGACGGAAACGTTCCCCGAAACGGCGCATAGCGCCTGTGCCGCCAAATGCTGTGGCTGCAGCCAGTGTGAAACGGCTCTACCTGTGCGCCAGTAGCCGCTCTTCCATTTTTTCCTTCCATAGAAAAAACAGCGTGACGAGCAGCGTAATCCCCTCTGTCACAGGCGCTGCCAGCCACACGCCGGTCATGCCAAACAGCATCGGCAGCACGAAAATACAAAGAAGCAGCAAAAACAGCCCCCGCAGAAAGGATATGACCGCCGACGCAAAGGCTTTCTGAATGGCGGTAAAATAAAAGGACGTGATGGCATTGATTCCCATGAAGAAAAATGAAACCATGAAAATCCAGATGCCGGACCGCACCATTTCCTTTATATTCGCATTCCGCACAAAAGCACCGCCGTACCAGTCCGAAGCCGCTGCCATAATTACGAATACGATTGCTCCCGCCCAGAAAACATACCGGTTCGCCCGTTTCCGGATTCCGACAGCCAGCGCCTTTTCTCCCGCCCCCCGGCAAAAGCCGATCAGCGGGCATGCCCCCTGCCCGAAGCCGGTCACCACCATGTTAAAAGCGAATGCTACATATCCCACGATCGTAAAAGCTGTCACACCGTCCGCGCCAATTTTTCTCATAATCACAAAATTATACGCAAACATCGCGATACCCGTTGACATTTCTCCGATGAACTCCGAGCTGCCGTTCAACACGGAGCGCAGGCAGACTTTCCCGGAAAACCGGAAGGCACAAAAGCGGTATGTCCTTGCTTTTTTCATAAAATAATACAGAACCGGCCCCAGACAAATCAATGTAGAAAGTAACGATGCCAACGCAATTCCCGCCACGCCCGCTCCCAGACGGTCCACAAACAGCCAGTCCAGAAAAATATTCAGCAGAACATTCCCCATGCTGACCTTCATATAATACTGCGGATTTCCGTCTCCCCGGATGAACATGCCGAAGGTGGAATTGAGCACCATGACCGGCAGCTGCAGCAGCATGATCCGGTAATATCCCTGAAAATAAGCTTTCACCTCTCCGTCCGCACGCAAAACAGACAGTATTGGCTCAAAGCAACACACCATGACACCGCTGACCACCGCCGAAAAAACCATGGCGGTCACAATGGTCTGCATGAAAACCTGATTGCAGATTTCCCGTTTCCCCGCTCCCATCGCGTTCTGCGCGATCGCCATGCCGCCCACCGACACCATCAGTCCCACGCCAAGATACAGATAAATAATCGGCAGTCCCAGATTGACCGCCGCGATTCCATCCTTTCCCACATAATTGCCGATGAAAAATCCGTCCGCGATGGTGACAAGCGCTGTGAGCAGCATCGTAGCGATCGCCGGCGCCGAAAAGCGCAAAAGCACCCGCGCCCCGTTTTCTCTGATCTGATCCAGTTCCATAAAAAAGTCCTCCTTATTCAATGCGTTTTGCAGCCGTCCGCTATTTCTGACCGCCGATAACTCATTATAAGGAGGAACACAATTTTAAACTTCTGAATTCTTGCTGTATCCGATCCGCCCATCACCGCTCCCTGACCGGCAGGCAAATGTCCATTTCCATCTGCATGGTGTCGCAATCCACCGCATGATAGATGTCAAAAAGCCCCTTCCCGGTATCCAGCTCATAGCCTGTCCTGGGCAGCCAGACCAGAAAAAGAGTCTGATAGGCGGCATAAATATATTTCATATGCCCTTTAAAATGATAGACGATGCACCTTGCGGCGGGCACCCGGACTGTTTCCAGCGGAAAATCCTCCCCCACGCGCATCCCGATATCGTAAAGGCAGCTGTCCGGAGCCGTCACCGCCGGATCATCATAGGTCCGTTCCAGAAATTTCGTATCCGGCATGATATACGCCTGATACTTTTTCAGGAATGCTCTCCAATCCCGGGACATGCTCTCATAGCTGCCCAGATGCCTTTCGTAGAAAGCCCGGTAACCGGGCATCTTCTCAACCGTGACTTTCCTGTCACATTCCGCGAAGCTCTCTGTCCGCCAGGTTTCTCTGTGAAGAAAAGGATGCTCCATGGACCTGCGGCGGCTGCTTTTGCGAAAATTCACCGGGGTCATCCGGTAATGCTGCCGAAAGGCTGTGCTGTAATTGGAAGCGCTGTAGCCGTAATCCGCGCCGATCTCCGTCACCGGACGCCGCTCCACCTTGAGCCGGAAAGCGCTCTGCTCCAGCCTTACCCGTTTGATAAAGGCATACACGCTCTCCCCCGTCTGTTCCTTAAACAGGCGGTCAAAATAGTATTTGGAAAAATGACAGTGCGCCGCCACATCCTCCAAAGAAAGCTCTTCCTCCACATGCTCCAGAATATAATCAATCGCCCGGCTGACCGTCTTGCCGGCTATCATTCGCCATCCCCGTAAATGACCTGCCCCTTACAGAGCGTCAACTTCACCCTGCCGCGAAGGGGCTGTCCCAGGAACGGAGAATTTTGGGATTTTGAAAAAAATGCCTTCGGCGTCCACTCCTCCTTCGCGTCAAAAAGAACCAGATCCGCGGGACCTCCCTCCGCCACATACCCGGCGTCCAGGCCATACAGCTTCGCCGGATTTTCACTCATGCGCCGGATCAGCTCCCGCATGGTCAGTTCTCCCGTCTCCACCAGATACATAAGCCCCAGCGCCAGAGAGGTTTCCAGACCGATGATGCCGCTGGGCGCTTCCGTGATCGGGCGCGCCTTCTCCTGGGCGCTGTGGGGGGCATGATCCGTGGCAATCAGATCGATCGTCCCGTCCTTCAAGCCCTCCACGATAGCGCGCCTGTCCGTCTCCTCCCGCAGGGGCGGATTCATTTTCGCCAGCGTCCCAAAGCGAATGGCCGCCTCCTCCGTCAGGGAAAAATGATGGGGTGTCGCCTCCGCATGGATATGCCCGCTCTTCCTTTTCGCCTGCCGCACAAGCTCCACCGCCTCCTTCGCGCTGATATGCTGGATTACGACATCCGCTCCCGTCTCCAGCGCGATCGACAAATCCCGCCGCACCAGATCGATCTCCGCCTGCCTGTCCGAACCGCCGATGCCATAATGCGCCGCCGCCTTTCCCGCATGAATCCCGTTGTTTTCAATAAACGCCGGATTTTCCTCATGGAAGCTGATGGGCATCCCAAGCCGTGCCGCCTCCTGCATCGCCTGCCGCACGAGCCTGCTGTCCAAAAGCGGCTTGCCGTCATCCGTAAAACCGACCGCCCCGCCCTTTGCCAGCTCCTCCATGTCCGTAAGCTCGTCCCCTGCCATCTCCATCGTCACATTGGCGCAGGTATACACATGAATCCCCGTTTTCTTTCCCTTCTCCATCACATACCGCAGCGTTTCTCCATTGTCCACATGCGGCGTCGTGTTCGCCATCAGTATGACGCTCGTCACGCCGCCCGCGGCAGCGGCCTTCGCTCCTGTGAAAATATCCTCCTTATACTCTGCCCCGGGATCCCGAAAATGCACATGGGTGTCCACCAGGCCCGGCGCTGCATAAAGCCCGTCCGCCTCAATCACCCGGACCTCTCTACCATCTGCCGCCTCCCCTTCGGGCAGGCACAGGCTTCCCGCTTCCCCAATCCTCTCAATCCGTTCCCCTGCAATCAAAATATCCCGCATCCCATCCACGCCGGATGCCGGATCCACCAAATGACAATTCCGAATCAAAATCATATTTTATACCCCGTGCGCGCTTTAGCGCGCATACCAATCAATAGTTTGGAAATTTATTTCCAAACTTCTCCATCTTTCCCAACAGTGTGGACTGCAGAAGGGGCGAAAAATTATATGCGGATGCACCCGCCCACTTTCCGCCTCTTCTGCAGTTCGCCCGGCCGCCCGGCCAAAGCACCCGTTTTCTTTCTCATCATAACACGAAATTCAGTCAAAGACCACCGTTTTATCCACGAAAGGCGTTTTGATCACAATATACGGATAGGAAGGGTTTTCTCCCTGCGCTTCCGTTTCCTTCGGTCCAATCAGATTCGTGTCCAGACAGACCGCATTTTCCGTCGCATACAGCTCGTTGACCGTAATGCTATACCCGCCCGTCTCCTGCTTCCCATATCCCACACACAGATACAGATACCCGCCGTCCGCATAGGTCAGCTTAAAAACCTCCTCCTTCTTGTCATTCACCAGCTTTTTTAATTCCTCCGGCAGCCGTTCCTCATCCACAACAGTAAACTCCAGATTCGTCCGCGCCTCCTGCTCCTTCCCGAATCCACAGCCTGCCGCCAAAACAGCGGTCAAAAGAAACGCAGCCAACATGCACATCCTTTTTTTCATTTCGAACAGTCCCGCTCTTTTTTACCAATCTATGAAAAAACCTGCCTGTCCTATGCGAACTACGCACAGGGTCTTGCATTTTCCCTGTCAGGAGACTATACTGGAGTTATCCTGATGTTTTCTGTGCACATCGCTGTCCGGAAACCGCTTCAGGAAATGCGCGTGCCCCATATACCGGGCGGACGGGAGATCAAATGATACGTTTTATCGGCGTTGCTACCTTCGTCATACTGTTTCTGGTGCTGAGCATTCCGCTGCTGATTGCAGAATGGATCATCGGCAAATATAACATGGAGCTGAAAAACAGAAGTTCCCTCGCCATCGTCAACTGGGCGTTTCGGGTCTGCTTAAAAATCGCAGGCACACAGATCACATATCTGGGAGAAGAACGCATCCCGCAGGACACGGCAGTTTTGTATGTGGGCAATCACCGCAGCTACTTTGACATCCTGATGACCTATGTGCGCGTGCCCCGTCCCACAGGCTACATCGCCAAGAAGGAGATGCTGCGCTATCCGCTGCTGGTCAACTGGATGAAAAACCTGCACTGTCTTTTTCTGGACCGCGACGACGTAAAGGAGGGCATGAAAACCATCCTCGCCGCCATCGACAAGATGAAAAGCGGCATTTCCATCTGCGTCTTTCCGGAGGGCACCAGAAACCGGGTGGAGGATACCTTCCTTCCGTTCCACGCAGGGAGCCTGAAAATGGCGGAAAAGTCCGGCTGCCCTGTCGTCCCGATGGCGATTGTGAACGCGGGAGAGATTTTCGAAAACCATCTGCCCAAAATCAAAAAGGCGCGCGTGATCATCGAGTACGGGGAACCGATTGATACAAGGAATTTGAGCCGGGATGAGAAGAAGCAGCTTTCCGACAGAGTTTTAAGTGAGATTAAGACCATGTATTTTAAAAATAAAGAAGCTTTTGGCAGCTATTCAGACAAATCTGAATAGTTCCGGTTTTTTAACAGAGATACAAGAAAGGGGGAACCCGTCGGACCTGTCTGCATGAGGACAGGTCTTTTTCCGGGAAATGAAATGCATACACATAAATCAAACACGCTTATGACCGAGGGGCCGATCTGGAAGAAAATCATCACGTTCGCGTTCCCTCTTTTTCTGGGAAATTTATTCCAGCAGCTGTATAACACCGCGGATTCTCTGATCGTCGGCAACTTTCTGGGCAGCGACGCCCTCGCCGCCGTCAGCTCCTCCGGCAGCCTCATCTTTTTGATGGTAGGCTTTTTCAACGGGATCGCCATGGGCGCTGGCGTTGTGGTGGCGCGCTACTACGGCGCGCGTCAGATTGAGCATGTGCAGCGGGCGATCCATACGGACATCGCCTTTGGGCTGTCCGCCGGCGCTGCCCTGACCGTGATCGGACTTTTACTGGCGCCCAGGCTGCTGGTGTGGATGGGCACCCCTGCAGAGGTGATGCCCAACTCCGTCCTCTATTTCCGCATTTACTTCTGCGGCTCGCTGGCGTTCGTCATGTATAACGTGCTGGTGGGCATTTTGCAGTCCATCGGCGACAGCCGGCATCCGCTCTATTACCTGATCATTTCCTCCCTGATCAACATCGCGCTGGATCTGCTCTTCGTGGGCGTATTCCGCTTCGGTGTGGGAAGCGCCGCGCTGGCGACCATCATTTCCCAGTTCACCAGCGCCATGCTGTGCCTGCGCAGGCTTCTGCACAGCCCGGAGGACTACCGCGTTTCCCTGCGGAAAATCCGCTTTGACTCTGTCATGCTAAAGCAGATCATTCACAACGGTCTGCCCTCCGGCATCCAGAATTCCATCATTTCCCTGGCAAACGTGGTGGTGCAAAGCAATATCAACAGCTTCGGCAAGCTGGCGATGGCGGGTTGCGGCGCTTATTCCAAAATCGAAGGCTTCGGCTTTCTGCCCGTCACCTGCTTTTCCATGTCCCTCATGACCTTTGTCAGCCAGAACCTGGGGGCGAAGCAATATGACCGGGCGAAAAAGGGCGCGCGCTTCGGCATTCTCTGTTCCATCTCACTGGCGGAAATCATCGGCGTCTGCATTTATTTCCTTTCGCCATACCTGATCGCCGCCTTCAATAACGATCCCGATGTGGTCGCCTTCGGCGTGCAGCAGGCGCACACCGTAACCCTGTTTTATTTCCTGCTCGCCTTCTCTCATTGCGTCGCCGGCATCATGCGCGGCGCCGGAAAGGCGGTGGTTCCCATGTACACCATGATGGTCTGCTGGTGCATCATCCGCGTGACCTATATCACGGTGGCGGTGCGGTTTTTTCCCGTCATCCGCACCGTGTTCTGGGCGTATCCGCTGACCTGGACATTGAGCTCCATCGTATTCCTGACCTACTTTTTGAAAGCGGACTGGATACACGGATTTGAAAAGCTGGAGCATTAATGCTCCAGCTTTTGCACAATCCTTTCATATCCCATGCTATGGGATGCCTTGATCAGCACCGAATCCCCCGGCTGCAAAAAGCTGCGGATCGATTCCAGCAGCGCATCCCGGTCCGCAAAGTGATGCGCCTGTAAAAGCCCGGCTTCCCGCGCGGCCCGGCACATGCTTTCGGACAGGCCTCCGGCACACAGCAGGCAGTCCACACCGTGCTGCGCCGCATATCTGCCAACCTCGCCGTGCAGCTCCTTTTCCTTTTCCCCCAGCTCAAACATATCCCCCAGCACAGCCACCTTTCTGCCGGACGCCAGCCCCAAAAGATCGATCGCCGCCTTGACGGAAACCGGGTTCGCGTTATAACAGTCGTCGATCAGCACCAGCTCCCCCGCCTGCACCACCCGGCTTCTGCCGCTGACCGCCTGCACCTCTGCAATGCCCTCCGCGATCTGCTCTGCCGTAAGCCCCATACGAAGCCCGACGGCAGTCGCCGCCAGCGCGTTCATGACCATATGCGCGCCGGGCAGGGGAACCGAAACCGGAAAGCTTTGGTCCTTTGTGTGAATCACCGCCGTGCTGCCCAGCAGTCCCCTGCTCACAATTTCATCCGCGTAAATATCATTTTCCTTGGAAAGACCGAAGCGGACGGGCCTTTTTCCATGCACCTGCCCGATCGTCACAAGCTTATCGTCATCCCCGTTTACACATACATAACCGTCCGGATTCATGCAGTCGAAAATCTCGGATTTTGCTTTTAAAATCCCATCCCTGCTGCCCAGAAATTCCAGATGGCACTGCCCGATATTTGTCATGACACAGATGTCAGGCTTTGCCACCTGACTTAAACGGTGCATTTCCCCGAAATGGTTGATTCCCATTTCCACCACCGCAACCTCTGCATCCTCTGGCATGGCCAACAGCGTCAGGGGCACCCCCACCTCATTGTTATAATTGCCCACCGTTTTATGGATTTTATATTTCTGTGAAAGCACGGAAGCGATGAATTCCTTCGTGCTGGTTTTTCCCACGCTCCCCGTGATGCCCACCAGGGGAATCGGCCTCTGCTGCCTGTAAAATTCCGCAATATCCCGCAGCGCCTTAAAGCTGTCCTCCACGATGATGCAGGGACCAGGCAGGGGCTCAGGCTCCTTTTCACAGACCACGCCGATTGCGCCCTTCGCAAAAACCTCAGGAATAAAATCGTGTCCGTCCGCCTTCTCTCCCACCGTCGCCACAAATACAAAGCCCGGTTCCACCTTGCGGGAATCCAGCACCACGCCCGCCGCCTCCAGATTGGACGCAGAGCGGATCACACCCATTCCCGCCTTTGGACAGACTGCCTCTCCCCTTTTCTTCGTCGGAATCACAAACCGTCCGTGACATGCCCGCGCAATATTCCATAACGTCATATTTTTCATGATAATCCGTTAATCCTCCAATGCCATATCGATGATTTTCTGGCAAAGCTGGTCATAGCTGATGCCGACCGCCGCCGCTTCCTGGGGAATCAGGGAGGTGGGCGTCATGCCCGGCAGCGTGTTCGCCTCCAGACAATAAGGATTCCCGTCCTGATCCATCATGAAATCCATGCGGGCATATTTTTTCAGGCGCAGAACGCGGAACACGTCCTCCGAGATCTTCTGAATCCTGCGGGTGCTCTCCTCCGAAATGGGCGCAGGACAAAGCTCCTCTGTCGCGCCCGCCTGATATTTATTTTTATAATCGTAAAAGCCTTCCTTCGGCACGATCTCCACGATAGGCAGCGCTTTCCCATCAAGGACGCAGCAGGTCAGCTCCCGTCCCTCAATGTACTGCTCCACAATCACCTCGTCATCATACCGGAACGCATCCTGCAGCGCCGCTTCATATTCGTCCTCATTACGCGCGATGGAAACGCCGATGGAGGAACCGCCAGAACAAACCTTCACCACGCAGGGGAGGGGAATCCGCGTTTTCCCTTGCTGTCCCCTTTTCACCACAGTCCCTGCCGGCGTGGGAATGCCGTTTTGCATAAACAGCTCCTTCGCCAGGCTCTTGTCCATGGACAGGGCGCTGCTGACAAAATCGGTGCCGGTGTAACGGATGCCCAACAGGTCAAATGCCGCCTGCACCTTGCCGTTCTCTCCATCCTCGCCGTGCAGCCCCAGAAAAACCACGTCCGCCATCTGGCAGATGCGGATCACATTCGGTCCGAAATAGCTTTTTCCGCCGTCCCTGCGCATCGCCTTCACCGCGCTGATGTCCGGGTTGATCTCCTTTACGTCTGCGATGTCTTTCGCGAAGTCCTCATCGCTTTCAAATATGGTCTCTATGTCCTCCCGTTCCATGCCCAGATATACGTCCAGGAGCACCGCCTGATGCCCCAGTCTCTTTACCGCCTGATAGATCATTTTCCCCGAGCTGAGGGAAACATCCCTTTCCGTGCTGATTCCGCCAGCCAATACGACCACCTTCATAGTGCTCTCCTTTTGCCCTCCTGTATTGCATCGTCTCTGCTTCGCCTTCCCGGCAATTTGCGCGATGCCCTGTTTGTATAGTATACGCTCAAATTGGCGGGGCGTAAAGTTTTTTGCCAAAAAGATTTCCGGGGAACGTAACCGTTCAGACTCGTCAGAACTGTTACCGGGAAAAATTATCTTACACGGATGGAATAGAATGACCGGAGGCAGCGAAGCGCCAGGCGGGCAGAACGGTTCACATTCGCTTTATGAAATCTTCCAGACTGTCCGCTTTCGCTGCCAACCTGAGCCATCTTTTTAAAAGTTCCGGATCATCGGTCTTTTGCAGGCGCATACGCAGGTTTTCAGGTATTTTCCCGTAGTCATCCAGAAAATCCAGAATATTACGCCTTTGCGTATCCAAAGCCGCCTCCTCCCGCTCATAATAAATAATCTCTTCAAATCTCATATAAGCCTGTTTCACCTCCGGTGACACCTTTGCCTGTTTGACATAACTGTGCAGTTCTTTTGTCGCCTCATCCGTGGCGTTCTCCTCCCGACTGTCCTGTATATAGCGGAGCAATGTGCGAATCTGCTCATTCCCACCAAAGTTCTCGTCCGCGGTGAGCTGATCCATTAAAAAATTGTCGATAATGTCCAGTTCTTCCAGTTTCTTTTGCGTATAAGCCATATGCTTTCCTCCATTTCCGGCAAAGCGCAAAACATGACATTCCCTTCTGGACATATATCAGTTTTTGGCCCGCCAACATCAATTGCGTGTGAAAATGCTGGCGATAAAGCCAAGATCGTTCCCTGACGGACAAAAAAGACAGGCGAAAGAATTTTCACAGTTAGTAGAATCAGATTTCCTATAATAAATATTATAGGATTTCCTCAAAAGACTGTCAATAAAAAATCCCATCTTTAAAGTAACCGTTCAGCCAGGACGTTACTTTTCATGGGGTGGAGAGAACGAATGGGAGGCACAAACACAGCAACGGACCGCGACAGGAACAGGCAGGCAAAACAGGAAAATCAGACAGCAGGCAAAACAGCGCCGGACATGGCGTGTTTTTGCCTGCCTGGCGCTGTCCGTTTGTCGAAAGGACAAATTCATCCGTCCGCCCTATTTTAATCGAATCACTTCATCAAACAGGGAAAGAATTTCATCACTTTCGTCGTGCGTGATAACGATAATCATTCCACACGGGGAATCCAAAATATAACGCATCACCTTACGGGCTGTCGCTTTATCCAGATTGGCAGTGGGTTCATCCAAAATCAGCACATCTGTTTTATGGCTCAATGCGCGGGCTATTACCAGCCTCTGCTTTTGTCCCCCCGATATCCCCTCCCGGTTAGACAAAACCGCAGAATCCTGTCCGGAAAGCTCTTCCAGCCCAAGGCTCTCCATTTTGTGCTGCCAATCCCCGTCGCCCTCTTCTTCTCCCAGATATACGTTTTCTTTTGCGGAAAGTCTGAACAAATACGGCTCCTGGGCCACATACTGGATATAATATGGCAGCTCATCAACAGGCAATATCCCACCGGAGCTATCCAATACCCGGACAGCTCCTGTGTATCCCTGCTGCACGCCGGAAATCACCCTTGCCAATGTAGATTTCCCCACGCCGCTCTCCCCGATAATTGCATATCGTTTCCCCCGCTCCAGGCAAAGATCCAGATTTTGAAAAACCGGTTTCTGACTGTCATAGGAAAAACCCACATCCGCAAGGCAGATGCCAGATATTTGTTTTTGGAATGTCTGTCCCCCGGCAGGTGTCTCCACTGCGTTACGGCGCACCAGCTTTTTGGCGGACCGTATCTGTCCCATTTCGCCCGAAATCTGTGCCACCGGTCCGACGACTGTATTCATCAGCTGTGTCACGGCGATGAGCACACCGATCGAAGCCTGCCCCTGCAAAGTCAGATACCCGCAGCAAGCCATGATCGCCACAAATGATAAGGTGCTGACAAATGCGGAAAATGTGCTGTTGAAGGATAACCACATCCTGTTTTTCAGACGCTGCCGCTCATTCATTTCATTAAGACGGTCATGCTTTTTCAGAAAAAAAGGAAACGCCTGGTAAGCCCTGATTTCCTGTAAGCCATTCAGCGAATCCTGCACAAAGCCCAAATAGGAATCAGAGGACTTTCGATAGGCATCCGTGCTCGCCTGTAGCTTTCCGCTAAACACCATGGGAACCACAAAGGGCAGCACTGTGCTGACGAGCACAATCAACGCGATTTTCCAGTTCATATAAACAATCCCTGCGGCCGACAGCGCCAGCTGGGTGATATGGCAGGCGATCAGCGCGATATTCATGTAGTATTGGGAATACAAAAGCTCCACATCCGTAGAAAAAGCGGCAATATCTGTCCGGTCAGCACTGCTGACATAAAGGGCGTTCCGATACCGCCCTGCCTTTTGGGAAAGCAGATTCTTTTTACAATACAGCTGCAGAAAATAACGGCTGACATTGCCCATGCCAAATTCAAATACTACCAAAAACAGCGTGGCGATTACTGCCCGCAAAAACAAATCCATATTCCGCGCTGTGGCCGAATCCACGATGTCTTTCATAAAGAAAGCCAGCAGAACATTGATGGAGCCGTATACTGCCATGGCAATCCATACAAGCATGAGAAAAGCCCTGTTTTCTGTATTTATTTTTTTGTTCATATCGTCCAAACCCTTTCCACATATATATTTTTCATAACATAAATCGCTAAAATACCAGTCAGTCCAATATATATCGCAGGACAGTATAGTCACTGAAAAAACGGAGATTTCACAGGCTCATCACAACTATAGCTGCAAAATCGGTTGAGCACTGTTTCACTTATATGAGTATTTTACCAACATACTGTAAAAACACCCCCCCAAAACCGGACTAAAAAATATTCCGGTTTTGGGGGGGTATCCACCATACAATATGCCATGCTGATTAATATGATATTTACACAGGAGGATTTTTACCATGCAAAAATTAATTACAAGAATCGTCGCATTTTTACTAATTGGAACATTATTCATTCATCCGGAATACCCCAATCCCATCCCCAGTCAGGATAATGGTGGCATTAGCACTCTGAATCATGGTGATGAAGAACCTGCCCCCAAAAAGTGCTACTCTATCTCCTCATGAAACAATTTTTTATAAGCTGTCTGTAGTCTTACCCTTGATCGCTCCATTTTCATTAACTTATGAAGTTGATAGGCCTGCCGACAGCTTTTTTTCTCAGACTCCTGATCATCAATCATTTTTGAAAGTACATAGGATTTCTGATCCACCAAAAAACCTAAAGCACACCCTTTCCTGCACTTCAATTCATATTTTATTGCCACATCACACATTTTAAGGGCTTTCTCAAAATATCCACATCGTTCATAGTCATCGCATAAATGCTCATACGCCAATGAAAGCCCAACATAATGATATTTTATATCAACTTTACTATTTTCATATCCATCCTTTACTTTTTCCAATAGGGCAATGGCTTCCTCTCTTTCTCCCATTTCATCATATCGCAGTGCTATATAATTTACAATTGTGGCTTCCGTCCGCCCTAACACTACCTGGTCAATCTGTTCCAGACTGATATCCGGTCTTGTAACTGCAAACGCCTCCTTACATCGTTCAATCGTTTCCTGCGCAGTAGCCTGTCCTTTTTCTTTTGCCAAATAGGCATCTTGGAATTTTATATATTGCACGTTTTCACGATAGTCCGTTGACAGCTTTGCTTTTAATCCCTGATACAACAATTCTTCCTTTGCAATATTCCGGTACTGCCCCTGTCCCGCAATCTGCCTCTCCATCTCCAGCAGCTCCCAGTCGTCCACCACAAGCCGGGTGCTCACGATATCCCTGTCCAGCCCCAAATACTCCCGCAGCTTCTGAAAAGTGCCCGGCTTCGGCTTATATTTCCCAATCTCGATTCTGGATACGGTTTTTGAGTCAATTTCCAGCTCCTCTGCCAGCCTTTCCTGTGAGGTCTGCCTCACTCTGCGTTCCTGCCCGAACAGCTCAGACACCAGATAGATTTCCTGCTGGCGGTAATTTTCCCATAATTCGATCTGCCCGCTCTCCCAGCATTCGCCATATTCCTCATAGAGCTGCCACAGTGCATCACGCTGCTTTTCCCATTCCTTCCTGCTCTCCCCCTCTGTCAGGCAGACGAGCCGTTCCAAAAACTGCGGCATGTGAAGCAGCCATCCGTTTTTGCGAGCACGGTTTCCCCCTGCATCGTATAGGAAAGCGCCTCTTGCCTGTCCTGCTTCTTTAACGCCAGATTTCCCAATACCCACGCAGCTTTGGCAAACACGTTCGCGTACATTTCCCCATCCGCGCATATTTTTCCAATATAGCCGGAAATCCGGGCGCCATCTATCCCCTCTATATTCTCTCCTGCCTCTGCCTTTGCCTGTAACCCCATCAAAAACAGCACCAGTTCGCTTTCCCCCAGCAAATAGCGATCAATCCGATCCACAGAAAAACCAGGGACAGTCTGCTCCAAGGCTTCCCGCAGCAGCTGTAACGCCTTTTTCCAGTCCCCTTTGGCTTCTCCCGCAATCACAGATCGCATTTTGCAGATATATTGCCAGTGAAGCGCATCTTTTCCGGAAAGCAGCTCCTCATAATAATGCAAAGCATTTGCCGCTTCCCCATAATCCTTCTGCGACAAAAAAGCTTCCACCCGTTCCCGCAGATAGTAAATATTGTGCGCCCTCTCATCATGCAAAAATTCCAGCTTATTGGTGGATATCCCCAATCGCTCCAGCATTCGTTCCAGAACAAAAAAATCCGGAATACGCTCTCCTCTTTCCAGCCTATGTAATATGGTAACGGAACAAATTCCTTCCGCTAATGCCCGCTGGCTGATCCCCTTCTGTTCTCTCCTTCTGGCTATCAGCCGCCCCAGTCTTTCTACTTCCACGTAATTTCTCCTTTCGCCAAAAAGCCCATCACTCCTTATCACCAATTCCAATCAATAATTTGTCAAAATCGCTTTGATACAGTTTATCCTGAATAATTCTATACTTCTCAAATTCACTCTCGGCAAAGCTTTTAGCGATCTCTGCAGATACCCTACCTTTATCTTTCAATACCTCCTCTTCATTAAACTCAAGAAATACATCCAGCCTTTTCGCCCAATCTTCCATAGTCATCGGTATTCTTCGCCTTGCCTGTCTTTCCGCATAATCAAGATACATCGTCACAAACTGGTTTAAATCCTGCATCTCAGCTTTCGTCAAATAGTTTTTTGCTATACTGACATCCGCTTTTACAATCTTACCTTCTGGCGCATTCTTCCAGGTTGTAAGCCCCATATGCTCCTTCCTGTGATCCGCGCGTTCTGCAATGACTTCCGCAGCAGTATGATGATGAATCGCATAATGAAGCTTATTCTGTACTGTAGCGAAAAAATCCCTTGATGTAACAGCTGTGGGAGAATAATCAGCCGCCGTTGCATAAATATCTGTTATTTTCTGATAGAACTTTCGCTCGCTGGCCCGGATCTCTCTGATCTCGTCAAGTAAATGTTCAAAATATTCCTCATCAAAGATCTGACCGTTTTCAAGGCGTTTTTTATCCAATACATATCCCTGAACAGCAAATGTTTTCAACACTTTCGTCGCCCATTGTCTGAATTGAGTAGCGCGAATGGAATTAATCCTATAGCCAACAGAAATGATGGCATCAAGGTTATAAAATTTCATCGTATATTTTTTTCCATCAGAAGCAGTTGCCGAGGATTTCTCGGTAACTGCTTTGGCCTCCAGCTCTCCACTGGCAAAAATATTTTTCAGATGTAAACCAATATTATCCGTTGAGCAATCGAAAAGCTGTGCCATGCTTTTCTGGGTCAGCCATACATTTTCGTCATGGACTCTAACCTCAATGCCGTCTTCACCATTTTGTTTCGTGAATACAAGAAAGTCCGTAGTGCTATTCCTGATCTGTATTTTCTTATCCATAAAATCCTCCTACCCCTATCGCTCTCCTCTTTCCAGCCTCTGCAATATGGTAACGGAACAAATTCCTTCCGCTAATGCCCGCTGGCTGATCCCCTTCTGTTCTCTCCTTCTGGCTATCAGCCGCCCCAGTCTTTCTACTTCCACGTAATGTCTCCTTTCGACTAAAAAGCCTCTGTACTCCGCCAACCATTTAAGACCCGCTACAGAGCATTCTTTCTCTATTATACCATTCTGGCACCTGACTCGCAATCAAAGCCCCGTACGCCACAGGGAAATCAGTTTTTCGCCGTTACTTTTCGTCTGAATCGGGGGCATCGGTCCGCCTGGACGATGACGATCAACCGTTACCTTTCTCCCCACCCCGTGAAAAATAACGATCAACCTGCAGTGGAGCGAACTGTCTTTGCCGGTCATTGCGCCGCCTGATATGGGCATGCTAAACTGAGAACAACCAAAAAAAAGCAAACGGATCACCGACAGCCCCGCTTACAGGCTCCATGATCCGGGAAAGGACAATCATATGAACTTTGGCACAAAAATCAGGGATCTGCGCCTTCAAAAAACAATCACGCAGGAGCAGCTCGCCGCCCATTTAAACGTTTCTCCACAGGCGGTTTCCAAATGGGAAAATAACCTCACACTGCCGGACATCCAGCTTTTGCCGGAAATATCCGTCTTTTTCGGCGTCACCATCGACGAGCTTTTCGATCTGACGGATGAAAAACACCTGCGGCGCATTGAAAACATGCTGGACACGAAGCGCACCATCGACAGAAATGATTTTGAATACGCCCAAAATTTCCTGCTCAACGGGCTTTCCCGCGAAGAAAAAAAGCCCAGATGCCTCACCCTTCTCGCAGACCTGTACAACGCAAAAGCGACAGAATATGCTTCTCTCGCCGAATATTATGCGAAAGAAGCCCTGACGCTGGAGCCGGAAAACAAAGATAATCATACGGCTCTCTGCAAAGCGCAGCATGGAACGTATTCCGACTGGTATCTCTTTTCCCACACTGACCGCATCCGCTTCTATCAGGATTTTGTGCAAAAAAATCCCGGCTATGCCAGGGGTTATCTGTGGCTATTGGATGAGCTGCTCGCCGACAATCGCTGCGGGGAGGCAAAAACCGTGCTGGACCGGCTTTCCAGACTGGACTCCTCCTGCCGCGTCCCCCTTTATCAGGGACAAATCCTCTGGGCGCAGGGCGACCGGGAAGGCGCGCTGCAAATCTGGCACGAAATGGCGGAGAAGTTTGGGGAGGACTGGCTCGCACAGCTTAGCATGGCGGACTGCCTGACACACATCTGCCGCTATGAGGAAGCCGTTTCCTATTACCAAAAAGCGCTGCAGCTGCAGCCAAAGCCCCGCTACACGGACGCCTGGCTCTCCATGGCGCAAATCTACGAAATTCAGGAAAAATACGAAGACGCCATCCACTCCTGGGAGCAGGTGGAAAAAATCTGCCGGGAGGAATGGCACTATACGGAGGGAGAAGCCCTCGACCGGCCTGCGCGGGAAATCGCGCGGCTGAAAGAACGAATGGCAAATCAGGCAGATGCCTGATGACACCGGCGCAGCGCTATGCTGCGCCGCTTTTTGTTTGATCCTCATACCATGTATTTATTCGCTCATTAGACTTATGTACTCCTCTATCTTCCGGACAAAATATTTTGCATTTTCTAACTGTTCTTCAGTTTCTGCATGACCTGCGATATAAAAATCGTCATAGTCCGATTTTTCCCGGCAGAGAGAGCTACCTTTTATAATAACTGACAAATTTCTATCCAGAATATTGGATTTTAAATACTCCTTTGTAAAAAAAGCTATCACTCCCGAATGTTTGGAAGAATCAAATCCTTTGAGCGCATTTGCTGAACGCATCGCATGAAAAACTGCATAATAAGCTCTATTTAATGAAGTCTTATATTCTCCTATTTTCAAATTGTTTTCCGAAGCCAATAACATTTCTTTAGCCCTTTCCAAACGATATCCAGCAAGTTCCTTCAAGCTGCCCTCCACAGAACGATTCCCTCCTTTCGGATGTTCTGATAAAATGGAAGAATCTTTTCCCATTTTTTCAAATTGCTCTCTTTTATGTCTACAATCGAAAAGACCCTTTCATAACGAATATCCATACCTGCCACCCAACTGATAAAACGCCTTTTTGTCGCATGATCCACCTCATCCTTTACAATGATTGCTATATCGATGTCACTTTCGTCTGTGGCTTCGCCTCTTGCAACCGATCCATATAAAATAATCGTAGACATATTCTCCCGAAAAATCTCTGTCAATCCCTGCACCAAATCCACTTTTATATTTTCAGCTATCATTCCATTTATCCCCCTGAAGTCTTCCGTCATATCTCCGTATCCAACCTGAATAATCAAATTCCCGCGGCAGTCGTCTGCAGAAATAACATGATTGTCCTATTTCATTACATTCCTCTAAGCAACAATTTTCCTACTTTCATTATACGCAAACGCCACGAAAATTCAATCAGAATAAGTATGGAAATTTCTGTTACTATTCAAACAGGTCTGCGCGTTCACCGCGCAGACCGTGAAAAAACGTAGTGGCAACAGGCATCCGCCCCATCGCGAAGCGATTTTTATGGGCGGATGCTGTTACTATTCAGACGTGTCTGAATAGTAACAAATTTCTTGTTCCGGCGCATGATCCGAAAATGCAGATTTGCATTTTCGGAAAAAAGGTGCTCATTGGCAGATAAAGTGATCGGATTTGCGGGGCAAGCGTATGTCGCAGCAATGCCTGCCCCGCTCATTGATTAATCCATACGCAGAGCGATTGCAGCATCGCCAGCGCCTATGCGTCCGCCTCCCGGTATACCACCCTGCCGTCGATGACGGTATAGCGCACTTTTCCCGACACCTCCAGCGGATTCCCGGCAAAGACCGCGATATCCGCGTCCTTCCCGACCTCCAGGCTGCCCACCCGGTCAAAGACCCGGCAGATTTTGGCCGGATTGCAGGTGATCGCCCGCAGTCCCTCCTCCGGGGGCAGCCCTTCCTTAACGGCAAGCCCCGCGCACAGCGGCAGCGACTGGATCGTGGACACCGGATGATCGGTGCAGACCGCTACCAGAACGCCCGCCTTGTGCAGCACCCCGGCGGTCTTAAAATCCACATGCTGAATCTCGATCTTGCTGCGGCTGGACAGATCCGGTCCGACGATCGCGGGAAAGCCGCTTTCCGCAATGCGGTCCGCGATCAGATGTCCCTCGCTGCAGTGATCCAGCGTCATATCCAGCCCGAACTCCTTCGCGATCCGGATAGCGGTAAAAATATCGTCCACCCGGTGAACATGGGCCTTTAAGGGAATTTCATGGTCAAACACCGGCAGCCAGGGCTCCAGATCAAAATTTTCTTCCGCCGCGTCCGCCCCGGCATCCGTCCCCCTGCGCTTTTCATAATATTTTTTTGCCTCAAACAGCTCCCTGCGCAGCATGCCGGCGATCGCCATGCGGGTCACAGGGCTTTTTCCCATTCCTGAAAAATTCACCTTCGGATTTTCCCCGAACGCGATTTTCATGGCGGCGGGGGCGCGCACGATCAGATCGTCTATGCAGCGCCCCTTCGTTTTGAGAAAGGCGAATTGCCCGCCCACCACGTTGGAGCTGCCCGGTCCTGCCATGACCGAGGTGATTCCCGCATGCACCGCCGCCTCAAAGGCGGAATCCATCGCGTTGATCGCGTCCAGGGCGCGCAGCCAGGGCGTGACCGGTTCCACGTTTTCATTGCAGTCATCGCCTTCGATTCCCTTTTTTTCCTCGGTGATGCCCACATGGCAGTGGGCGTCGATCAGCCCAGGCAGCACCAGGCAGCCGGAAGCGTCGATCACCTCCGCATCGCTGCCCGGCGGCAGCTCGATATGCGCGCCGATCTGCTCAATTTTGCCGTCTTTGCATAAAATGTCTCCGATGAAGGGCTCCTTCCCGTCCATCGTCATCAGTTGCCCGTTCTTAATCAAAAGCATGCGATTCCCTCCAGCCCGTGCCCGCCGCCCCTCCCATCTGCCCTTTGCCGCTCCATGCACCTGCCAACCCGTTCAGTTGCTGGCGCCGTACTTAAACTGTTATTTTTAAACGAAAATTTTTATCCCAGATAATTCATCGGATTAACCGGTTCGCCGTCTTTTGTCAATTTAAAATATACGTTTGTTCCCTCTACCGTATAATACTTGGTTGGAGCGGCGACCTTGGCGATGAAGGCTCCGGCTTCCACGAAATCGCCTTCCTCCACCATCACCTCCTGCAGTTGTCCGTAGGAAAGCTCATAGCCGTCTCCCAGGTTCATGACGACTGTCGTTCCGGTCTGGGGATCCTTGTAGATGGATTTCACCACACCGTTTGCCGCGCAGGCGACGCTTGTCCCCTGAGTCGCGCCGATCACGATGGAGGGGTTGTACTTATACTGCTGCAGCGTCTGAAAATAGATGGTCTTGTCCATGCTGTAATTTAACAGCACATTTCCCGCAATGGGCCATTGGAGCTTTGCTTCTTCGGAAAAGTGCAGGCTTATCTCCTCCTGCATCACATCCGCTACCGCCTCCTGCAGCTCTTCTTCTGCAGCAGCCTCTCCTGCATCCGCTTCCTCATTCACTGTCTGGGCCTCGGAGCCGTCCCCGGTCTCCGGGCTGCTTCCGTCGTCCTGACCGCTTGCCACATCCTGGGCGCTTTCCGCATCGGAACCAGCATTTTCTTCCTCCGCACTGTCAGCTGCGCCCTCGGAGCCGGTTTCCGATTCCTCCTGTTTTCTCCACTTATCGCGATAGAGCTCCGCGTAGCCGATGTTGCCCGTCTGGACGCCTTCCGCCGCGTCCTGTTGCAGAATGCCCTCCGCTTCCTCTGCGGGCAGACCGGAGGCGTTTTCAATGTCCAATGCGTCCTGTTCGTTGAGCCGGCGTTCCTGCTCCAGATAATACGGATCATAATCCAGCTCTCCGCTGTTTTCCTGCTTGCTGGTCAGATTTTTTGCCGACGGATTCTGCGCCTGGGCGATCTGATCGTTTTTCTCCTGCGCTTCGTTTTCCAGCGCAGAGAAATCCACCACATTTTCCTGCGGTTCCTTCGGCTGGTTGTGCCTGTAAATAGAAACTCCCGTCACCGTCATTGCGGTCAGCACCAGAACGCTGGATGCCGTCATAATAATTGTTTCCTTGCGATAAGCTCTGCCTGATCTCCTTCTTTTCATGCCTGTTGTCCTTTCTGTACTCAATTTGAGAAAGTGTATGCCCAAACGGGCCGCAAACGACAATCCTTACGCCGTCCGCTGTCATTTTCAGAATTCTCTCAAGCTTAGTTTTGCCAGGAAGTTTACAATTATTCCGCAATTATGCTTCTTTTTTCCAGACTCAGGTCCGTGAAAAAAAAGTGCAGCAGCTCCATATAGTCCTTTCCGTCCGCCGCCAGCAGATCCGCGCCATACTGATCAAATCCGAGTCCGTGCCCTACCCCCTTTGTCTGCAAAATGATTTCCCCCGCTTCCTCCCGCAGAGAAAAGCTGGCGGAGGGCAGCGCAAACAGCTTTCGGAATTTCTCCCCTTCCATCCGGCTGTCCAGGCATTCCAGAAAAAGCACATATCCCGCGCTGTCCCTGGTCAGCTTAAGCTTCGCTCCCCCGTCGGGCAGAAAAAAATTCTCCGCCGCCAGCTTTTTGGTAAATTCCTCCTTATCCACCCTTTTTTCCTGCAAAAAATCCGCCGCTTCCAGATCATACGGGCACTCCACGCTCTGGCACCAGCTGTTTGCCATATCGTTTCCATCCATGGAAAAATCGCCGTTTTCCACCCCAAAAATCTCCCTGCCGCTTCTGGTTTTTCCGGCGCTCAGCCTGAAATAGGGCGGCTTTACGATTTCGTTTTGCCAGGTGAGCACGATCCCTTCCGTATCCTGCACCGCCCCCGCAAACCGCTCCTCATTTTCCGCAAAATCCTCTCCCCACAGCATCTGCCGCTCTGCTTCCTCCAGGCATTCCAGCCCGCTATCTTCCTTTTGCAAAAGCCCTGTTTCCTGCATCTTGCGCATGCAAATGCTGCGCAGAATCACCGCCTGCGCTTTCAGGGTTTCCTCCCGGTATTCGGCGGGCATGCTCGCCGCCAGCGCGCCGACCAGAAAATCCTCCAGCGGCATCCTGTAAATGCCGTTGTCCTTTTCCCAGAGAATTTCATTTTTTCCATCCGACACGCTGCCCAGAGTTTCCACAGCCGCCTCCTGCCGCGCCCCGCAAAATACCGCGCAGCTGTAGGGCAACAGCAATAAAAAAGAAAGAACCGCAAGAAGGTCCTGCATTTTCTTCCTTCTTACGGTTCTTATCGCTCTTTTTTCCTGATTATTTTCCTGCATGGCTCATCCCTCCCTTATACTATATGGAAGGAACTCTGCAACTATTCCACGCGGTTATAATTGATCAGACAGCCCTTTAAAATAATCTGCCGCTCTTCATCCGTCAGCTCTCCCAGCGTCACGAAAAACTCCTTTAAGCCCTCCGCCGTCACCGTATAGCCCTTGATTTCGGAAGCTTTTTCCTCCACCGCCCGGCGGATGTCCGGGAAGAACAGGTAATCCAGATTCCGGAAGGGAAGCTCCCCTGCGGGAATCAAAAACGGCAGCATGCCCCAGTTGATCAGATTGGAGCGATAGCGCTTCGTCGCATATTCGTTGGCGATATTCGCCCAGCCGCCCAGCACCTTCTGGCAGCTCGCCGCCTGCTCACGGGCGGAGCCGTCCCCGGGCTTCACCGCAAAAATCGTGGAGCCAAAGCCGATGTTGCCCTTTCCTGCATCCGGATATTGCGCATGGATCGCGTCCATCACCGCCTTAAGCTCCGGCTTTGCTTCTACCGGACAGGTCCCCTCCATCACCGCCTGCTGCGCCTTCTGGATGTCCTTTGCCAGACCCACATAGGCGGGATCCTTTCTGGACAGGGTAAACTCCGCCAGTCCCAGCGGATTGGAACGATAGGAGCTGGTTTCGCCGGAGGGAATCAGCTCGTCCGTCGTGGTGACGGGATCGTGGATTTCGGAAACCACGCGCAGAACCAGGTTTTGAGGCAGCGCAACCATCGCCGGCCAGTCCTTGATGTTGGGGCCGAACTGGATTTCCACGGACGGATCCGCCACACCGTGGGAATCAAATACCCGATTCTGATAAATATTTTTGTCAAAATGATACTTATATTTGCCGATCGGTCCGTCAAAGTCCGTCGCAGGCGTCAAAAGTCCCTTATTCGCAGCGGTAGCCGCAATGGAACGCGCATCCATCAGCGCCACCGAGGAAATCTGTCCGTTCTGCAGCTTGGAGCCTTCCCGGTTCGGGAAATTTCTGGTGGAATGACGGATGGAAAAGGCGTTATTCGCCGGGGTATCTCCCGCGCCGAAGCAGGGACCGCAGAAAGCGGTCTTCATCACCGCGCCGGTTTCCAGAATCGTCGCCGCACAGCCGTTTTTGATCAGCTCCATATAAACCGGCATGGAGGCGGGGTAAACGCTCAGCGTAAAGCCGTCACTGCCGATGTCCTTTCCTTTTAAGATATCCGCCGCCGCGCAGATGTTTTCAAAGCCGCCGCCCGCGCAGCCCGCAATGATGCCCTGGTCCACATAAAATCTGCCGTCGCGCACCTTGTCCCTTAAGCTATAGGGCACGGCGTTATCCAGGCTCACCGCCGCCCGCTTTTCCACATCGGCGAGTATATCCGTCAGGTTCGCGTTGAGCTCCTCGATCGTGTAGGTATTGCTGGGATGGAAGGGCATGGCGATCATGGGCTTCACTTTGGAAAGATCCACCTCGATCAGACCGTCATAATATGCCACCGCGCCCGGCGCAAGCTCCCTGTATTCCTCACTTCTGCCGTGAATCTCATAAAAGTCTTTGATCTCTCCGTCAGTCTGCCAGATGGAGGACAGGCAGGTCGTCTCTGTGGTCATCACGTCGATGCCGATTCTGAAATCCGCGCTCAAACCCGCCACACCGGGACCGACGAACTCCATCACCTTATTTTTCACATAGCCGTTTGCAAACACCGCGCCGATGATCGCCAGCGCCACGTCCTGCGGACCCACGCCCTTTTCCGGCTTTCCCTTCAGATATACGCAGACCACGCCGGGCATGCCGATATCATAGGTCTGGTTCAAAAGCTGCTTGACCAGCTCCGGACCGCCCTCTCCCATCGCCATCGTACCCAACGCGCCGTAGCGGGTGTGGGAATCGGAGCCCAGAATCATCTTGCCGCCGCCCGCCATCATTTCTCTCGCGAACTGATGGATGACCGCCTGATGCGGGGGTACATAAACCCCGCCGTATTTCTTCGCGCAGGTCAGACCAAACATGTGATCGTCCTCGTTGATCGTGCCGCCCACCGCGCACAGAGAATTGTGACAATTCGTCAGCACATAGGGAATCGGGAATTTCGTAAGTCCCGAAGCCCGCGCCGTCTGAATGATGCCCACAAAGGTGATGTCATGGCTGGTCAGCTTGTCAAATTTGATCTTCAGCCTGTCCATATTGCCGGAAGTATTGTGACTCTCTAAAATGCCGTAGGCGATGGTGCTCTTCGCCGCTTCCTCTTTCCCGACACAGCGCCCGGTCTTTGCCGCCAACGCTTCCTGCGCATCGGGCCCGTCCAAAATGAGCTCGGCGCCGTTTACCAGATAAACACCGCTATCTGCCAGTGTAACCATATCTTCCTCCTGTTCTCAGACCGCATCCCGTATGCTGACCGCACAGAGCCGTCTGAATCATGCTTCCTGTCTTCTTTCACCATAAAAAAGTATAAACGAAATCCCCCCGGTATGCAACAACAGAATTTACGATACCACAAAACCAGGGGAATTATTTAAGCAGGCTATCTGTTACCATTCACGATGCCGCCGAATGCGGACTGCCAGCGGTCTGGCTCCCTCCCTTCCGCCTCCTGGCCGGTGCAGACTGTTTTTAGGGCGCCCATATCCGAAACGGCAAATCCATCCTCCAAAGTGCAGCCATTCCCGCGCAAAAGTGGGAACTCACGTTGTTCGTTTTCCCACTTTTGTGGCAGAAATGGACTGCACTTTGAAGGGGATTTGCCTGTTTCGGATATCAGGCGCTCCAAAAACAGTCTGCACCGGCCAGGAGGCGGAAGGGAGGGAGCCAGACCGCTGGCAGTCCGCATTCGGCGGCACCATAAACAGTAACGATATCTGCAAAAAAGTCATAATTGAATAGCATGAAACTGTGGATTTATACCACTATTTATGATATGATGAAAAGGTAATTGAACAGAAAGCGTGGATGTGAATTTCCGATGTCAGATGCCCTCTAGTAACAAAGGAGGGTGATGCCCATGAGTACAATGGAAGTCTTGACTTTACTGTTGGTTCTCTTTGCGGCTCTGTCTTACATAGACCATCATAATAACAAAAAGAAATAAGCATCCCAACCGTCCAAAGTGAAGATGCTTAATTTCTTTTAATTTTGTATTTAACTGAGGGCAATCGGATAAAACACATCCGATAACCTTTCTAAGTAAATTATAACGGGAGAGACTTGAAAAATCAAGTCTCTCTTTGGTTTTTCCGCAAAAATCCCGTCCTTCAGCGTCCGCGCACCGCCGCCGCGATCTCCTGCAGGCGCGGCAGGCAGGCGTCGAAAAACATCCGGTACGCCTCGCAGAAATAATTTTCTCCCGGCAGCGTGCCCGGCTGCTCCCGATGCCTGCGGCAGCCGCCCCGGCAAATCCCGAAATACTGACAGCCCTTACACTGCTCCGTATGGTTTAAGGAATCCTTCACGAAGCCGCTCTCCATGCGCCGCTTCTCGATCACCGCAAAGCTGTCTTCATTCAGATTCCCCAGCTTATACCCGTCCAGCACATAAAAGTCACAGGGATAAATGCTGCCGTCCGCCTCCACGATATTCTGAAAGCTGCACGCGCCGCGCTGCTCGCATGCCTCCGGCACCTGCCCCAGCAAAACGGCAACATAATTTTCAAACTGCCGGATATAGGGCTGCTTTCCCTGCCGCAAATCCAGATCCCAGAGTGTGAACAGGTCGATCAGAAACTGCCCGTATACCTTCGGAGTCAGCGAATATTCCTGCTGCCCCTGCTTTTCCTGAATCGGGTCGAGACAGGCGATATACTGCTGCCAGACAAAGCCCAGCTTCCGGTACTGCTCATAGATCCGTCTGATCTTCGGCGCGGTTTTTCCATTGACCACGGTGAGCACATTAAACTCTGCCCCCGCTGCCTCCAGCTTTTTGGCGGCCTCCAGCGTGTGGAAATAGGTATCCTGCCCCTGCGCATCCTTCCGGTATGCGTCATGGGTCGCCTTGATGCCGTCCACGGACAGGCCGATCAGGAAATCATTTTCCGCGAAAAAGCGGCACCATTCCTCATCCAGCACGTAACCGTTCGTCTGCAGCGCATGGGAAATCCGCACCTGATTGCGGTTATGCTTTTTTTCCAGCTCCAGACATTTCCTGTAAAAATTCAGCCCCGCCAGCGTCGGCTCCCCGCCCTGAAAGGCAATGGTGCACTGCCCCGTCGCGAAATCCAGCGTTTCCCGCACCACATTTTCCAGCGTTTCCTCCGTCATGATGCCATAAGAGGCCTGGCTCCTTTTTTCCATTTCATCCGTATAAAAACAATATTTACAACGCATGTTGCACAGCCCGGAGGCGGGCTTTATCATCACATGAATCTGCGGCATTTTTCCCTCCTGTCATCCAATCAATACCTGTTTTCCTTCAAACGCGAAACCATAGTGGCGAATTTGGCTTTTTTCAATTCCCCTTGCCAAAAGTGCCTCATCATAGCCCTTCTTTTCTATCTGCATAAGCGCTGACCGCAATGTATCCTCCAGGGCATTTTCCCTGTCGGGATTTCTCACCTTGGATTCCAGCACGTATGCCGTCTGAGACAAATCCACCGGTTCCAGCATGACATCATACCTTCCAAACCCGCTTTCCCGGTTCGATGTGATCCGATACTTTCCCGCCAGCTCCACAATCAGTCCAAGCACAAATCCATGATAAAACCGTTCCGGATTCGTCTCATCGGAAGGTCTATTCCCAACATCAAAAAAACTGAATATCTGTTTTGCCACCTGGTTGATATATTTGTTCATATACTCCACATCCCCCTGCAAAAAGGCCTGCAAAAAAGCATGATATGGCGTATCCTCATTTGAAAACCAGTCCCGAATCATATCCTCAAACATCATCCGGACCTCCCGGTTTGTCAATTGCAAATCATATACGAACCGACCGCTGTCCGGCTCAAACCGGTTCGCTGTCACTTTCAGATATCCACTCGCCAGAAGCAGGCTCCAAAGCGCCCCCCGTTTCCTTTGCAGCTGATCAAATATGATTTCCTCATCAATTTCCATGGTGAGCGTCTTTCCCTCCAGAAGATCCTCCATCATCATCTTCGTCTGCGGATTGCCCTGCTGAATCAGGCGGCTTATAAGCTCGTTGGAACTGGAGTGCGCCCAATATGGTTTATACTTTTTTTGTTCCAGATAGCAGGTGATGGACCACGGATTATAGATTCCCTTCTGCTCTCCAAAAATAAAACCGTCATACCATTGCCGCACCCGTTCTTTTTCATTCGCCAGCCCAAATTGCTCCAACGCTTCAAAAACCTCCTCCTCTGTAAAACCGAACTGCCTGCAGTATTTGGATGAGGTTGTCGTCACCACCTCAAGATTATTCAAGTCAGAAAATACTGACGCCTTACTGACGCGGGTAATTCCTGTCAGCAATCCGCGTTCCATAGAAGGATTGGTTTTAAAGGTTGAGTTCAAGAGACTGCGAACAAACGGCGTCAGCATATCCCAATATCCATTTGTATAGGCTTCCTGCATGGGGGTATCATATTCATCCAACAGAATCAACACTTTTTTCCCATAAAAACGATATAGAAAATCGGACAGGTTCTGAATGGCTACCGCCGCAGCATCATCCGTCATGTCCAGCCCTACCCGGTCAAAAAAGGCGGCGTCGATACCGCTCAGCGACTCCCTGATATGAGCATAATTGCTGTAAAGCTTCGCCAGCTTTTGAATGATCCCCATCCGCGCTGCGAAAAAATCCTTTCCTTTCACATCAGCAAAGCTTAAGTATATGACCGGATAGCTGCCCTGAAGCCTGTGGTATCTTTCGATTTCCCATATATTAAGCCCGGCAAACAGCTCGCCCCCGTCCGCATATCTGTTTGAAAAAAAACAGTTTACCATACTTAAGTTCAACGTTTTTCCAAAACGGCGTGGACGGGTAATCAGCGTGACATCGTCCCCGCTTTCCCACCATTCCTGCAAAAAAAGAGATTTATCAATATAAAAAGACTGATTCTTCCGGATTTTTTCAAAATCCTGCGTTCCGATAGAAACCGCCGGCCTCATACATTTTCTCCTTTCCTCATCATTGCTCCACAAGATCATATCCAAACTTTACCGCCCGGAGCGCCTCCTTTACATCCCTCAAAAATGCCCTCCGGCTCCTTCCCGCGATTCTTTTAGTATACCGTGAAACAGTGCAATTGAAAAGGGGTTTTGTAACAGATAATATGTAGTGACAGGAAACGTACCCCTTTCCTGAAAACAAAAAA
>CAJUEL010000032.1 GCA_910585455.1 uncultured Eisenbergiella sp. | reverse complement strand
CAATTCAGGTATTGACAAAAGTCACTACATAACAGTTCAGCCAGGTCTGCGCGTTTACCGCGCAGACCGTGAGAAATCTTGCCGGTAGCATGCATCCGCCCCATCGCGCAGCGATTTTCATGGGCGGATGCAGTAACGGACTGTTACTGTCAATATTTTGAATTGTAAGATGAGGGTTTGCAGGGGGACAAAAATGGATTATAATATTGGAAAAAGCAGTCAGTATTGATTGGAGGAGAGAGAATGAAGATCGTATTATTGGAGGGATTGGGCGTTTCCGACGCGGTGATCGAAGGGCACGCAAAGCGTCTTGCAGAAATGGGACATACATTTGCAGCTTACGAAAAGGAGACGGATCCGGAAGTGCAATGCATGCGAAGCCGGGATGCGGATATAATCATGCTCGCCAACATGCCGCTGCATGCGTCTGTGGTGAAGGAAGCAGCAAAGCTGAAATTCATTGATGTGGCGTTTACCGGCGTCGATCATATCCCGATGGAGGAGGCGAAAAAGAGAGGGATTGCGGTCAGCAATGCGTCCGGTTATGCGACGCAGGCTGTGGCGGAGCTTAGTATCGGCTTCATGATCCAGCTTTTGCGGCATGTGAAGGAGACGGAGCAAAGATGCCGCACGGGCGGCACGAAGGACGGGCTGGTCGGGAATCTGCTTAGCGGTAAGACGGTGGGCATCGTGGGAGCAGGAGCCATCGGGAAAAGGACCGCGGCGCTTTGTAAGGCCTTTGGCTGCAGGGTGCTGGCTTACAACCGCAGCAGGGTTTCGGATGCCGCTATCGATGAGCAGGTGGAGCTTTCAGAGCTTTTGGAGCGTTCCGATATCATTTCCCTGCATTGTCCGCTGACGCCGCAGACAAAGGGAATGATCGGCACCGCAGAGCTGGCAAGAATGAAGAAAAGCGCAATTTTGATCAATACGGCAAGAGGAGGCGTGGTGGATTCTGCCGCTTTGGCGGCGGCGCTGCGGGAGGGGAGGCTTGCGGGAGCAGCCTGCGATGTGTTTGAGACCGAGCCGCCCCTGCAGGAAGAGCATCCGCTTTTGCACTGTCCCAATACGATTGTGACGCCCCACATCGCCTTCGCTTCGGTAGAATCCATGGAGCTGCGGGCACAGATCGTATTTGATAATCTGTACGCATGGCTGGATGGGAAGCAGATCAATTGCATGTAAGATAGAGGGAAGGGATCGGAAAAAATGGTGATTCCCTGCCTGTTATGCATTTGGGGCAGGGAATACTTCCCTTTTCGCACGGACGAGCTCGATAGCTTCCTTTCCGGAAATATGCTCAATGGACAGTTCCATCATACATAAGGGCTTCCAGTCTTTTTCGATTGCCTTTTGCCGTTCGGCGTCAGCGGCGTCCGGATAATATTTGGATGCCAGTGTCCAAATTGCTTTTTCCTTTTCTGCCTCATTCTCCAGAATACGGATTTTGCCAAAGACGATTACGCTTCGAAAACAGGTAGTATATTCCTCCGGAATAACATTGTCCTGGTCGATGACACAAAAGGAGGCTTTCGGGTGATTTTGGATTGCGTCCGTTTTATGCCCGCTCTTCGCCCCGTGAAAATACAATCTGGAATCATCATACACGTAGCTGATCGGAACGGCATAAGGGTATGCATTGTCCCCCAGCAATGCAAGAACACCGGAGGTGCTATGCCGCAGAATGGCTATGCTATCCTCTATTGATAATTCCTGTTTCTTTCTGCGCAGTTCTCTGAACATATTTGTTATCTCCTTTATGAAAATATTTTCAGGCTATTTGCCTGCTTTTTTTGTACAATATGATACCCAGGATGCATACCAGCATTTCCGTGATCGGGTACGACAACCACACACCGGTCATGTCCCAAATGCCGGAGAGGAGAAAGGCCATGGGAATGACAAGAAAAAATCCTCTCAATAAAGAAATCACCTGTGCTGGCAGCGCCCTTTGCGTTGATATGAAATGTATGGAAAGAATGATGTTAAAGCCGGAAAAGGGAATGGCTGTAAAGTACAGTTTCATCCCAGTAACGGCAATTTGCTGCAGAAGGTCGTTTGTTTCGCTGTTGAAGAACCCTGTGATCCGACTGGCGCCCGATACAAGGGTGAAGTACAGACAGGCTGAGATGAACAGCATGGTTATGACTGCGTACTGGAGTATTTTTTGGATTTCTTCCTTCTTCCTGTATCCGTAAAAACGGCTTGTAAGGGGCTGCATGCCCTGTGCGATTCCGGTATAAATCGATGTGACGACAAGGGACAGATTGGCGATTATGCCATAAGCGGCCACGCCGATATTTCCCCGTAGCCGAAGAATGATCGAATTAAACACAAGCATCACGATCCCGGAGGCAACCTCTGTAATGAGCGAAGGAATCCCCAATGAGAGGAAGGTCAGGATCGGGCCGGGAGAAAACCCTGGTCTCGCCCAATGAAATTGATTTTGTTTTGTAAACAGGTGCTTTGATAACACACACATGCTGATGATGGGGGCGAATCCGGTCGCCAGTACAGCACCGAGAATTTCCATGCGCAGAGAAAATATAAACAGATAGTCCAATATAATATTTGACAGGCTGCCCGTCAGCATGGCCGCCATGGAAAGCTTCGGATTGCCGTCGTTTCGCACAAAACAGAGAAGAAGGTCATTCAACATAAATGCGGGAGCGAACAGTAAGATAACCTGTAAATAAGTTTTGGTCATAGCAAATACTTCGATGTCAGCGTGCAGCGCAGCGGTCAGATTTCCGGAGAAAAAGATTCCTGTCAGTAAAAACAGCGATGACAAAATGACCGTAAGGCACAGGGCGGCGGTAAATGTCTGATTCGCATTTTGAAATTCTTTCTGTCCTCTGAAAACAGAGTATTTTGCCGCACCGCCCATTCCCAGCATCAGGCCGCAGCCATGTACGAAGCTATAGACGGGGATCGCCAGATTGAGCGCGGTCAGCCCGTTGGCGCCCAGACCGGCGGACACAAAACAGGTGTCGGCGAGAATATAGCAGGATAATCCAAGCATGCCAAGAATATTTAAACACACGTATTGAAAAAATGCAGAGAATATTTTTTTTGATTCCATTTGTATTGCCTTTCTGTAAAAAAAACGCCAAACATTCTATCTTCTATGACCTAACGATAGAACGTCTGACGCTTTATCTCTTTACCCGGTGGCAAAAGAGCTACGTTTCATTTTATGTTGATATCATTCTATAGCAGAAAAGCATATAAGTCAACGAAATTTTACAGATGCCCATGGATGGGCTGTAGAGCAAGTTACTTTTCACAGGGTGGGGAGCACGACCAGAAGGGACAGACGGGGCAACGGGCTGCGACCCACCCCGTGAAAAGTAACCAGAGCATTGAAACAGTTCAGACAAGTCTAAACTGTTTCAGAGTATTTGACTGCCCTCGTCATAAAATATAATTCCGTAATATCCTCCATCTGACATTCCATATATCCACTGATCAGAAAACCGCAATCTGTCAGACCGCCCAGATACGCTTCCATGGTGTGTCCATATTCAATCCAGTCCGAATCGTCGTAATCCCGGGAACAAAAAGGCATTCTGTGAACAGCCTTGTAATATCCGCCGTTTTCGTCATCGACATAATCGCATACATAATTGATCGGATTGGGAGCCATCATGATGAAAACGCCTCCTGCAGTCAGCACACGATAGCATTCCCGGAATACGGGGTTTAAGTCCGGAAGATACATGAGCGAGGGCGGATTCAGAATAAAATCGAAGGAACAGTCGCCGAACATGGATAAATCGCATATGTTGCCTTTTACAATTTCTATTTGCAGATTTTCCCTTTTGGCGATTTCCCTGTCCTTATCCAGCATTTTATTGGAAAGATCAATCACCGTAACCTTCGCTCCCGCACAGGCGAGCAGGGGAGCCTGCAGGCCGCCCCCGCCCGCTAAACAGAGCACCCTTTTCCCACTGATATCCTTTAACCATTCCTGCGGAATGTCCCTGTCCCAAAAACGCAGTTTCAGGTTGCCCATTCTCGCTTCCTGCAGCTGCTTTTGGGAAGCGCATGCAGCCCAATCCACGCTGTCTGCGACAAGACTGTCTATATTTTTTTCCACCTGTTCAAAAATATTGTCCATATGTGTAGTGCCGCCTCCACGGCTTATATTGCATGCTGAATTTCGACGCTCCATGTCATTTCGCGCGGAGCCTGAACTTTGGTCAGGGAGAACCCTGGTCAATTCCGGCATGCTGATATAATGCGATTGTTCCCCTCGCGATCAGTAACATCGTGATTATTCTAACATAACCCCATATCGCTGGCAAGCTGAAAAATAGTGCTTTTGGGTGGTAGTATTTTGGGGGAAAAGATATTATAATGGATTTGGAAATTGTGGTAACGCTTCAGCCTGGCTAAGGTGTGAACAGTAACGGAGGAATACTGATGAACGGTACGATGGAATACTACGACAAAGCGGCGCAGGAATGGGCCCAACGGGGCTATGCGCCGGATGCCAGAATGGAGAGCCTGTATGCATTTTTAGACACGCTGCCCAAAGGGGCGCGGGTGCTTGACTTATGCTGCGGCGCGGGATATGAGACAGGGCGGATCGCAGCGTATGGCTATGAGGCGTTGGGTATCGATTTCAGCAAAGAAAGCATCAGGATCGCGCGGCAGAAAAATCCGGGCATTCTCTTTTATCAGGAGGACATTCTTTGCGATTATTCGTATATCGGCAGGGTGGATGCCATCGTCGTCATCGCCGGGCTGGTCCACATCGAAAACGGGCAGTTGCCCCTCGCTTTTACACGGATGAAACAGGTGCTTGAGGAAAAAGGGAAGCTTTTCTTAACGGTCCGGGAGGGCGAGGGCAGAATGGAGGAGAGGAGCCTGTGCACGGTGGACGGAGAGGTGTATGACCGGAATTTTATCGCCCATACGCTGGCAGAGCTTTCAGAAGCGGCGGGAGAGGATTTTATATTTCAATGCGAAATGCCGTCGGATATGATGGTTTGGAAAAATTATGTTTTTGAAAGGAGATAAAGGCATGCTGGAAGATTTTATTTCAGGAAAAAGAGCTCTTTTTTCGGAAGGGGTTCACACAGAGCTGAGGGCGCAGGAAAACCGTAACAGAAGAATTTCCCTGGTGCAGGGCAATCTGACGGGAAATCAGAGGACGCAGAGCGCGGGGGTTTGCGCCAGAGTGTATCAAAACGGCGTCTATGGCTTTTCCTCCATGGCGGAATGCACGGGGCAGGCAGCGGAGGCTGTGCTGCGGGCGGCGACGCAGAATGCCGCTTTTATGGATCGTCATGTGGGCAGAGGAAAAGGGAGCCTGGAGCCAATTCCACAAAGGGAGATTCCGTTAAACAGGGAAATGCAGGATACGCAGCAGAAGCGTTACATCGAATTTGCGAAGGAGGTGGACGCCTACATTACGCAGAAATATCCGGGACTTTCCAGCCGCAGCGTGATGGCGCTGGAGGATTCCATGGAGAAGCGGATTTGCACGTCGGACGGCTGCAGCGGACATATCTGTTCCCCCAGAAGCTATCTGTATGTGTTCATGAACACAGAGACCACCTCCGGTGTGCCCATCGAGCTGTTTGAGGTGATGGGGGGAGCGGGCATCTTCGGGGAGAATTTCACCGATCCTGCATTGCTGTATCCGAAGCTGGATGGCCTCTATGAAAAGCTGATGAAAAAGCGGGAGGGCGTCTATGCCGAGGCAGGTCTTAAGACGGTGGTGCTGGGCGGCATTCTGCCCGGCATGCTGGCGCACGAGGCGGTGGGCCATACGGTGGAGGCGGATCTGGTGCTGGGCGGCTCCGTGGCGGGACCAGCTCTGCATAAGCAGGTGGCGTCCGGACTTGTGTCGATGGTGGATTTTGCCCATACGGCATTCGGTAAGACGGCTCCCCTGCCGGTATATCTGGACGATGAGGGGACGCCGGCACAGGATGCGGTGCTGATCAAAGAGGGCGTGCTGACAGGCTACATGAACAGCCGGGAGAGCGCACAGCATTTCGGCATGCAGCCTGCAGGCAACGCCAGAGCCTTTGGCTTTTCCGATGAACCGCTGATCCGGATGCGCAATACCGCCGTTTTGCCCGGAAAGGATAAGCTGGAGGACATCATCGCCTCCGTGGAGGACGGCTATTATCTGACAGACACCAACAATGGACAGGCGGATACCACAGGGGAGTTCATGTTCGGCGTGTGCATGGGCTATGAGATCAAAAAAGGAAAGCTGGGGCGCGCCATTTTGGATACGACTATTTCCGGCGTGGCGTTTGAGATGCTGAAAACCGTGGACATGGTATCGGATACCGTGGTCTGGGCGAGCAGCGGAATGTGCGGCAAAAAGCAGCCCATGCCGGTGGGAATGGGCGGTCCGGCGCTGCGCTGCAAGGTGATGATAGGAGGACGCTGACATGGAAGATATCAGAGAAGTTGCAAAAAAGGTGGGGACAGCGCTTGAACGCGCCGGCGCCCAAAAGGCGCAGTACACCGTCACAGAAAAGGAAACCCACGAATTTAACGTGGACGGCGGGGAATTTTCCCTGTTCCGCACGTTGTTCGATCACAGTCTGACCATCACGGCATATAAAGAAAATAAAAAGGGCTCCGTCGCCATCAACAGCTTTGCCGACAGCGCGCTTACCCAGGCGGCAGAAGACTGCATCCGTTCTGCCGGGAACGGCATCTCAGACAGCGCCTATGACATCGCGCCGCGGCAGGAGAACAAACGCTTTTGTGACGGCGCCTATGAGCCGGATATCGATCTGTTTTTTACACGCACAAAGGAGCTGATGCGCGACATCAGGGAACAGTATCCCAAAATCCTGATGGAGCAGATGATCGTTTCCCACGATAAAGTCCATTCGATCTACCAGAATACAAACGGTACGGAGTTTGAATCCTGCAGGGGGGCCTACAGCATTTCCCTCATGTTCTCCGGGCACGAGGGGGAGCGCTCCACCTCCTTTTTTGGCAGCGACATTTACACGGACAGGCTGGACCGCCCCTTTATCGAGCTGGGCTCCTTAAGAAAGGACCTGGCTGATGTGCAGGCACAGCTTTCCACGGTTCCCCTGACGGGAAAATTTGAGGGGACCATCGTATTGACGCCCGCGAGCATGAAGGAATTTCTTTACGCCATCGGCAGGAATTTTGCCTCTGACGGCGTGATTTTGGAAAAAACTAGTATCTGGCTGGACAAGCTGGGGCAGAAGGTGGCGGACGAACGCATCACCCTTTCCCTGCGCCCCGGCGATCCCCGCATCGTGTGCGGCGAACGCTACACAGGCGACGGATTTTTGTCAGAGGATTTCGACCTGATTCAAAACGGCGTGCTCAAAAGCTTTCTGCTGTCTTTGTATGTGGCGAACAAGTCCGGTTTTGCGCCCGCGAAAAACTCTTCCTTCGCGGTCGTCATGGAGGGCGGCGATACCCCTTATGACGAGCTGATCAAGGGAATCAAAAGGGGGCTGATCGTGGGCCGTTTCTCCGGCGGACAGCCGGGCATAAACGGCGAGTTTTCCGGCGTGGCAAAAAACAGCTTCCTCATTGAGGACGGCACGGTCAAAGGCGCGGTCAGCGAAACCATGATCAACGGAAATCTCGCCGGGCTGTTAAACAGTCTGGTCGCCATATCCAAAGAAACGGTGGAGGACGGCAGCAGCGTGCTGCCTTATGCGGCCTTCGACGGCGTGGTGATTTCCGGGAAATAAGTAACAGTTCAGGCTTGTCTGAACTGTTACAAAGCTAAGGGAGAATGAAATGTCTATTGAAAGAGTGAAGGCCTATTTAAAGCAATACGGAATGGAAGACAGAGTGCGGGAGTTTGACGCATCCAGCGCGACGGTGGAGCTTGCCGCCGCCGCACTGGGCTGTGCGCCGCAGAGAATCGCGAAGACGCTGTCCTTTCTCGTAGAATCCCATGCGATCCTGGTGGTGGCGGCAGGGGATGCGAAAATCGATAATGCCAGATATAAGGCGCGGTTTGGCACAAAGGCGAAGATGCTTTCGCCGGATGAGGTGGAGGCGCTGGTCGGTCATGCCGTGGGCGGCGTGTGCCCCTTTGCTCTAAAGGAGGGCGTGACCGTATATCTGGATGTGTCGCTGAAACGCTTCGAAACGGTTTTTCCCGCCTGCGGCAGCTCCCACAGCGCGATCGAGCTTGCGATCCCGGAGCTGGAGGAGTGCGCAGGACATCCGGAGTGGGTGGACATCTGTAAAGGATATCAGGAAAAGGAGATAGAGAAATGAAAAAAACAACCGTACATGTCATTTCCCATTCTCACTGGGACAGGGAATGGTATATGACCTTTGAGCAGCATCGGAAAAAGCTGGTGAAGCTGATGGATGATGCGATGGAGCTTTTTGAAACGGATCCGACCTTCCGAAGCTTCCATTTGGACAGCCAGACGATCGTGCTGGAGGACTATCTGGAAATCAGGCCCCAGAACCGGGAAAAGCTCATGCGTTATATCCGGGAAGGGAGATTTGTGGTGGGTCCCTGGTATATCCTGCAGGATGAGTTCCTCACCAGCGGGGAGGCCAACGTGCGGAACCTGCTGGTCGGCATGAAAATGGCGCAGGAGGCGGGGGCTGTCTGTAAGATCGGCTATTTCCCGGACGCTTTCGGGAACGCAGGGCAGATGCCCCAGCTTTTATCACAGGCGGGTATGGAGGCGGCGGTTTTCGGGCGCGGCGTGAAGCCGGTGGGCTTTGACAATCAGGTGCTGGAGGGCGGAGATTATACCTCCGCTTATTCGGAGATGTACTGGGAATCTCCGGACGAAAGCCGCCTGCCCGGCATTCTTTTCGCAAACTGGTACAATAACGGGATGGAGATTCCGACCGGGGAGGAGGAAGCGCGGCAATACTGGGATGAGCGTTTAAAACGTGCAAGGCGCTTTGCGGGGACGAGCCAGCTTTTGTTCATGAACGGCTGTGATCATCAGCCCGTGCAGAAGGACCTGGGCAGGGCGCTTGAGACGGCGCGGCGTCTGTATCCGGATATCGAATTCATCCATTCCGATTTTCCTGCGTATGTGGAAGCGGTCCGCCGGGAAATGGGAGAGGATATCACCACGGTGAAGGGAGAGCTGATCAGTCAGGAAACGGATGGTTTGTACACGCTGGTGAACACCACCTCCTCCAGAATCGATTTGAAAATATATAACAGACGGTGCGAAACCGCGCTGGAAAAGGAGGCGGAGCCTCTCTCCGCGCTCGCGGGACTTTTTGGCATGGAGAATCCGGCGGACTTTTTGCAGTACAGCTGGAAAACGCTGATGAAAAATCATCCTCATGACAGCATCTGCAACTGCAGCATCGACAGCGTGCAGGAGGAGATGAAAAGCCGCTTTGCAAAAAGTCTGCAGGTGGCACAGGAAATTGCCAATGAGAGCAGGGCTTTTCTGGCGTCACAGCTTGTGCACGGCGCTGTGGCACAATGCGCGGTCGGGGACGTTCCCTTTGTCGTGTTCAATACCACGGGATGGGAAAAGAGCCAGGTGATTTCTGTGGTGCTGGACTGGCAGCGCATCGGTGACAGGCAGCTGCATGAGGCCTACGGAGATGCCCAGGGGCTTCCTTTTCCGGATTTCCAGTTAAAGGATGCGGCAGGAAATCCGGTGGAGGCATCGATTGAGGATATGGGGACAGCCTTTGGCTATACCCTTCCGGATGACCGTTTCCGGCAGCCCTATATGGCGCGTCAGGTGAAGGTCACCTTTGAAGCCCGGGCCGCGGCCATGGGCTATGCGATGTATACGCTATGCCGGGCATCCGCAGACGATGGGAGAAAAGGGAAGGAGCCTGGCCTTGTGACAGCGCCATGCGCGATGGAAAATGCTTTCCTCAAAGTGGAGATCGCCCCGGACGGCTCCTATACCCTGACGGATAAAAGGACCCAAAAAGTCTTTGCACAGCTTGGCTGGTACGAGGATTGCGGCGATATCGGAAATGAGTATATTTTTGTACAGCCCAAAAATACGACGCCGGTCACCACCCGGGGAATGGCTGCCCGGATCAGGCTGGCAGAGGATACCCCCTGGCGCGCGGTATATGAGATAGAACAGGAGCTGGAAATTCCGGAATCTGCCGATGGGCTGCTTCAAAAGGAGCGGGAAAGCATGGTGGAATTTCATATCCGGCAGGCGCAGCGCAGCGCCGAAACGACGGCGCTTCATCTGACCACACGGCTGACGCTGGAAAAGCATGGAAAGGGCGTCAGGGTGGAGACATCCTTTGATAATACGGCGAAGGATCACAGGCTCCGCGCAGTTTTCCCCACAGGCTTGAAGGCGCAGGAGCATTATGCGGATTCCACCTTTGAGGTGGTAAAGCGTCCGAACCGGCATAAGGAAACCTGGAAAAATCCCAGCGGCTGTGAGCATCAGCAGAATTTTGTGGCGATGTGTGACGAAAAGGCGGGATTGTTGGTGGCGAATTTCGGGCTGTACGAATATGAAATTCTCCCCGATGCGCAGAATGCCATCGCGGTTACACTGCTGCGCTGTGTGGGAGAAATGGGAGACTGGGGCGTTTTTCCTACGCCGGATGCGCAGATGCAGGGACCTTGCTGCCTGCGCTATGAGGTCGTTCCCTTTGCTGCAGAGGAAATCGCAGCGGCTTACCAGGAAGGCTATCAGTTCCAGAACGATCTGACCGCGTGCCAGATTCCCGGACAGGCAGGAGGAGAGGGCGTGCCTGCTGACAAATCGCTTCCGCCCGCCCAAAGCTTTCTGGAGTGGCAGGGCAGCGGGCTTGCCCTGACGGGCTTTAAGAGAAAGGAAGACGGTTCGGATATCCTTGTGCGCTTCGTAAACGTGACGGAGAAGCCGGTTCTTTTGCAGCTTCAAAAGAGCTTCTGGATGCAGGAGGCATATCGCAGCGACATTCTGGAGCGGGAGAAGGAAGCGCTGACCGGGAACGATCAAAACCAGTATGAGGTACAGATCGCGCCTTTCGAAATCGCAACCTTTGGGATTCGCATACGCAGGGCGTGATTAACGAGAACCGGACTGTTGTTACAGATGGTGCCATCTATTATCTGGACTTTCGCTTCCGGACATGTTATAATCGGAGCGTTCTGTGAATAAGCAAAAAGGAGGTTTGAATGGCACTGACGAATGAGGATTTGAGGCTAATCGGACAACTGCTTGACATCAAAATCGCACCTGTTCATGAACGGCTGGATAAGCTCGAAGGGCAGATTGCCGGCATGAATGACCGGCTTGGCAGGGTGGAGGACCGGCTTAGCAGGGTGGAGGACCGGCTTTGCAAGGTAGAGGACCGACTTGACAAGGTGGAGGGTCGGCTCGATAATGTGGAGAACCAGCTCGACAAGATGGAGGGTCGGCTCGATAATGTGGAGAACCAGCTTGGCAAGGTGGAGGGTCGGCTCGATAATGTGGAGAACCAGCTTGGCAAGGTGGAGGGTCGGCTCGATAATGTGGAGAACCAGCTTGGCAAGGTGAATGAGCGGCTTGATAGTGTGGAGAACCGGCTTGGCAAAACAGAGGCGCGGATGGGAACGATGGAAATGCAGCAGTTGCACATCACAAGGAAGCTGGAGGATTTAAAGCTTGATATGAAGTATGCAGAAAGAAATATCAGGCGGGAAATCCACGCTCTCAATGACGAAATGGGGACTGTCATTGAGATATTGAAAATGAACGATCTGATACCGCAATAGGGCGGTCTGCCCTTTTGCAGGCAATATTTCACGATGGTATGCCTTGCCAGGGGATATGCGGCTCTTATCTGATTGTTCATGTCAGTGTTTTTTGCCTTTACATATGGGGATTGAAACAGCACGGAAAACAGAATATGGGAATGAATGGCGGCGATGAACGAATATTCCTTCATCGCCGCCGTCCATTTCCGCAGGCAACGGGTTGGGCAGACACATCCGCCCTCGTACCGGCCAGGGAAATCAGTTGTTTATAACAAAAAAAATACTGTAAACCGCCTTTGGCAGATTTCCAGCATTCTTTCGGGTTGGGCTGTTTTAAAAACAGTCAACAGCTAGTAGGGGAATCGAACCCCTGTTTTCGCCGTGAGAGGGCGACGTCTTGACCGCTTGACCAACTAGCCATCTTGCACTGATCGTTCAGCGCTTATTTAGAATAACACACTGCACTATAAAATGCAAGCACTTTTTTCATTATTTTTCAACTTTTTTGTTACCGCGCCTTTTTCTCTGTCAGGCGTCGGGCGATTGTCACAAGGAGGCTGACCAGCAGCAGAAAATAGAAATTGATTCCCCGGGTCACATAGAGGGAGGGCATCAAAAGCTGTCCGGTAAAAATGTCCGCAAACACGGCCTGATACATCAGCTCCGTAATCCCCTGCGCTCCCGGCACCGGCAGCATATCCACCGCGATATAGACTGACGCCTGCAAAAGGACGATTTCGGTCATGCTGCTTCCGGCAAGTCCGAAGCCCCTATAGACGAACCAGGTCAGGAAAAAGACGCTGCCGCGCTGCAGAAAAGTGCAGAGCACCACCGCGCACACCCTTTTCTTATGCGTCCACAGAAAATGCACGGCATTCCGGTAGCCATCCACAAATTCCAGAAGCTTCTGCTCCCTTTGGGCAGAGGCTTTCAGGAGCTTAAGATGCACAAGCCCCCGTTCCAGCCGGGAAAGTAGACGATACATGCCGCCCGGCGCCGCCATCACGCAAAGCAGAAGCGCCACCAGCGCCACGTTCAGAAAAAGCCCCAAAAGATACAGCGCCAGATATCCGTTCAGCCGCGCGCACAGCGGCTGATACCAGAACAGCAAAATCCCTGCGCCGGTGACCACCAGCACGAATTTATAAATGACGGCAACCGTCATCAGCACCACGGAGCTATCCGACAGGCGGTTTCCGTCCTTTTTCATATAATAAAGCTGCATCGGCTGCCCGCCCGTGGCGGAGGGCGTGATCCCGGAGTAAAAAAAGCCGACAAAGGAATACCCGATGCAGGATGCAAGCCCGCTCCTTGCGCCCATTCCCTTCAACAGATACCAGATCATAAATCCTTCCGCGCATACAAAAAACAGACCGCAGCACGCCGCCGCGCACAGGGGCAGGAAGGACATGTGGGCGAGCGCCCTGCCGATCTGCGCAGGGTCCTGTCCGTGCAGCACCGCATAGAAGGTCAGTCCCATGACGCACAGGAAGAAAAGCGCGTTTCCCAACCTTTTACCCGGCATCATAAGCCACCTCCACGCGTTTTGCATCCCCGCCCGCAAGCGCCGATAACGGTCCTTCAAAAACGGTTTTTTTATCCGCCATATAAATGCGGAAATCCTTCGGCGTCACCAGAGAAAAATGCTTTGAAGAAACCGCGATTCCACATTCGGAAAGCACCTTTGCCAGATATGAGGAACAGGTGAAGTGGTTTTTCTGATAAAAAGGACGTTTTGCCACAAGAAACAGTAATCCCAGCACCGCATAATGGAAATGAAACCGGTTTTCCCAATCCTCCTTTAGCCTTTGGCGGAGGGCTTCCTTTTGTGCCGGGCTGCATTCCAGGGCACAGATTTTGTAGGACGCTGTGGGAAAAGCGCGCAGGATCTGATATTTGTCCTCCCGCTCCATTCCCGCGAAAACAGGAATGGCGGGATTGCGTCTGCCCACGCTGTAGGCTTCCTCCAGATTTTCATCCAGGGAAAGCACCACATGTATGTAATTCTGTTTCAGATAGCGGCGGATGAAAAACGCGAAGATCCCCGGCGTATCCACCAGCGCGAGATATATTTTGGACATAGCTTCCTCTCCGTAATTTGTTTTATTGAAAATGATAAAGCCTGTTTGCCAGACGGTAGCCCTTCACCGTGAGCCATCTTCCCAGCCTGCCCGGTAAATAGGTGAAGCCGCACAGGCTCCTGTACCGCAGACGGATATAGAGCTTTGGGTTGCGCGCCCGGATCCGATGCAGCAGTTTTTTCCGTTTCTCATACGCCTGCGGCGTGCCGATGAGCAGCAGATGAATGGAGGAAATTGCCATCATGATGGAAATGTTGCGGCACAGATATTTTTCCAGTCTGGGAGATTTCTTGCGAACTGCCTGCAGGTCGGCACATTCTACAACGAGCAGCGTCACCCGGATCTGCTGATCGATTCTTTTTTTCAAAACCTCTTCATTCACGGACTGGTCGTCCCGTCCCAGATAATAATGGTACAGATCCACATCCAGATATAAAATCCGCTCCACAAAGGGCAGCGGCTGATTCGCAAACAGATTATCCACATAAAAGGTGTGCCTGGGCAGCTTCACCTTCGATTCCTTAAGCACCTGCGTCCGGAAAATCAGCGCATGCATGACCAGATACTGGGACAGGGAAAAATGACCGGTTTCCTGCCAGCCGCACATACGGTTTTTGGGAAAAACATTGCGGTAACGGACCGTGTGTCCGGTTCCCTCCTCCAGATGGTCGTATATATAGTTGCACACGATCAGGTCCGGGCCTGTGTTTTCATACTGTTCTTTGCCGCATGCGCCCATCACGCAAAACTCCTTTATCCGCGCTAAAAGCTTTTCATATGCGGTTTTGTCCAGCCAATCGTCGGAATCCACCACCTTGAAGTAGCGTCCCTGCGCCAGCTTAAGCCCTGCGTTCACACCTGCGCCGTGTCCTCCGTTTTCCTGGTGTACCACCTTCACCACATCCGGGTACAGGGCGCTGTATTCATCCGCAATCGTTCCGGTGGCGTCCGTTGAGCCGTCGTCCACGATGATGATTTCCACGCCGTCTCTTACGACCAGCAGAGAATCCAGGCAGCGCTTCATATAATGTTCAGAATTGTAACAGGGTACTGTAAATGTAATGTATTTCATGGGGGATCCTTTCTGTTGGTGAGGTGCGATAGGTCCGTTACGGTTTCCTTTGCAAACAGTAATCTGGCCCCTGCTTTCACCTGCAGGAACAATATAGCAGACAGAGCTTGCTATTTTCAGTTACTTTTTCTAAATATTTTCTGAAGTAAACAGAAAGGTTTTTTGGTGGAAAGGGACGGCAGAGTATGATAAAATAAAATTGTCCCTGCGTCAGAGCGCGGGGATGCATGGACAGAAGTATACGAAAAAGGATGAAAAACGATGCAAAATACCACGAAGTACGCATTGGAGGCGTCGCTGAAAAGGCTTTTACAGCACAAAAAAATTGATAAAATCACGATCAATGACCTGACTGCGGACTGCGGCATCAGCCGGATGTCCTTTTACTATCATTTCCGGGATATTTATGAGCTTGCGGAATGGGTGTGCGTGGAGGACGGACGGCGTGCGCTGCAGGATAAGAAAACCTATGATACCTGGCAGGAAGGGTTGACTCAGATTTTTGAGGCGGTTCTGGAAAATAAGGTTTTCATTCAGAATATCCGGAGCGCGGTCGGAAGAGAGCGGATCGAGAGCTATCTGTATAAGCTCACCTTCGATCTGATCGCCGGTGTGGTGGAGGAAAAGAGCCGGGGGAGCGAATTGAAGGAGCAGGACAGGGCATTTATCGCGGAGTTTTACAAGTATGGCTTTGTGGGGGTCATGCTGGACTGGATCGACCGGGGGATGAAGGAGGATTACCATATCATTGTGGAAAAGCTTGGCATCACGCTCCACGGGAATGTTGCCAACGCGATCCATAACTTCGAGGGGAGGCAGTGACCGGAGGGACAATTTCAACGCGCGGGCTCATAAGAATATTTTTATCAAAACGGCCGGAATGATCAGTTTTTTATCATTCCGGCCGTTTTGTAAGTGGAAGAGCGGAATTTTTGGGGGTATGATAGGGACATCAAAACGAAGAAGCGCTGTCCGGGCGGTTCGGTCAGCGGCGGATGAATCAGAAAGGCGGTAACAGATATGGCATCGAAGAAAAACATCGGAATCGGCGCGGCGGTGGTCGCGGCGGGAGCGGCGGCGACGGCGATCGCGGCGAAGAATCACAGAAAGGCGGGGGAAAAGGCGCTTCAAAAGACACCGGCAGCTTCCGGGAAGGAACAGGAGTACCGGAATACGGAGAGAGGAAAAGGGGAGAAGAACAGCAAGGGAATCTGCTATACGAACGGCAATTATGAGGCCTTTGCCAGACCGAAAAAGCCGGAGGGCGTGGAGGACAAGAACGCTTACATTGTGGGAAGCGGTCTGGCGGCGCTGGCGGCGGCGTGCTTTCTGGTGAGGGACGGACAGATGGAGGGCTCCCATATCCATATTCTGGAGGCGATGGACATTGCGGGCGGCGCCTGTGACGGCATTTATGATGCGACGCGGGGATATATTATGCGCGGCGGGCGGGAGATGGAAAATCATTTTGAATGTCTGTGGGATTTGTTCCGCAGCATCCCCTCCCTGGAAACGCCGGATGCATCCGTGCTGGATGAATTTTACTGGCTGAATAAGGAGGACCCCAACTATTCTTTGTGCCGCGCCACCGTCAACCGGGGCGAGGATGCGCATACGGACGGACGGTTCAATCTGAGCCAGAAGGGCTGCATGGAGATCATGAAGCTGTTTCTGACAAAGGATGAGGATCTGTACGATAAGACGATAGAGGATGTGTTCGACAACGAAGTGTTCGATTCCACCTTCTGGCTGTACTGGAGAACCATGTTCGCCTTTGAAAACTGGCACAGCGCGTTGGAAATGAAGCTGTATTTCCAGCGGTTCATCCACCACATCGCGGGGCTTCCGGATTTCAGCGCTTTGAAATTCACCAAATACAACCAGTATGAGTCCCTGATTTTGCCCATGCAGAAATATCTGGAGAAGGCGGGTGTGGATTTCCGGTTTAACACGGAAGTGACCAATGTAATTTTTGAAATCGAGGATGGCCGCAAGGTGGCAAAAACCATCGAATGTAAGGTGAAGGGTGTGGAAAAGGGCATTGTGCTGACGGAAAACGATCTGGTGTTTGTCACCAACGGGAGCTGCACGGAGGGGACGATTTACGGCGATCAGAATCACGCGCCCAACGGAGATGCCGAGGTGCGCACCAGCGGCTGCTGGAGCCTTTGGAAAAACATCGCGAAGCAGGATCCTGCCTTCGGGCATCCGGAAAAATTCTGTTCCGATGTGGCAAAGACAAACTGGGAATCCGCGACCGTCACCACGCTGGATGAAAAAATCCTTCCTTATATTACGGATATCTGCAAACGGGATCCGAAAACCGGTAAGGTGGTCACGGGAGGCATCGTAAGCTGCAAGGATTCGGCCTGGCTGATGAGCTGGACGATCAACAGACAGGGACAGTTTAAGGAGCAGGACCCGGACAAGGTGTGCGTATGGGTTTATGGATTGTTCACGGATGTGCCGGGGGACTTTGTGAAAAAGCCGATGAAGGAGTGCACCGGAAAGGAAATCACGGAGGAGTGGCTCTATCATCTGGGCGTGCCGGAGGAGGAAATTCCCGGTCTGGCACAGCACAGCGCTGTCTGTGTGCCCACCATGATGCCTTACATTACGGCATTTTTCATGCCCAGGACAAAGGGCGACCGTCCGGATGTGATTCCCGACGGCTGTGTGAACTTCGCGTTTCTGGGACAGTTTACGGAAACGCCCCGGGATACGGTTTTCACCACCGAATATTCGGTGCGCACCGCGATGGAGGCCGTATACGGACTGCTGGGCGTGGACAGAGGCGTGCCTGAGGTTTGGGGCAGCGTTTATGATATCCGGGAGCTTCTGGAGAGCAGTGTGAAGCTGATGGATGGCAAATCACCGCTGGAAATCGCGCTGCCGGGACCGCTCAACGCGCTCAAAAAGCCGGTTCTGCATGTGGCAAAGGGCACAGTGATCGAAAAGGTGCTGCGCGATCACGGCGTGTGGAAGGACGGCATGCTGTAAGAGCGTAAAAGGGGGCTGTAAAAAGATGCCGGAAGGAGGAAGGATATTCCTGCTTCCGGCATCTTTTGTATTTTTTTTGTTCCGAGAAGTCCGTTTAGAGCAGAGCCTGCAGCCGGGAAAGCCGCGCGAGCGCTTCCTCCAGCGTGGTCTCCTGTCTGGCAAAATGCAGCCGGATCAGGTGGTTGACAGGCTCCTTAAAAAAGCTGGAGCCGGGAACCGCCGCCACGCCGATTTGGCGAATCATCCATTCACAGAATTCCAGATCAGTGTAGCCTGCAAACTGCGACAAATCCAGAAATTTCCGGATATCCAGCAGGACAAAATAGGTGCCCTGGGGAACGTTGTGCTCCAGACCGATGTGGTCCAGCCCGGCAAGGAAATAGTCCCGTTTCCGGGTATAGAGCGCCCGCAGATCCTCATAATAGGATCGGGGGAATGTAAGTCCCACCACCGCGGCCTCCTGCAGCGGGGCGGCAGCGCCCACCGTGAGAAAATCATGCACCTTTTTTGCCCCTTCCGTGACGGCTTCGGGCGCGATCAGGTATCCCAGCCGCCATCCGGTGACGGAAAAGGTTTTGGACAGGGAGTTGCAGGTGATCGTATGGTCAAACATGCCCGGCAGGGAGGAAAGGTATGTATGCCGGTAAGGCTCGTATACCAGATGCTCGTACACCTCATCGGTGATCGCAAAGGCATCATATTTTAAAACCAGCTCTCCGATGACCATAAGCTCCTGCCGGGAAAAAACCTTGCCGCAGGGATTGGAAGGGTTGCAGATGATGATCGCCTTTGCGCCATCCTGAAAGCCCTTTTCAATCAGGGCAGGGTCGAAATCGTATGCGGGCGGCACGAGCGGAATGTAAATCGGCTCCGCGCCGGACAAAATGGCGTCCGCGCCGTAATTTTCATAAAAAGGGGAAAAAACCATCACCTTATCCCCGGGATTGCAGACGGTCATCATCGCGCACATCATGGCTTCCGTGCCGCCGCAGGTGACCACGATTTCCCGGTCCGGATCGATCGCGCGCCCGATCGCCGCGCCCTGCTTGCGCGCCAGCGCCTCCCGCAGATTTTGCGCCCCGAAGGTGATCGAATACTGGTGCGGTCCCTCCTTTGCCACCTGGGCAAGCCGCGCAAGCATTTCTGCAGGCGGGTCGAAATCCGGAAAGCCCTGAGAAAGGTTGATCGCGCCGTACTGGTCGCTGATCCTGGTCATTCTTCTGATGACGGAATCCGTAAAGGTTCCCACCCGTTCGCTCAGCTTTTGCATAAAGGCGTACCCTCCTTTTCCAGAGTTTTGAAAAACAGGCTGATTGCCTGCAGCCCTTCCTTTAAAACCGCCGGATCGCCGGCATAGCCGATCCGCATGCTGTGTTCCTCCTCGAAGCATTCGCCGGGCGTCACAAAAGCGCCGGTTTCCTCATACATGCGGCGGCACAGATCCCGGGAGGGCATGTCGAAATCATAGAACACCAGCGCGGTGGTTCCGGCAAGGGGCTTTGTGTAGGAAGCATGCTTTTCCTGTGCTATCCATTGATCCAGCGCCGCCAGATTGCTGCGGACGATGCTACGGCTCCTTTCCAGAAGCTTATCCGCCCCCGCCAGCGCGATGCCCGCGATTTCCTCATCGAACATGCCGCAGCTGATCAGGTTATAGTCCCGGTGGGAAAAACAGGCGCGCACCACCTCCTGGTCCCGGGTCGCGATCCAGCCCAGCCGCAGTCCCGCCAGAGAAAATACCTTTGACATGCTGCTGACCGAAATGCCCTTTTCATAAATGTCTGCGATGGATTCGCACCAGCCCTCTTTCTGAGAAAGATGGCGGTATACCTCGTCGCACAGCACATAGGCGTCGATGTCCGAGGCGATTTTGACGATTTCGTGCAGCATTTCGTTGGAGATGAGGGCGCCTGTCGGGTTGTTGGGGTTGTTGATACAGATCATTTTTGTGCCGGGGGTCGCCAGCCGTCTGATCGTTTCCAGGTCGGGCAGATAGCCGTTTTCCCGCGTAAGGCGCACCAGCGCCACATCGGCGTGAAAGGATTCCGGAATCGAGTACAGCTGCTGATAGGTGGGCATGATGCTGACAATGCGGTCCCCCGGATTGATGAGGGAATAGAAAACATGGTGGTTTGCGCCGGCGGCCCCGTGGGTCGGGACGATATTTTCCGGACCGATCGACCGGTACAGCCTGCAAATCCCCTCCAGAAAACGGGGATTGCCCTCAATATCGCCGTAGGTCAGCCTCTTTTTGCAAAAATCCGCCCAGAACGCGTTTCCGTCAATTCCTGTGATCTGCCACAGCTCTTCTAAGGAAATGGAATCCACGCAGGTTTCGGCAATATTGTACTTTGCGCCCACCTCATATTGATTCATCCATTCTTCCACTTTAAAGGGTTTGATTGTCATAATGTTCCTCCTTCTTTTTTGGTGTTGCCGGTCTGCCCCGGATGTGACAGAGCTTTGGGGCAGCGCGCATGCGCGCCGCCCTGATATGCCGGACCGGAGCGTCAGGGTCTGCCCGCAAAAGCCCGCGCCCAAAGCAAAAGGCATTCAGAACCATTCCTTATAGCATGCGCTGCATGCCGTACCTACGGAAAAGTTCTGAATGCCTTTTGGATGTTCCACCCGGTGGTAGAACAGGCAACATATGAATTTGTTCCTGCAGCTGTGGGACAGGTGATGCGCCCGCCGCAGGAAGTTGTATTTATATTACCGGAAAAGTCAGGAATTGTCAATTACGATTTTCGCAGAGCGGGGGAAAGTCAGGAGTTACTTTTCATGGGGGAGAAAGGGCGGGAGGGGCAGACGAAACAACGGGCAGCTGGGATGAGATTTGGCGGAAAAACTCTGCAAAACCGGTTGCCAGAAGGGGTGGGATGGGGTATGATGAGGACAGAAAGAGCGAAGCGCGATATTCGGTTGTAGGGTAAACTCATGTCCTTTGGTTTGCGGCGGGCGCAGGGAGCAGAATGAAGATCCGGCAGCGGATACAGGTTGTGGGCTTTGTTAACAGGGGGGAACAGGCGGATGAAGAGTAAAAAATGGAAAGAGTTTGATAAGGCGGTCGGAAAATGCTATCTTGATATGGCGAAAGGCGAAGCGGACCGGGAGTGCTGGCACCAGGCATTTGCCGTTTTAAAGGAGATCGTCGCGGAGGAAAAGAGCAATCAGCAGGCATACGGGACGGAGCTGTATCAGCTGGACGAGGCGACCGATTTCTCCCATGACGTGGAAGGATGGCTGGAGGATTATCTGGACATGCTGGATATGTGGGAGGAGTATGAGAGGCTGCTGGAGGTATGCAACGGGCTTCTGGACATGTTTTTGTGGGAGGAAGCAAGCCCGTCGGATATTAAGATGATGAAGGCGTCGGCGCTGGGGGCTTTGGGCAGGCATGAGGATGCTGCCCGGTTTTGTGAACAGTGGCTGACAGAGGAGCCGGACAATCCTTTTGCTGCCGCGGCATCCATATACGCGGATATGAATGTGCATGAGCTGGAGAGCGCGGAAGACCTGATACGCAGGCACATTCAGAAGGATACGAAATGTACGGAGGAAAATGATGTCCTCTTTACGGCGGCGTCCGCCTTTTACCGGCTGACTGGGAATAAGAAGGAAAAGAGACGCATGGATCAGGCGCTGGAGGAATATGATCAATATTTGCAGGAGTATTTTGCAGGCGGGGACGGGGAGGAAGATATGGGAGAAGACTGGGAGCTGCCCTTTGACTGAATTGTCTTCCAAAGGCGCGCCGGAACCAGAAATATATTGCCCTGCAGGGCAGGAGAAAGGAAAATGGAAAAGAGAAAACTGAGCATATATGATATCGCCGCCGAGGCGGGAGTTTCCCCTGCAACGGTATCCAGGACCATCAATCAGCCCGAAAGGGTGACGCCAAAGAAACGGGAAAAGGTGCTGGAGGTGATCCGGAAATATGATTTTAAGCCCAACGTGCTGGCAAAAAGCCTGAAAAACGCCAGAAGCGGCGTGATCGGCATGATGTCTGCCTCGGTGGACAGCCCCTTTTACGGGCAGCTGGTGGCGGAATGCATTCTGGCTGCGGAGGAAGAGGGATATATTCTTCTGGTGGCAAATTCCAGATACGGACGGCTGGAGGATTCCCATCTGTTGGAAAGGATCTATGAGCAGCGCGCGGAGAGCGTCATTTTACTGGGCGGCAGCATGGACAGCCGGGAGATGAATGAACGCGTTATTTCAGTCGTGAATTATATGGCGGAATCGGTTCCGGTGGTGGTGATGGGCAAGTCGCAGGGGATTCCCTGTTATGAGGTGAGGATTGATGAATCCGGCGCGATGGAACAGGCGATGGAGCGTTTGATTGGGCTGGGGCATAAAAAAATCGCATTCTGGGGCGGGGGAGAGAACGTATACTCCACGCTGGAAAAACGGCTTGCCTATCTGCGTCTGCTCCATAAATATGGAATTGAAAGCCGGGAGGAATGGCTGCAGTACGGCGGTTATGGAGCGAAAAAGGGATATGCGATCATGCGGGAAATCCGGCAGGAGGATTTGCCGACGGCGGTGATCTGCATCAATGATCTGTTTGCCTGCGGTGTGATGAATGCAGCTTTTGACAGGGGAATGCAGGTGCCGCAGGATATTTCAGTTCTGTCCTTTGACGATACTTATCTTGCCAGACAGATCAGGCCGACGTTGAGCAGTGTGGCATGCGATTACGGTGAGCTGGCAAAAAAGCTGGTGGGAACGGCGGTCAGGGCAGCGCGGGGAGAAGAGGTAGAGCGATTGCAGCTGGTGAAGACCAGACTGCGCGAGCGGGAGTCCTGTCGATTCGCGCATACTGACAGTTCATGTAACCGTTCAGACGTGCCTGAGCAATTACCAGTTAATTGATTTTTTATAAAATAGTTAGCACTCACCTATTGACGTGGCTAACAACCGGTGCTATAGTGACACTATACGAAACATGTTATAGCATATGTAGAACAGGGAGGTAGTCACATGAACATTTCCAAATTTACGCAGAAGTCCATGGAAGCCGTGCAGAATTGCGAGAAGCTGGCTTATGAATATGGCAATCAGGAAATCGAGCAGGAGCATCTGCTGTACAGCCTTCTGACCATAGAGGACAGCCTGATTTTGAAGCTGATCGAAAAGATGGAAATTCAGAAGGAGCACTTTGTCAACCGGGCGAAGCAGGCGGTGGAAAAGCGCGTGAAGGTGCAGGGCGGACAGGTTTTTGTCGGCAAGGATTTAAATCAGGCGCTGGTCAGCGCGGAGGATGAGGCGAAGCAGATGGGGGACGAATACGTGTCTGTGGAGCATCTCTTCCTTTCCATGCTTAAGCACCCCAACCGGGAGATCAGGGAAATCCTCAAGGAGTACGGTATTAACCGGGAGCGTTTTTTGCAGGCGCTGTCCACGGTGCGGGGGAATCAGCGGGTGACCAGCGACAATCCGGAAGCGACCTATGACACGCTGGAGAAGTACGGGCAGGATCTGGTGGAACGGGCGCGGGCACAGAAGCTGGACCCGGTTATCGGGCGCGATGCCGAGATTCGCAACGTGATCCGGATTCTTTCCCGGAAGACGAAGAACAATCCGGTTCTGATCGGGGAACCCGGCGTGGGCAAAACTGCCGTGGTGGAGGGGCTTGCCCAGCGGGTCGTGCGCGGCGACGTGCCCCAGGGACTAAAGGACAAAAAGATTTTTTCTCTGGATATGGGCGCGCTGGTGGCAGGAGCGAAGTACCGGGGCGAGTTTGAAGAGCGGTTAAAGGCGGTGCTGGAGGATGTGAAGAAGAGCGAGGGGCAGATCATTCTGTTCATCGACGAGCTGCACACCATCGTGGGCGCGGGCAAGACCGACGGCGCCATGGATGCGGGCAATCTGCTAAAGCCCATGCTGGCGCGGGGCGAGCTGCACTGCGTGGGCGCGACGACGCTGGACGAATACCGCAAATATATTGAGAAGGACGCGGCGCTGGAGCGTCGGTTCCAGCCTGTGCAGGTGGATGAGCCCACCGTGGAGGATACGATCTCCATTTTGAGAGGCTTAAAGGAGCGCTACGAGGTTTATCACGGCGTGAAAATTCTGGATAATGCGCTGGTGAGCGCGGCAGTGCTTTCCAACCGCTATATTTCCGACCGTTTTCTGCCGGATAAAGCAATTGATCTGGTGGATGAGGCGTGCGCGCTCATCAAAACCGAGCTGGATTCCATGCCCACTGAGCTGGATGAGCTGCAGCGGCGGGTGATGCAGATGGAAATTGAGGAAACCGCCCTGAAAAAGGAGGACGATGCCTTAAGCCGGGAGCGTCTGGAGGCGTTGCAGAAGGAGCTGGCGGAGCTGAAGGCGGAATTCAACAACCGCAAGGCCCAGTGGGACAATGAAAAGAAGAGCGTGGAAAGCCTTTCGAAGCTGCGGGAGGAGATCGAGGCGGTCAGCAACGAAATTCAGATCGCACAGCGGGAAGGCAATCTGGAAAAGGCGGCGGAGCTTTCCTACGGAAAGCTGCCGGGCTTAAAGCGGCAGCTGGAGATCGCGGAGGAAGAGGTAAAGCGGGAGGATTTGTCTCTGGTGCATGAGGCGGTGACGGATGAGGAAATCGCCCGCATCATTTCCCGCTGGACTGGCATTCCGGTGACGAAGCTGACAGAGAGCGAACGCAACAAGACGCTGCATCTGGACGAGGAGCTGCATAAGCGGGTCATCGGGCAGGACGAGGGCGTGACGAAGGTGACGGAGGCGATCATCCGCTCAAAGGCGGGCATCAAGGATCCCACCAAGCCCATCGGTTCCTTCCTGTTCTTAGGTCCCACCGGCGTGGGCAAAACGGAGCTTGCCAAGGCGCTGGCGGCGTCGCTGTTTGATGATGAAAACAATATGGTCCGCATTGATATGAGCGAATACATGGAGAAATATGCCGTGTCCAGGCTCATCGGAGCGCCTCCCGGATATGTGGGCTATGAGGAGGGAGGACAGCTGACGGAGGCGGTGCGCAGAAAGCCCTATTCCGTGGTGCTGTTTGACGAGATCGAAAAGGCGCATCCCGACGTGTTCAACGTCCTGTTACAGGTGCTGGACGACGGACGGATCACCGATTCCCAGGGCAGGACGGTGGATTTTAAAAATACGATCCTGATCATGACCTCCAACATCGGCGCGAATTATCTGCTGGAGGGCATCGGGGAGGACGGCGTGATCAGACCGGAGGCGGAGCAGCTGGTGATGAATGACCTGCGCAGCCATTTTCGTCCGGAATTTTTAAACCGGCTGGATGAAACGATTCTCTTTAAGCCCCTGACCCGGGAAAATATCGGCGGCATCGTGCATCTGATTCTGGATGACTTAAACCGCCGCCTGGAGGACCGGCAGCTTTCCATCGAGCTTACGCCCGGGGCGGAGGCGCTCATCGTGGAGGAGGCCTATGATCCGGTCTACGGCGCGAGACCCTTAAAGCGCTATATCCAGAAGTATGTAGAGACGCTTTCCGCAAAGCTGATTCTGGCGGATCAGGTGTCCCTGGGGGATACGATTCTGATTGACAAACAGGACGGCTCTCTGGTAGCATTAAAGAAAGCGGAGTAAAAAAGCCCGGCCTGCGGCCTGGCTGGATTGGGAATGCGACGGTATTCCCGTCCCGCCGGGTCGCAGCTTTATGCCAGAAAGGAGAAGCGTATGGCGCCGAAGGATCCGGTGATGCTGTTGAGCTTTATGAATTTGAAACTGAGGGATTTTTACGAAGATCTGGATGCGTGCTGTGCAGATTTGGATTGTGACCGCGATGAGGTGGTGCGGAAGCTGGCGGAGATAGGATATCGGTATGATGAAGAGCGGAATCAGTTCGTATGAGGTGAAGGCGGAGCCGCAAAAGACGCTCTTTGCCGTGCTTGCAGAGAAGGATGTGGTGCTGGAGGCCGGATGCAACGGGAAAGGGCGCTGCGGGCGGTGCCGGGTGCGGTATGAAAGTAACGCGCCCCTGCCCGTGGCGACGGAGCGCCGCTTGCTGTCGCCGCAGGAGCTGCGGGATGGCGTGCGGCTCGCCTGCCTGCATCGGGTTGAGCAAGACTGCAGGGTGGAAGCGGCGTATATGCAGCCGACAGAGGTGCAGATTTTGACGGAAACGGTAGGAGTCGAAGGAAACGTCAGCGCGGATTCTGATGCTGACCGTCGTCGCCTGGAGGACTGGTGCATTGCCATTGATCTGGGCACGACCACCATCGCCATGCAGGCGCGGGCGCTGTCTGACGGCAGGGCTTTGGGCACGTTTCAGCGGATGAATCCCCAGCGTTCCTTTGGCAGCGATGTCATATCCCGCATGCAGGCTGCGCTGGACGGGCAAGCTTCTTCGCTGCAGGAGAGTGTGGAGGCTGTGCTTTTGGAAGGGATTCGCCGGCTGCAGGAAGCGGTGCGGGAAACCGGAGCGGGAAAATCCACCGAAGAGGGACTGGCGTTAGAATGTTCGGAGGCGAAAAATGGAGACGTAGTTTCCCACGGTTTTTCGGACAACCCGGCGGGCATTTATCTGGCGGGCAATACGGTGATGGAGCATTTGCTGGCAGGGCTTTCTGTGGAGGGGCTAAGCCATTTTCCCTTTGAACCGGTGACGCTTGCGGAGCAGAGGATTGCGCTTTCAGAGGAAAAGAAGGACGTTTCCGTCGTATTGCTTCCCGGTCTGTCCGCCTTTGTCGGGGCGGATCTTTTGGCGGGCGTTCTGGCATGCGGCATGCACGAAAAGGAGATCGTCAGTCTGCTGATCGATCTTGGCACGAATGGGGAGCTTGTGATCGGAAACCGGGATAAGCTCATGTGCACGGCGACCGCGGCGGGACCGGCCTTTGAAGGCGGACCGGGCAACTGCGCGCCGGGAACGGATATGATCGCGGTCATCGCGGACCTGATGGAGGAGGGGATTGTGGACGAAACCGGGCTGATGGAGGAACCCTGGTTTGAAAGCGGCATTGACCGGCAGACGTCAAACGGTGCCCTCCATGTCACGCAGGAGCAGATTCGTGCGGTGCAGATGGCAAAGGCGGCTGTCTATGCCGGCATTTGTGTGCTCACAAAGGAATATGGCGTCGCGCTGTCGGACATCGATGCCGTATATCTGGCGGGCGGCTTTGGCTACTTTTTAGATGTTCGGAAAGCGTCGCGCATTGGACTTTTTCCCGGGGAGCTGACCGCAAAGGTCCGCGCCGTCGGCAATACCGCGCTCGCGGGCGCGTATCTATATGGAAGAAACGCGATTGCCGGTGCGGGGAATTCCCGCCCGGGCGGTGAAGCGGCGGAAGGGGAACGGATCCAGGGGCTCTGCAGGGCAATCAATCTTGCCGCGCATCCGGATTTTGGCGATCTTTATATTGAGCATATGACATTTGAATGATCGATCATTATCCCCGCTCCAGGCGGCGGTATTCCTTGGGCGTCATATGCAGATAACGCCGGAATACATCGTGAAAAAACTGCATGTCCTCGTAGCCCACTGCCCGCGCCGCCTCGGCGACCGTCAGATCGCTGCCGGACAGCAGCTCACAGCACTTTTCCATACGCACCTTCTGCAAATATTCCCGAAAGGTCATGCCGGTCTCCTGCTTAAAGCGTCTGCTCACATAGGGCAGGCTGTAATGCTGCTGGTCGCAAAAATCCTGCATGGACAGCCGTTTCTGATAGGAGGCGTCCACATACCGGATCAGCTCCGTCACCATTGTGCTTTCCGGCAGCCTCTTTTCCCCCTGCACCAGCAGGCGCAGGGTCAGAATCAGAATTTCCGTGAGCCGGCAACGGAAGATTTCCTGGCTGCCCAGCTGATTTTTTTGATATTCCTCCACCATTCCCATGAGCAGCTGTCCCACGCGCCCGCTTCCGTCATGAAAGGTCCGTTCCGCCCAGTCCTTGCCGATCACCATCCGGTAATAACGGATCAGGCAGCGCTGCAGCAGCACCTCCAGGCTGGTGCAGTCGCCAAGCGTCTCGTCGATCAGCTCCGGCAGAAACAGGCAGTTGATCAGCTTGAAATTCCTGCATTTTTCATAGCGGTGTACGCTGCCGTAATCCATGATGAAATAGTCGCCTGCATGCAGCTCGCTTTCTTTGCCGTTCCGCATATGCGTCGCCCGCCCGCCGGTCACATAGGCCAGCTCAAAAAAACGATGGTCGTGATCACCGATATCGTCCTGGGAAGAATCCATCATGACCAGCTTTTCAGGCCGGTTGGCATTCATCTGGTAAATCTCTAAGGTATGCTCTTGATTCACAGGTTAAAATCACCCCCTTTTTTCGCATAAAACAGGCTCTTTTTTTCATCCTAGCATCTGGTATGATAGATGTCAAGAACGATTCATAAGGAGGGTATTGTGATGGAATGGGATGCAAAATGGATCAGGCCGGCGGCGGACTATGGGGATGTCTGTCCGGTTTTTCAAAAGAATTTTACCTGCCAAAAGCGGGTGAGCAGCGCCCGGCTGCGCATCACCGCCACCGGGGTTTATGAGGCGGTTTTAAACGGCAGCAGGGTAGGGGAATTTGTCCTCGCGCCCGGCTGGACCAGCTATGAAAAGCGGCTGCAGGTACAGGAGTATGATGTGACAGAGCTCGTGCAGGAACAAAATGAGCTGCATGTCACCCTGGGCAAGGGCTGGTATCGCAGCCCCATGCCCGGCTGGCTGTGGCCGGAGCGCAAGGCGCAGCTGGATGGCTACTGTGCGGGTCTGACGGCGCAGCTTGCGCTCACCTATACGGACGGTACGGTCGAGACCGTTTCCACCGACGAGAGCTGGAAATGTGCGGAAAGCCCGATCCGCTTTTCGGAGATTTACAACGGGGAAACCTTTGACGCCGCTTTCGTGCCGGAAAGCTGGAATGGGACGGAAGCCTTTGCGGGACCGACCGCAACGCTGATCTCTCAGGAAGGGGAGGAAATCCGGGAGCAGGAACGCGTAAGCGTTGCCCGATTGTTCACCACGCCCGCGGGAGAAACCGTGATCGATTTCGGGCAGGAGGTCACCGGGTATGTGGAAATTTCTCTGTGCGCCAAAGCGGGGGAGGCAGTGGAGCTTTCCCACGGTGAGGTGCTGGATCAGCAGGGGAATTTTTACAATGCCAATTACCGGGGCGCGAAGGCGAAGCTTCTCTATTTCTGTAAGGACGGGCAGCAGAGCTATAAGCCGAAAATGACCTTCTACGGTTTCCGTTATGTGCGCATCGACCAGTTCCCCGGCGGCGCAGCGCAGGCAAAGCCGGAGAATTTCACGGCGGTTGCGGTACATTCCCAAATGGAACGCACAGGCTGGCTTTCCTGCTCCGATCCGCTGTTAAACAAGCTGTTTGACAATATCGTCTGGGGACAAAAGGGGAATTTCCTGGATGTGCCCACCGACTGTCCCCAGAGGGACGAGCGCCTGGGCTGGACCGGGGACGCGCAGGCATTCATCCGTACCGCCTGCTTAAACTATGACGTGGAAAAATTTTTCACCAAATGGCTGGCGGACATGGCGGCGGATCAGTGGGAGGACGGCATGATCGGACATGTCATTCCCAATATTTTAAATAATGAAGAGAGCAGCGCCGCCTGGGGAGACGCTGCGGTGATTTGCCCCTGGGCGATCTATCTGGCCTACGGCAATCCGGACATTTTGAAAAAGCAATATGCCTGCATGAAAAAATGGGTTTCCTATATCGCCACCCATACCGCCACGCCCAATCTGTGGACCGGCGGCGTCCATTATGGCGACTGGCTGGGGCTGGACGCGCCTGTGGGCACCTATAAAGGCTCCACCCGGGAGGACTTCATCGCTTCCGCCTTTTATGCCCACGCCGTAAAGCTGGTCATCAAGGCGGGCAAGGTGCTTTCGGAGGATGTGGCAGAGTATACCGCCCTCTATGATAAAATTCTGGAGGCCTTCCGGCAGGCCTATCCGGTATATGAAACCCAGACGGAATGCGTGCTGGCGGCATATTTTGAGCTTGCGCCCGACTGTCAGGCGGCGGCAGATCAGCTTGCCGCCATGGTGAAAGAATGCGGCACGAAGCTGCAGACGGGCTTTGTGGGAACGCCCTATCTGCTTCATGTGCTTTCCGGTTACGGCTATGCCGATCTGGCTTATACGCTTTTGCTGCGCAGGGAATATCCCTCCTGGCTCTATCCGGTCACGAAGGGAGCGACCACCGTATGGGAGCACTGGGACGGCATCATGGAAAATGGCGATTTCTGGAGCACCGACATGAACTCCTTTAACCATTACGCTTACGGCGCGGTCGCGGATTGGGTGTACTGCGTTGCGGCGGGCATCAACACGCAGGAGGAATTTCCGGGCTATGAAAGGGTGAAAATCGCGCCCCTGCCGGATAAGCGCCTGGACTGGCTGGAGGCAGCCCTGCAGACCCGTCACGGAAAAATTTCTTCCCGCTGGTCCAAACAGGAGGGACAGTGGCGTTATGAAATCACCACGCCCGTGGAAGCCTGCATCGTCATCGACGGCAGGGAATATGCCGTAGGGGCGGGGAGCTATGTGTTTTACAGCGGGCTCCGCTGAAGCAGCTTTCGCATCGCGGTCGCACGTGGTGCGTTCATGCCTGCCAAAAGCCCGTTTTTCCCGGTCAGCGCGTCTCATTTTTGGCGCGCTGTAGCCTTATACATCGCCTGAAGCGTCTGGTATTGCCCCATGTGCGTCAGGCGATGTATTTGCTTTTACCGGTATTTCAATTTGTACAACGGCATCCTCAATCTGATTGATCACATTTTCATTGATGATTGTTTCGTAAGAATATCCTGTCAGCAAAAGCTGATGCTCCCGCGCATAATCAAATATTTTCCGGTAGCACAGGGAAATATCCTCCCAGGGACCCCGGTAAAAGGCCCGCACATATTTTCCGGCTGGCTGCACATGCAGACCGGTCTTTTGGATGGGGAGCGGAATTTCAATGAACAGCCTGGAGTAATCCTCAAAATTTCCGGCATAAAGGCTTTCTGTGGCAATCATGGTTCCGTAGGAGGCGTCGTGCAGACGGCGCAGCTGGTATTTCTGTGTTTCGGCTGTAATCATTTCCACCTGCCTGTCAAAGGAAGTGGTCTGATCGATATCGACTGTGACCAGGTGACACTCTTCTTTTTGGATTGTGCTGATTTTTGACAGGTCCATCGTCAGCAGTGTCCGCATATCATTCTGGTGTTTGACCAATGTTTTCCGCACTGCCCGCAAATGCTCCATGTTGCGGTCCAGCTCTTCAATCTTTTCTCCCAAAAGCATTTCCAGGCTGGCGGCGGAGCGGTGGCGCATAAACGCCTGTATTTCTTCAATGGGCACATCCAGCTCCCGCAGCAGCAAAATGGTTTCCAGGATAGAGCTTTGATAATAATTGTAATATCGGTATCCGTTTTCCGGGCTGATGAACGCCGGCTGAAACAGACCGATCTCGTCATACCACATCAGGGTCTTCTTATTGATGCCATGCAGGGCGGCGAACTGACCTATGGTGAGCAATTTACTTTTTTTATCCATTTTTTAAATACCTCTTGACCATACAGTTACTGTACGGTTTATGATAAACCAAAACACAGGAAAATACAACCGGATCAGGAGGAAATTATGGAACATCAAAATGCTTATGAGAACCCCGTCACTCTGCGAAATATTTTAAAATTCGCCATTCCGACCATCGCGATGTCTGTCTTTATGTCGTTTTACACGATGGTGGACGGACTGTTTGTGTCAAACCTGATTGGAACTGACGCATTGTCCGCGATCAATCTGACCGCCCCCGTGATTCAGCTTGTGACCGCAATCTCCACCATGCTTGCCACCGGCGGCAGCGCGGTCATCATGAAAAAAATGGGAGAGCACAGGTCCCAGGAGGCAAGGGAGGACTTCACGTTTCTGATTCTGGTAAACGTGGCGGTCGGCCTTGTCATGTGCGGGGCAGGATACGCTGCGACAGAAAAGATTTTTGGGGCCATGGGCCTGACTGCCCAGGTAGCAGGCTATTGTACGGAATATCTGAGCCGGTATCTGCTTTTTACCGTTCCCATTTTGCTTATGAACAATTTCACACTCTATATGATCGCTTCCGAAAAAGCCACGCTTTCTCTGATCTGTTCGGTGAGCGGCGGTGTGCTGAATATGGTGCTGGATTATGTGTTGATTGCCGTTTTTGATATGGGCATCAGCGGCGCTGCCATCGCGACCGGGCTGGGGTATTCGGTTACCGCTGTGGCGGGCATGTTCCTGTTTAGCGGGCGCAAATGTCTTCTGCATTTTACCAGGCCTGCTTTTCGGTTCAGGGTTCTGGCAAATGCGGCAACCAACGGCTGCTCCGAAATGGCTACAGCCCTGGTCACCGGGATTATCACAATGATGTTTAATTGGACAATGCTCCGTTATGTGGGAGAGGACGGTGTGGCTGCCGTGACCATCATTATGTATGTGCTGATGTTTGCCAGCTCCCTTTATACAGGCTACTCCTACGGCGTTGCGCCCATGATCAGCTATTACCACGGAGAAAAGAACCACATGAAGCTGAAAAAACTGGTTTCTGTCAGCTTACGGGTGATTGCGGCAATCTCTGTTGTAACCGTGGTGGTTTCGTTTGCCGCCACGAAAGTGCTGGTATCTGTTTTTGCCCGTCCGGATAATCCGGTGTATGAATTGGCTGTAACCGGAAACCGCATTTGCACCCTGGCTTTGTTTTTCATTGGTTTTAATATCTTTGCCAGCGGGATGTTTACGGCGCTTTCCAACGGCATTGTTTCCGCAGTCCTGGCTTTCTCTCGCTCCTTTGTGTTTATGCTGATTACAATGCTGGCGCTTCCGGTCATTTTTGGGGTAAACGGCATTTGGCTGGCTACTCCGGCAGCGGAATTGATGGCGCTGCTCCTGTCCGCATTCATGTTTGTAAAGCATCGCCGGAGATACCAATACTGAATTGGTTACTTTTCATGGGGAGGAGAGCATGACCGGAAGGAGCAGACGGCGCAGCGGGTATAAAAATGAAAAAGCACTTGACAGCCTCTGTTTGCGTAGTATAATAGAATCAAATATATGAATAATTGTTCATATGAAAGTAAATTAAAGGGAGAGGATTTTACCATGAAGAAGACTTACAAGATCGAAGTGGACTGCGCAAACTGTGCGAACAAGATGGAGGATGCGGCGAAGCATACCGCCGGCGTGAAGGATGCGACCGTGAATTTCATGACGCTCAAGATGGCGGTGGAATTTGAAGAGGGTGCGGATGCGAAGGCTGTCATGCAGGATGTTTTGAAAAACTGCAAAAAGGTGGAAGACGACTGCGAAATCTACTTATAAACGGCAGAAAAACGATGGATTGGTATGCGCGCCAAAGCGCATAAGGAGTATATAGGATGAATCAGAAACAGAAAAAGGTATTGATCAGAATTATCGCCGCCGCAGCGTGTATCCTGATTCTGGAGCTGCTTCCGATAGAAGGAGTTTTGAAATTTGCCCTGTACATGATTCCTTACCTTGTCATCGGCTATGATATACTGAAAAAGGCGGGAAAGGGCATTTTAAACAGGCAGGTGTTTGATGAAAACTTTCTGATGGCGGTGGCGACGGTGGGCGCGATCCTTTTGGGAGAGTACACGGAAGGCGTGGCGGTCATGCTGTTTTATCAGATCGGCGAGCTGTTCCAGAGCTACGCGGTGGGCAAAAGCCGGAAGAACATCAGTGAGCTGATGGATATTCGTCCCGATTATGCGAATGTGGCAGGAGAGGATGGAACGCTTGTGCAGGTGGACCCGGATGAGGTGGAGATCGGCAGCCTCATTGTGGTGGAGCCGGGGGAGAAGGTTCCCATCGACGGTGTGATCGTGGAGGGGAAAACGACTCTCAACACCAGCGCCCTGACCGGTGAGAGCGTGCCCCAGGACGCGGGCGCGGGCGACAGCATCATCAGCGGCTGCATCAATATGACCGGCGTTTTGAAAATAAAGACCACGAAGGAATTCGGGGAATCCACCGTGTCCAAAATTCTGGATCTGGTGGAAAATGCCAGCTCCAAAAAATCCCGGTCAGAAAATTTCATATCGAAGTTTGCAAAATATTATACGCCTGCGGTATGCTATGGCGCGGTGGCGCTGGCGGTTCTGCCTCCTCTGGTGAGGCTTTTGTTTCTGGGGCTTTCCCCGCAGTGGGGAGACTGGGTTTTCCGGGCGTTGACGTTTCTGGTGATCAGCTGCCCCTGCGCGCTGGTGATCAGCATTCCTTTGAGCTTCTTTGCGGGAATCGGCGGAGCGGGCAACGCAGGCGTGCTGGTGAAGGGCTCCAATTATCTGGAAACCCTTTCCCAGACGAAATATGTGGTGTTTGACAAGACTGGCACTATGACGGAGGGCGTTTTCGAGGTCAGCGGTGTGCATCATGCCGAAATGGAACAGGGAAAGCTTCTGGAGTATGCGGCGCTGGCGGAATGTCATTCCTCTCATCCCATCAGCAAAAGTCTGCAGAAGGCTTACGGGAAGCCGCTGGACGCATCCCGCGTGACGGAGGTGGAGGAAATCGGCGGAAACGGCGTTGTGGCGAAGGTGGACGGCGTTTCGGTTGCTGCGGGCAATGAACGGCTGATGGAAAGGCTGGGCATCCCGTGTGCACAATGCCACAGCGTAGGAACCATCGTGCATATGGCGGTGGACGGCGCTTATGCGGGACACATTCTCATTTCCGACCGGATCAAGCCCAATGCGAAGGAGGCGATTGCGGCGCTGAAGACGGCGGGCGTGAAGAAAACCGTCATGCTCACCGGAGACCGTAAAGAGGTCGGCAGACAGGTTGCAAAAGAGCTTGGCATCGACGAGGTGCACTGTGAACTGCTCCCCGGCGACAAGGTGGCGAAGGTGGAGGAGCTTTTACAGGCCAAAAGCGAAAAGGAAAAGCTGGCATTTGTGGGGGACGGCATCAACGACGCGCCTGTTTTATCCCGGGCGGACATCGGCATCGCCATGGGCGCGCTGGGCTCCGACGCGGCGATCGAGGCGGCGGATATCGTGCTGATGGATGACGACCCGAAAAAAATAGCCAAGGCGATCCGGATTTCGGAAAAATGCCTGCGAATCGTCTATGAAAACATTATTTTTGCAATCGGCATCAAGCTGGTCTGCCTCATTCTGGGCGCGCTGGGCATCGCCAACATGTGGGCGGCGATCTTTGCGGATGTGGGCGTCATGGTGATCGCCGTGCTGAACGCGATCCGGGCGCTCAATGTGAAAAGGCTGTGACAGGGAAAGGAAAATGGAATGGGAATCAAAACGGAAGAGTATGAAGCGGAATGCTGTGAAACAACGGAGGTGCACGAGGACTTACTGAGAATCGTCAGTGAAAAAATGCCGCAGGAGGAAGAACTGTATGACCTGGCGGAGCTGTTTAAGGTGTTCGGGGATTCCACACGGATCCGCATCCTCTTCGTCCTGTTCGAGGCGGAGGTCTGCGTGTGCGATCTGGCGGAAACGCTGCACATGACCCAGTCCGCCATTTCCCACCAGCTAAAGATTTTAAAGCAGAGCAAGCTGGTGAAAAGCAGGCGGGAGGGAAAGTCCGTTTTTTATTCCCTGGCGGATGCGCACGTGCGCACCATCATCGATCAGGGCAGGGAGCACATTGAGGAAGACTGAGGCTGACAGGTCTAAACGGCCTTGATCAGGGTGATGCCGTCCAGGGAAGCGTAGGTTTCCACGATCTGGGCGTGTGGCATCGCCTTTGCAAAATGTAACGTCATGGTCGCCGAAACGGCGGAATCCTTATTGAGGGGATCCTGACGGGATATTTCCAGATCGCTGACAGTACAGTGCTGCTCCGCCGCAAAGGTCATGAAAGCGGTGAGATCGCTGACCTTTGTGAATTCCGCGTAAACGGTAACGGTTCGGGAATGGGTGGAGAGCTTTTTGTCCACAAAGCGCAGAATCCGGATGGAAACCCAGATGGCGCCAAAGCATGCCAGCGCGCCCTCATAAAAGCCTGCGCCCAGGGCGAGACCGATGCACGCCACCGCCCACAGACCGGCGGCGGTGGTCAGCCCCCTTACCTGATTCTGCCGGGTGACAAGTATGGTGCCCGCACCCAGAAAGCCGATGCCGCTGACAACCTGGGCGGCGATGCGGCTGGCGTCTCCGGCGCCGGTGATGTCGGTAACATAGAGTCCTACCATCATGGCGAGGGCAGAACCGAGACAGACGATCATGTAGGTGCGAAAGCCCGCCGGGCGATGCTTTTTTTCCCGCTCATAGCCCAGGATGCCGCCACAGAGCATGGCGAGCAGGAGGCGGAGCAGGACGGAAAGAAAATTGAGCTCATGCAGCAAAAGGAACAGTCGGTAAATCATATGATACCCCCTTTGCCCATCCGTTTGTCAGCAGATGGGACTTCCAATAAAAGTATAACAATTTCTGATTCTGACGTCAACGAAATCGGGAAGCGGCATATGATAAAACAAGGGAATTTTCGGGGCATGGTCATGTGGAAAAAGGACAGGAATATTCTTTTGTTTATCATAGCGCTTTTGCTGGCGGTTGTTTTTCTGGCGTGGGGAGCCGGCAAATTCCGGATGACCTTTGGAAGGTCAAAAAGCATGCCGGAGGAGAACCTGCGGGGAGAAAAGCAGCGGGAGGCAGCTGAAACGGTCATGGCGGTAGGGGAATCTGTAAAGCCTGATAAGGGAAAGGTGGCGCTGACCTTTGACGACGGTCCGGATCTCACCTATACGCCTCAGCTTTTGGAGGGGCTTGCCAAACGGAATGTGAAGGCCAGCTTTTTTATCACGGGAAAAAATGCGGAAACATATCCGGAGCTGGTAAAGCAAATGCACGAAGCCGGGCATCTGATCGGCAACCATACCTACAGCCATTTACAGCTTGGCAGCTCCAACCGGGAGACCTTCCGCCAGGAGCTGATCAAAACCAATGAAATCATTCAGGGGATTACGGGAGAAGAGGTGGTCTATGTGCGGCCTCCTTATGGCAGCTGGGACAAAAGCTTTGAAGAGGAGCTGAACATGTTTCCGGTGCTGTGGACGATCGATCCGCTGGACTGGTGTACGAATGATTCCGCATGCGTGATCAATAAGGTGATCCCGAAGGTGAAGGAAAATTCCATCATTCTGATGCATGACGAGTACGCCTCCACGGTGACGGCGGCGCTGCAGATCGTGGATGAGCTGCAAAAGGAGGGCTACGTGTTCGTGACGGTGGACGAGATTTTATTCGACTAGGGCGGGCGCCCCAGGGGGAATCATCTTTGGGCCCGCAGCAGGGAGCGCCGGTCCGCTGGAAGGGGAAATGCAGGGGTGGGGAACGAGCACAGGAACATGGCTTTTCCATGGCTATATCCAAAACGGGAAATTCCGCCCGGTTTCCTGCCCATTCCAAAACGTGTCATGGCGCAATGAACTCACTTCGTTCGGACAGTATTGCGCCATGACACAGGAATGTGCCGGAAACCGGGGGAATTTCTTCGTTTTGGATATCATGCCATGAAAAAGCCATGTTCCTGTGCTCGTTCCCCACCCCTGCATTTCCCCTTCCAGCGGACCGGCGCTCCCTGCTGCGGGCCCAAAAATGATTTCCCGGAGAGCCTGTAGGCAGGCTTGACAGATATTTTCCCAAAGTGTATACTTTCCCCATATTGCAGGCGGCTGCAAGGGAAGTGCGCGATGGAGCAGAGAGGGCAGGGAAAGTGGGACGCTGGTTGAAGGAACGGAAGGCTTTGGGAAAAGGAAAATACGGATGCAGGATTTTTTCCGCGGTGTTGGCTTTTTTGGGCACGCTCTGCCTGCCGCAGATGTTGAATCTGAAGGGCAATACGCTGGCGGTCAGCAACAGCTGGTTTTGCGTGCCGGTCTGGGGCGTGTGCTGGTTTTTGCTGGAAAGGGCGGCCAAAATGCTCATGCGGACAGAGCGGGGGGCTAAAAGGCGGCTTTTGACAGCGGCAGGGATCATCGCGTTTGGTTTTTCTGTATGCATCGCCTTTGGCGTTTGCCTGGACAGGGAGGAAAATGTTGCTTTTTTAAACGGCGCGATGTGGCTTGCGGTGGCGGTGTGGAGCGTGATTTTCACATATTTTACCGGCGCGGCATGGCTGTATCTGGAGGGCAGGCAGGAGGAAGGGCGGCAGCCGGAAGCTGATGCAGGCGTCCGCGCAGCAGCGGGAGCTCTTCGGGTGCGGGAGGCCATTGTGCTGGCAGCTTTTTTCTTGCTGTGCTGGCTGCCGGTATTTCTCGCCGTTTATCCGGGATTTTTTGTATATGATGCGCAGGACGAGCTGGTGCAGGCGCAGACAAGGAATTTTACGACCCATCATCCCCTCGCCCATGTGGCGCTGTTGGGCGGTATTGTGCTGGCGGGAAATAAGCTTGCCGGTTCCTATAACGCAGGAATTGCTGCCTATACGCTGTTCCAGATGCTTCTCATGGCGGGCATATTCGCCTATGCGGTTTCTTATCTGAAAAGGCGGGGCGTGCGTGCCAGGCTTTTGGCGCTTACCGTACTGTATTTCGCTTTTTTCCCGGTCGTCGTCATGTTCACGCTCTGTTCCGCGAAGGACGGCATCTTTACGGGGGCATTGCTTTTGCTCGTCATTTCTATAGCGGAGATGGGAAGGGAGAAGGAGCGGTTTTTTGCCGGATGGAAGAAGCCGCTGCTGTTTGGATGCAGCGCGCTTGTCATGATGAGCTTTAGGCATAACGGCATGTACGCCTTTGCGGTGATGATTCCCGTTCTGGTGATTTATATGAAGGGATGCCGGAAAAAGACGGCCGTTCTGGCGGGCGGCGCTCTGGCGGCATATTTTGCGGTGACGGCAGGGCTTGTGGGAATTTTATCGGCGTCGGATTCGGAAAATCAGGAAATGCTCACGGTGCCGATCCAGCAGCTGGCGAGGACCTGGAACTATGAAAAGCAGGATTTGTCGGAAGAGGAATTGCGCGCTTTATATGAGATCCTTCCGGAGGAGATTCTGCCGTATTATACGGCAAAGGTTTCGGACGGGGTGAAAATATGGTTTGATAATGAAGCCTTTGCGGCGAATCCGGCAAAATACGGGAAGCTCTGGCTGGAAATCGGACTGCGCCATCCTTTTACCTATCTGAACGCGTGGCTGATGACCTCCTATGGCTTCTGGTATCCGGATACCGTGATCGATGTGTACAGGGGAAACGGTGTGTTCACCTTTACCTATGAGGACAGCTCCTTTTTCGGATATGAGGTGGAGCTGCCGGGCATGCGGGAAAGTAAGCTGCCCTGGCTGAATGAGTGGTACCGGCGGCTGTCCCTGGAGGTGACGCAGCAGAAGATTCCGGTCGTTTCCATGCTGTTTTCGCCGGGATTTCTGTTCTGGATATTCGTCTTTACGGGAGGATATGCTTTTTACAGAAAGCGGTATGACCTGGAGCTTCCTCTGTTGCTGATCGGGCTGGTCTGGCTGACTGTGATACTGGGGCCCACCTATCTGCCCAGATATGTGGTGATTTTGTGGTTTGCCCTGCCCGGGGTGGTAGCGGTCCTTGCAGGGCGGCGGTAAAACGGTATACGAAAGCCGGTCGGAATCATCCGGCCGGCACAGCTGCATGTTTCATACTCATACATGGAAAAGCAGTCTTTTTTCATAAGCATTGCGATACTCACTGGGGGAAAGCCCGGTGAGTTTTTTGTATAATCTGGAAAAATTCTGGCTGTTGGAAAAGCCGAGCTCCTGCGCGATCTGGGCGATGGGGACATTGGTATCGGTCAGCATGAAGTTGGCGGCGTCCACCTTCTGATTCAATATGTATTGCTTTAAGGACATTCCCGTGATCTGCGCGAACCGATGGGAAATGTATTTTTCATTATAGCCGAATTTGCTGGCGATTTCCGCCACCGTGATATTTTTGGAAAGATTGGTTTTCACATAGTCCACGATATCGGCATAAATCTGTTTCTGGTCCGGTTCATTTTTCCGCACAGAGGCGATGCGCATATGCTGTCCGTAGAGCTCGGACAGGATACAGGAGGTGGTATTGTTGAGCGAGACGGCAGGGTACTGGCTCTTGACCTGATCCTGCAGCTGCTTCATGAGCACGACAAGCTTTTCCGGCTTCGGGATCGGTCCGGTCTGCGGGAGGAGGATATAGCGGTCGGGGGAAAAGGGCTCCAGCTGCCGCAGAGTTTGCACGACGGAAGGAAGGCCGCCCAGATATGCGGTAAAGTGAAGCCAGTAAAAAGAACAGCAGGAGGGCTTAAAACCCTCACGCCAGGAGTTGCTGGGGTGCAAAAGCAGGTATTCGCCGCTTTTGACTGTAAAATTTTCCCCGTTATAGGACAAATACAGCGTACCCTCCGTCATGACGAAAAGCTCGTATTCTGTAAGCGGGAAACGGCTGTGCTTCCAGCTTTCATCCAGCGCTTTAAATTTTCCGGTGAGCACATAGGCATAAATCTGATTGGCAGGCAGACATAATGTACACATATATTTCCCCTTTTATCGTGATTGGAATGACTGCATGAAAAAGAAACAGCCTCAATATCTAACAGTTTACCGGAAAAAAAACAAAAAGTAAAGGGAGTGTTGTAACGATAGACCATGTGAAAAGGGAGTAAAATGTGACGATGTCCGTCATTTTGCGGTTAAATATCGCTGATTTTCAAAAAAAAGTGTCAAAAGGACAGCAGCAAAATGAGAAAAGAATGACAAAATGATACGAAATGTATAAATAAGCTATTTACAATTCTAAAATATTTTGATATTATTTAAACATAGTCAAGTTGCACAAAGTAAAAAGGAATAACAATAAAATTAGAGTCGATTTTTGTTTCACCTTTTTGAATTTGTGAAATTTGACTGGAAAAATGTATAGAATGCAAAGGCATTTTAGACAAAAACATGAATGGAGGACATTGTATGAAAAAGAAACTGTTAGCAGCGCTTCTTTCTACGGCGATGGTGGCATCCATGCTGGCAGGCTGTGGAAACAGCAGCGCACCGGCAGACTCCGGCAATCAGCCGGCAGCGGACAGCGCGGCATCCAGCGATTCGGGTGATGCGGCGGACAACTCCGGCGACCAGGCGGCTGCGTCCAACGGAGAGGTTGTGAAGCTGAAAGCTCTGGCGTGTTTGCATTCCCTGACTCAGGATGTGGACGACATGGAGTATGTGGCGGAGATGGAAGCGGAAGCCGGCGTTGAGATCGAGTGGGAGTTGATCCGTGCGGACTGGGATACGATCAAATCCACCAGATTCGCATCCGGCGATATTCCGGACATCCTGATCAGTGCGACGAACAATGCAGACTATATGATGTATGACGGTCTGTTCTTGAACATGGCTGATTACATCAACGAAGATCTGACACCCAATATCGTACAGCTCTTCAACGAGGAACCCGACTGTAAGGCTTTGGTAACCCAGATGGACGGCAGAATCTTCTGCGTGCCCAAGTTCCAGGGGAAATGGCCGAAAACCAATACTGTTGTATTCATCAACCAGGAATGGCTGAACAACCTGAATCTGGAAATGCCCACCACCTTCTCTGAGCTGAAGGACGTGCTGATCGCTTTCAAGGAGCAGGATGCGAATGGCAACGGTGATCCTAATGATGAGATTCCGCTGGACTTCAACGGCTGGCATGGCAGCGCATACGGTCTGCTGAACTGGCTGGGCGCTCTGGGCATCCAGCTGACCAACTGGGCGTATGACGGCTACTTTGCGGAAGACAGCACCATCAAGAACTACGCGATTGATGAAAGATACAAGCTGTTCATGAAGTATGTGGCTGATCTGTATTCCAACGGTGTTATCAACAGCAACGCGGTAACCAACGATTATTCCATGTTCCAGTCCCTTTCCAGAGGTAACGAAGCGGGCGATGCGCTGGTGGGCGTAGTTGCAGGATGGGAAGAGACCGATAAGTTTGGACCGACTCTGCACAGCCAGTATGTGCCCCTTCCGGCTCTGGAGTATGATATCGACTGTGAGCCCGGCACCTATGATGTGAGATGGAGAGACGACTACACCGGACTGAATATCTCCAGCGACAGGGCTGTTGTGAGCGCAAAATGTTCCAATCCCGAAGCGGCTATGCGCTTCATCGACCGTTTCTATGACCAGACCCACAGCGTGGAAGCGCTGTTCGGCGGCATCACAGACGGCAATCTGGAGAAGACCGGCGACAACAGCTATAAGGTACTGCCTCCTCAGGATCCCGATACTGACCCTGGCACATGGAAATGGACCAGCACCTTTGCTGACAATGCACCCATGTACATCAGAAGAGCCAGCGAAGTGGAAATGTCCGAGGATATGACCTATGCTCTGGAAGAGAGAAAGGTATACGATGAGGTGCTGGCGAAGGCTGACAAGACCGATACTTATCCGCAGATGTTCATGAAGTATTCCCAGGAAGACCAGAACACCATGGCTCTTGCCCAGGCGAATATCAATAACATCATCAACAACCAGTGGTCTCTGTGGATGACCGGTGAAGCGGACATCGACTCTACATGGGATTCCTATGTGCAGAGTGTAAAGGATGCAGGGCTCGATCAGGTTCTGGAAATCCGTCAGAAAGCCTTTGACGAATATCTGGCGAACAACTAATCTGCTTTGGCGCTAAAGCAGCGATCATAACTATGGAAAGGGCGGAGGGTATTACAAAACCCTGCGCCCTTTTCCAATCCATAAGCGGCCGGTTTTCGGACGTTTTGCCAAAACAGGCGCACGATATGAGGCGTGCGGACAAAACGGGACGCGTTCCGGACTTATCCGGAGTGCACCCAATCAGGTAGTGAGAAAGGAAATACGACTATGGGGAAAAATAGTGAATCCGCCGGAAATAAGAGCCTTTCCTTCCGGTTCAAAAAGTATCTGGAACATAACTGGCAGCTCTGGGTCATGCTGCTTCCGGCAGTTGTCTATATTTTTATTTTCTGCTATATCCCGATGTACGGCGTCCAGCTGGCATTCAGGGAATACAGCTTTTCCACCGGTATCACCGGCGGAAAATGGGTGGGCATGAAATACTTCCAGCAGTATTTCACCAGCAACATGTTCTGGCCGACCCTGCGAAATACCTTTGTGATCTCCTTTACCAGCATCGTGGTGGGCTTTCCTGCCCCGATTATTCTGGCGATGATCATCAATCAGCTGCGGAATAAGAAATGGAAGCGGGTGGTGCAGACTACCGTTTATATCCCCTACTTCATTTCCGTTGTGGTTATGGTCTCCATGATCAATGTACTGTTCCAGAACAACAGCGGCGTAATTGCCAACCTTCTAAAGAGCATCGGGCTGGTGGCGCAGGATGTCAATATTCTGGGCAGTGCGAAGACCTTTGTTCCGCTGTATGTGCTGACCGGCGTCTGGCAGGGCATGGGGTGGAACAGTATCATTTACATTGCGGCGCTTTCCTCTGTGGACACCCAGCTTTATGATGCCTGTAAGATCGACGGCGCGAATCGTTGGCAGATCATGTGGCATATCGATTTTCCGGCGATCCTGCCTACCATCATGATCCTGTTGATTATGAATATGGGTAACGTGCTGAGCGTCGGTTTCGACAAGGTTTTCCTGATGCAGAATCCCCTGAATCTCGGCGTGTCTCAGGTTATTTCTACCTATGTGTATAGCGTCGGTATCAGGTCCTCCCAGTTCTCCTTCGGTACTGCTGTCGGACTGTTTAACACTCTGGTGAACTTTATATTCCTGATACTTACCAACTGGATATCTAAGAAAGTCACCGGAACAGGCTTGATGTAAGGGGGGAAGAAAGATGGCAAATGTGAAAAGCACTTCGACAGGTGAAGTAAGAAGCAACAATCTGCCCGATAAGATATTCGGCGCAGCGGTTCTGATCCTGAGTATTCTGATTTTTATCATAATTGTATATCCGCTCTGGTTCGTCGTCATCGCTTCGATCAGTAACTCCAACCTGGTCAACCAGGGCGCGGTGACCTTCTGGCCCAAGGACGTCCGGTTTTACGGTTATCAGCAGATTCTGGATGATACCCGAATCTGGAAGGGTTATTTGAACACGATCATTTACGTGGTAGCAGGTACGCTGCTCAACATGGCAGTGACGATGCCCGCGGCATATGCGCTTTCCAGAAAGAATTTCAAGGCGCGCAACAAGGTGATGATGTATTTCGTGTTCACCATGTATTTTTCCGGCGGTCTGGTTCCGTTGTACATGACGATCAGCTCTCTGAACCTGATTTCCACGAAAACGATCCTGATCATCTTTGTGGCGGTCAATACCTACAATCTGATTGTTGCGAGAACCTTTATCGCCAATTCCATACCGGAGGATCTGTATGAGGCGGCGGTGCTGGACGGATGCTCCCATTTTAACTACTTTGCGAAGGTGGTTATGCCGCTGTCCAAGGCGGTGATTTCCGTGCTGATTCTGTACTATGGTGTGTTCCACTGGAATGATTTCTTTAACGCGTTGATGTTCAACAGCAACGCGGACAACGCACCGCTGCAGATTGTGTTGCGTGAGATATTGCTGTTAAACCAGGCCTTTGCCAGCGGCAACGGCGGCGTGCAGGGCGGCTATGGACAGTCCTCTGCCGATCAGGTTAAGTATGCGATCATCATCGTGTCTACATTGCCTATCCTGTGCGTATATCCGTTCGTGCAGAAGTACTTTGAAAAGGGCGTTATGATCGGGGCGGTGAAGGGCTGATCTTTAATAACACGTATAATTATCTCGTGTTTTTTTGATGGGATGAAAGAAATATATGAAATGATGCAAGGGTGAAAATATATTTTTACCCTTGCATGCTGATAGTTTTTATGTTATCTATCCAAAAATATTATGGGTGATCATGGATGAAAAAAATATTAGATGTAAAGTACCCGATTGTCGATTGTTATCCATCGACTGGACACGCACTGGCAATACTGCAATGTCATGATGAAATGGAAGGTTGGATATTATCTAATTTTGTACAGTTATTTGGTACAGATGAATATACTATAGATTATTTTGATTTCGATGTTTATAATTGTCCATTTATCAATTATGGTGAAATTAGTTTTTCTGTAGTAAGTACTTTTTCAACATATAGAGATTTTATTGTTAAGATGATAAATGATGGATATTATGTATCTGTTTATGTGGAATCATCTATGTTGAAGTTATATAATTTGGATGTTGGATTGCATCAATTATTCATATATGGATATGATTTGGAAAAAAAAGTTTTTTATTGTGGAGACCATTTTATTAATGGGAAGTATTCTTTTCAAATATGCGATATTGATGATGTTTTAGCAGCAATACAAAACTATAGAGATAAGGAAAAAATTGGAAATTTACGCGGAGAAAGGTTTATAGATGATTATTTTTGTTTTCAGTTTTATAGATTTGATATATCACGGCATAGAATAAAGATAAAGTTTTTAGGTGAAATATATAAGGAGTTTTATATAGACAGATTAAAACAATCATTATTTGATTACTTGAATGGAGATAATACTGTAAATTGGTGTACTAGAATGAACGATATGCCTGGTGATGAAAAGAAACGGCATAAATGGGGAATTCAAGTTTATGACATTTTGAAAAAACATGTAGATTATGTGCGAGATTATGGAAGTGATACATGGTTTGGCAGACAGTCTTTTTATACAATATATAATCATAAAGTGTTAATGAGATTGCGGATTGAATATCTTGAACGGGAAGGATATATTGAAAAAAATCTAGAGTGCAATACACTGATAGGGGAATTGATCGAGGAAACACATCAGATGTGTATGCTTTTTTTAAAGTGTAGCATAGCTAAAAATTTAAGCCATAAGGAAATGATTTTGGATAGACTATATGAGAAATTAGCGGAAAATAGAGAAAAGGAAATATTATTTACTAGACAGTTATTGAGAATTTTGTCAAAGCGAGGATAAAAGAAAATGAAAAAAAGCATTTACATTATTGATTATCTGTCAAAGGATAATGTATACTATTTATTTCATACCAATAATGGTAATATTTTAAGCTTGAATGTAGAGAAGAAAGATGCAATAGAGAAAGCGCTGAAAACTCCTGATGGAATCAAAAAAAAGGAATTGTTGGATTTGTTGTTGGAAACGGGTTTTCTGGTAGATGATGATAGAAATGAATTTCAAAATGTATATGGGAAAATGCTTAAGAAGTTATATTGTGATCAAAACTATCTTGAATTGATTATAATGCCGACAGAGCAGTGCAATTTTCGTTGCGTATATTGTTATGAAACGTTCAGTAAACCTTCTATGAATGAGAAAGTGCAGGAGGATTTGGTTCGGTTTGTGCGAAAAGAGCTGAGGAAGTATCGGGGGTTATCAATTGGCTGGTTTGGAGGTGAGCCGCTTCTGGCATTGGATGTTGTTGAAAATTTATCAAAAAGATTCATCGAGATATGTAAGAATGAAAAAAAACCATATATGGCATCCATGACTACGAACGCATATTTGCTCGATTATAGAACATTTGAGAGATTGCGTAAATTAAAAATTAATCATTTTCAAATCACAATTGATGGTGATAAAAAAACGCATGATAGGCAGAGAACGTTATGTTCGGGCGGGAAAACGTTTGGTATTATTTTGAATAATTTAAAAACAATAAAAAACACATCTAAAAGTGGTATATGGAATATTTCACTTCGCACTAACGTGACAAATGATATCATTGCTGACAGGACTGAATTTGTGAAAGAAATTGTAAATTTTTTTAATGATGATAACAGATTTAATTTTATGATCAGGAAAATGTGGACTAATGAAACGGAAGAATCAAAAAGACTGTTGTGTTCGGATGATGAATTTTCGGAATTTATCGAAAATTGTAATTTGTCATATCATTCATTGCATCAGGAATACACATTTGCGCATAATCTGAGTTATATTTGCTATGCATCAAAAGGAAATGCTTTCGTAATAGGCGCTGATGGGAAGGTATATAAATGCACAGTTGCATTGTACGAGGATATAAACCATGTGGGATATTTGACAGAAAATGGGTTGAATTTGGATGAAAATAAATTGTCTTATTGGTTGGCACCAAGAATAGATAATTTAGAGGATTGTAAAGCCTGTTCGGTTTTTGCCGCATGTGCTTCAGTTTGTTGCCCGCTCAAACAGACTTATCACTGTAATGAACATAGTTTTGATATGCTTCGCCCATATATTCCACAATTTGCAAAAATAGCGCATAGTTATCATGATATTACAAAATTATTATAAGGGAGGGGAAATTATGTATTTAGATAAGGAAATGGTGTATCGTAAAATTGTAGAGGTATTAGCTGAAAATGGAGTAGATGCGGCGTCGGATGCTTCTTTAAAAGAAATGGATTCATTGACGTATATCAGTGCAATTTCAGAATTAGAAGAATGTTTTCAAACAGATTTTCCGGATTCCATGTTAGTACGTAATATGTTTATAAATATTGATGATATGTGTGAATTGATTCTATTTCTTACAGGAAATGGCTCAGAAGAAGAAAAAGAGTGTGATGAGGAAGGAGGTGAATGGAATAATGAGAAAACTATATGGAAAGGAGGACAAACTAGTGAAAGTTAGATTGAACCGTAAACCAGAAAAGAAAAAGTGCTTACAGATTAAGCTCTATAATACGGAATGTACAGGGAGCGGAAACAATTCTATTTGTAATTGTCATAAGTAGGATTTGGCTTGATTATTGCATTTTTACGCAATACTAGAAAATGAAAGGAGTGTCATGAAAAAATATCAGAAAAATAAAAAACTTGTACGGAAAGGAAAAAATATTAAGACAAAAATAAATTTTTATAATAATGAATGCTCTTCAACGGGGTCGAATTTTAGGTGTTTACCCGGATGCTAAAAAGGAGGAATTGAATATTGAAGAAAATGATATCAGTAAAAAACAGGGTGATTCCGCTAAAAAGAAAAAATAGAATAAAAACAGGTGTATTTTTGTATAATGTTGAGTGTACAAACCCTGGTCATTGTGGAAGCAATGGAGTGTGTTAATGGTGTGATGTAGAATATGTAATCGATGTTTTCAATTATTGTTGATACAGTACCGCATATACATTTTGCGGTACTGTATGTTATAAATATGAACGGAGAAAGGGCAAATGCGCTTATATGAAGGGCTTGCTAACGCGAAAGACTATTTGAATTTTTTGCGGGCATTTCATGAATGGAATATGGAGGAAAAAAAGGAGAATTTTCAATTTACATATGGAGAACGGAATTGGGAAGCAGGCATGGCCTTAATGGAAAAATTTGATTATAGTCGGATCGTTACAAATCATAAAAGCGAGTTAAGGATTTTTATTGATCTTCTTCAATGGGTATTTTACCATTTGCATGGAAATGGTATGTGTGATGTAAAGTGTCCTGTGACTGCAATGAGTATTTTGACATTATCAGAAGAGCAAAAAGTAGAATCAAATTGTTATATGTATGCAGTAGTATTGACAGAATTGTTGCTTTCATTGGGGTATTGTGCGAGGATGGTAAGATGTATGCCAATTGACTTGTATTATCAGGATTGTCATTGTATGACAGAAGTTTTTTCCAGGGAAGCTGATAAATGGATAGCATTGGATCCGGCTAATAAAGCTTATTATATTAATGAAAAAATGCAACCTTTAAATATATGGGAAATAAGAGAGATATTGCGAACGGGAAAAAAAATGGCGGTACCCTATATGGGGAGAGAAAAAATGCGTCAGTTGAGGGAATACTTATTGAAGAATTTTGTGCGCTTTGAAGCATATAAAGATCAATTCATTAATTGTGAGGAAGAACCAGGAGAAAGGGTACTGTATCATTTGCAACCATTATGCTATTGTATGTGCGATAAAAGAGTTTTATTTGATAATTTCGCAATTAAGCATATATTTATCGGAAATCCGGTATTGTTTTGGGAAAAACCAAAGGAAATTATGTGAATATGTCTTGGTTTATGGAGGAAGTAGCTGTGAGGAATATAAAGGTGGCAATTATTGACAGCGGTTTATATCCGCATCCTGCGCTCACAGGTTATTGCATAGGAGGAATTGCATTAAAAAAGAATGAGGCAGGAGAGGTTGTAAGCTTTCCTGATTATATGGATACTCTGGGACATGGGACTGCTGTGGCAGATGCTTTGATAAAGAACGCGGGAGAGGGGACAGAGATTTATTGCATCAGAATCTGCTTTGATGAAATGGAAACGGATATTGCGTGCATGATCAAAGCGTTAGAGATAGTTGGAAGCTATGAACCGTCTTTCGATATGGCAGTTATAAGCTCCGGAATTACCTGCCCGGATCAATACGATGCGCTTCGGGAGAAAATTGGTGAACTGGAACGTAAAGGGATTTTGATTTTTTCGGCATTTGATAATGAAGGGGCAATTTCCTGGCCGGCAGCGTTTCATAATGTAGTGGGAACAGCAGTGTATGAAAGCAGGACAATGCCTGTTCGTGTGATTCGTCATAACGAAGTGAATCTTTATTTGCCGCTTCAATATTACCGGTTGAAGTGGGTGAACCCTGCTTCGATTATCATAAGTGGAAGCAGCTTTGCAAATGCGGTAGTGGCGGGAAAGTGTGCGAGGTGGATGCGGGAGAATGCCGTAAAAGCGGATATGGAAGGTGTTCTTGCTTTTCTGGCGCAGGAATTGGGGGCAGAGCTTGAAGAGGGACATGCATATGCTCCTGAATCCTGGAGCAGAGGAACAGAATTTGTTGAAAAGATAAAGAAAGCGATTGTTTTTCCGTGGAACAAGGAAATGCATGCATTGGCCCGCTTTTCTGATATGCTTTCGTTTTCTATTCATGGTTTTTATGATATGAAATACAATTTTAATATTGGGAAAAGTGTTGGAGAAGCGATACAAAATGAGAAGGATGAGAGAATCGTACAGAATATAGATTTGTTGGATTGGAACGACGATTTTGACACGGTCATATGTGGGCATTGCGAAGAAATATATCAGATGACCAAACGGGATTTTCGGATGGAAATCGTGGAGAAATGTAAAAAACATGGAAAACGGCTGTATGTATTGGATAAAGAGGTGGAAAGTAAAAGAACAGAAAATATTGACTGCTATGTACCACAAATATTGAAAACAGATTATAACGGATATCGGGATGGCAAATTATTTCAGAGGCTGACGCCTGTTGTCGGTGTGTTTGGGACGAGTGCCTGTCAGGGAAAACTCACTTTACAAATGCAATTGAAAAAGGAATTTGTGAAAATGGGTTATACAGTCGAAAACGTATTTTCGGAACCGACGGGATATTTATTGGGAGGAATTGGGGTATTTCCCTATGGATATAATGCAAATGTGCAGTTATCTGAGACAGAATCAATCACGGTGCTCAATGAAATGGTCTGGGAGGCAGCACGTCATAATGAAAGCGACTTGGTAATTGTGGGAGGACAGTCGGGTACTGTGCCCTATGCCTATCATAATATCCAGCAGTTTAATCCATATGGCTATTCTTTTTTGACAGCGACAAATCCTGATGTTTTTGTGCTATGTGTTAATTTGCATGATCCGATAGAGTATATTAAGAGAACGATCAAATATTTGGAGGCTTTTGATGATTCGCCGGTAATTGCGCTGGCATTATATCCGGTGGTAACGGAAGCCGCAACGCAAATCGGGCTTGGCTATCACAAAAGAATGGCATCAGAGAGGGAATTAGAGGAAGCGTCAGAGAGGCTTTCGAAAGAATTTGGAATTCCTGTATATGCCCTGAATCAGGAAAAAGAAGTGGAACGGTTATGCGGGGATATTGTTGTGTATTTCAGTGAATAGGAGGGGGAGAGCATGGAGCAAAAACATTCATTACCGGAAAACCTGGGTTTTCTGCTCAAAAACATGAAACTCTACGCGCCGCGTTCCTTCCGGTTGCTTTTCGTCTGCATTCCGGTGCGGGTATTGATGCCCTTTATCGGCATTCTGCTGCCCAATATCGTGGTGCGCGCCATTACGGAGCAGGCGGAGCTTAGAGGGCTGATCGCGGTGGTGGCGACATTGGGCATTGTCATGGCGGCGGCGAGCTTTTTGGATCAGTGGGGCATGGGGGTCATCCAGACGGAGGCGCCCTGGCTGAGCGAGGGGATTTATGACCGGCTGATTTACAGGCAGATGGAATGCGACTATGAAAATCTGGAAAAAGAAGAATTTCTCAAACGGTTTTCGGACGCGGAAAGGAATATCTGGTTTAACCAGCGCTATATTCGCACGGCGGCCTCCAATATGGTGATGCTGGGCAGCGGCATTTTCGGCTTTGTGACCTATCTGGCGGTGCTGCACCGGCTTCCGGTGTGGCTGCTTCTTTTGATGACGGCAGCGACACTGGTGAGCTTTTTTTCTGCGGATCTGGGGGAAAAGCAGCGGATGAAGCGCCAGTTTTTTCTGGGAGAGGGCGTGAACAAGATTGGCTATCTGCAGCGCATGTCCGCCGATCCGAAGGCGGGAAAGGATATCCGACTGTACGGACTTTTTCCCTGGATTGAGGAGACTTTTTTACGGTTCCATCGGGAAATCCGCCGGGATTATATTTCCATTGAAAAGAAAAATTTTCTCTCCGGGCTGATTGCCGCCGGGATGGGAATCCTCATGGAGGGCGCGGCTTATCTGTACCTGACCGGCATGGTGATCGGCGGGAAAATTGCGCTGGCGGATTATGTGCTCTATATCGGCGCCGTTTTGGGCTTTACGGTCTGGATCCGGCAGATTGCGGAGCAGGTGCAGAAGCTTTGGATGATGAAGGGTGATGTGGATGTGATCCGGGCGTGTCTGGATATGCCGGACCGGAGCGCGGTTTTACGGGAAGGAAGAGAAGCTGTTCCGGCAGAGCCCCATCTGCATGCGCCCTGTGAGATCGAATTCGACCATGTTTCCTATCGCTATGCGGGAAGTGAAAAGGATGTGATCCGGGATCTGAGCTTCCGGATTAAAAAGGGAGAGCGCATCGCGCTGGTGGGCATGAACGGTGCGGGGAAAACGACCTGCGTCAAGCTGCTCTGCGGGCTGCTTGAGCCGACTGCGGGGCGCATCCTCATCGATGGCGTGCCTTCTGTGGAATTTGAGCGTAAAGAGTATTATCGGCTTTTTTCCACCGTGTTTCAGGAGATTCATCCGTTCCCCGCCACGATTCTGGAAAATATTACCGGTCAGGAAAAAGGGAAGGAGGACAGGGAGCGCGTGGCGCGCTGCCTGGAGCTGGCGGGGCTTTCGCAGCGGGTAGAGGCAATGCCGCGGAAGCTGGATACCCTGCTGGTAAAGGAAATGGAGGAGAACGCGGTGAACCTTTCCGGCGGGGAGCAGCAGCGTCTGCTTCTGGCGCGGGCGCTGTACAAGGAAGCGCCGATGCTGATCCTGGACGAGCCTACGGCGGCTCTGGATCCGATTTCGGAGAGCAATGTGTATCAGAAATATTTTGAGCTGACCCAAAACAGCACCTCCATTTTCATTTCCCACCGGCTGGCGAGCACCAGATTCTGTGACCGCATCCTGTTTTTGGAGGATGGACAGATCACAGAGAGCGGCACGCATGAGCAGCTCCTTGCGTTGGACGGAAAATATGCGGAGGCGTTCGGGGTGCAGAGCCGTTATTATCAGGAAAATCTACAGGAGGGGGAGGTGGTGTTTTCATGAAGGAATATGCGGAAATGAGCTTCTGGCAAAGCCTGAGGACGGTGCTTTTGACTGCGAAGGTGGTTTTCAGGCTGGATTGGAAAAACATTCCTGCCTTTGTAGGCAACCGGTTTTTCCAGACGCTGCAGCCCTTTGTGGCGCTGTTTTTCTCCGCCCGGATATTGGATGCGCTGGCATCGGGCGCGGCATGGGAGAGCGTGTTAAAATGGGTGGTCATAGGAGTTGGCTCTACCTATGGTGTCTATCTGCTGGAACGGATGACGGCCTGCATAAGCAGCGTGGAGGGTATTGCGCTGTACTGGCAGCTGTATCAGGAAATGAGCCGGGTCATGATGAAGGCGGATTATAGGGAGCTGGAGGGTCCGGCAATCCGGCAGGACAAGGAGCGTATCGAGCGTTCCAGCAATATGTATTGGTACGGTCCCTGGGAGGTGCCGGGGGTTTTGATGAGCGTGGTGCAGGGGCTGGCTGTCATCATATCGGCGCTGGCGCTGGCATGGCCGATTTTTCTTCCCGTCAAGGGGGAGGGCTTTCCTTGGGGGATGGCAGCGATGGCGGGATTGATCGTCGGCTCCGTGGTCTATTCTCTTGTCGTAGAAAAGAGGCTTTACCGCATGAAGGAGGACGGTCTGGATGGCCTGTCGAAGGAATCCCGGATGCAGAATTTCCTGATCGGTTATATCGGGGAGCAGCAGGCGGCAAAGGATGTACGGCTATACGCTATGCAGGGCATGATCAGGAAATATTATGAGAGATGCAATGAAAGAATTCTGGAAATCGAGGGCGGGCGCCTCATGCTGCAGGGAAGGGCGGACGGCCTGCGGGGCGCGATGGCGCAGGGCGTGGGAGTTTTTGCCTACCTGATCGTGGGCGCGCGGGCGCTGGCAGGCGTTTTCGGCGTGGGAAGCGTGGTTCAGTATGTGGGCGCAATCACGAAGCTTTCCGACGGAATCCGGGAGCTAGTGTATTCCGTTCAGCATATCAAGATGCAGGGACCGCATTGTCAGGAATATCTGGATTTCATCGGGGAAGGGAAAGAAGGGGACAAATACATCCATGAGCAGGATGGAGACCGGGACGTGCCAACGGAAGGACAGGATGCTGTCATTGAGTTCGACCATGTGAGCTTTTGCTATCCGGGCACGGAGGAAATGGTGCTGAAGGATATCTGCCTGACGATCAAAAAGGGTGTGCATCTGGCTATTGTGGGCATGAACGGCAGTGGCAAGACTACTCTGATCAAGCTTTTGTGCCGCCTGTATCGTCCGACAATGGGGCGGATTTTGTTAAACGGTACGGATATTGGAGAATATAGCTACGAGCAGTATCAGCAGCTTTTTTCCGTGGTATTTCAGGATTTCCAGCTGATGGCGCTGCCGCTGGGAGAAAATGTGGCGTCCGGTTCTTCCTATGAGGAGGAAAGGGTCTGGGACTGCCTGGAAAAGGCCGGCGCAGAGGAATGGGCGAGGGGACTTCCTAAAGGGCTTTTGCAGCCGTTATACCGGGTGGGCGCGGACGGTGTGAACGTTTCCGGTGGCGAAGCGCAGAAGATTGCCATCGCCCGGGCGCTTTATAAGGATGCTCCGTTCGTGGTGCTGGATGAGCCGACGGCGGCGCTGGATCCGCTGGCGGAGGCGGAAATTTATTCCCGCTTTCAGGAGCTGACGCTGGGAAAGGGGGCGGTTTACATTTCCCACCGGCTGTCCTCCTGCCGGTTCTGCGATACGATCGCGGTCTTTGATGAGGGACGGCTGGCAGAGCTGGGCGGGCATGAGGAGCTGCTTGCAAGGACCGGCAAGTATGCCGAACTGTGGGAAGCGCAGGCGCAGTACTATGCCGGGAACAGTGAGAGCAGAGCCGCGCAGGTATCTGCTGTACCGCATGCAGGAATATAGCATGCGGTGTGAGCTGTCATAAAAACAGCGTCCTGCTTTGTCTGGGCAGGGCGCTGTCTTTATACATCAATATCCAGGGCAGGAGCCCGTTTGTTTTCAGGTTTCTGGGGAAGGAGTAGTTTCCAATGCTTCGGAAATCCCCAAACCTGCAGCAATTTGATCACAATCGCAGGCAGGTGCATGTACGGCGGCAATTGCGCAGAGGCGGGAGATCAGTGCGGGCTCTTCCTCCAGTTCGTCCGCGATCTGCTCTACGGTTTTGCCTTTGGAAAGCTTTTTGCAGATTTTCTGGAGGAGCCTGCGGATGTTTTCTTCCTTTTGTGTTATCAACTGCTTTTTTCGTTCCTGTTCTATACCTGCTTCCACACCAAGTTCATATTCATCCCGCCGTATTTTCTTCAATTCCTCTTCTTCATCATATTCAAAAATCGACATGGCGATCACCTCCGCTTTCTGCGTCCGTAAAAAATCAGAAAGAATATTCTCATGAATGCATTCGTCCACCGCCAGCCGGACGGCGTCTGCAACCGGCATATGCTTTGCGTGCGTCCGGACCCGGTGTACATAGAGACTGTAGTCCCGCAGTGTCCTGCATTTTTGCATCAGCTCTTCGTTCTGCCCGAAGTTGACGTTGACCATCAAAACCTGCAGTTCCAGCTCTGGGCTGGATGTTTTCTTTTCATAGGCGTCCGACAGCTTTAAAACTTTCCGTTCGGGCTGGTTTGCTGTGCCATTGTAGAAAACAACAAACCGTGGCGCCGGAATGCGGATCAGCTTTGAAGAATACAGAGACTCTTCCATCACATATCTTTCCAGTTGCCGGGTTATGTAGATCAGATCCCGCAGGGGCATATTCGGATTGAAGGAGGCCTGGTGCTCATACAGGTTCAGCTCTGAATTGAGCAGGAAGGACACGTCATTTTTCACGTTCATGAAAATTGCGTTTTCCAGCGTGTAAACCTCCAGCCCGTCCGGGTCTTGATAATTCGTCCCGTTTAATGCATTGTAAAGCTGTAACAGCTCTCTTTTGTCCCGGTACAGCATATCCGGAATACGGAATCCTTGTAGTTTCTCAATACGTTTTCTTTTGCCATAGACTGCTCCTTTCGTCTGGTTAAAAATCACAGAAGCAGCTTTTTCACCCAGCCACTCCTGCCTGTCAAATGGAATCGTAAGCATAGAGTTTCTGCGATGAAATGTGGGGCATGAAATATGGCATGCATCCGCACAGAAAATCAGAAATCAATCGGATTCAAAGAAATTTATGCTCGCATTCAGCATAGCATGCCGGTCAGCAAATGGCAAGGGGAAATTGCCTGAAAACCATGGGTGCCAGACGTACCGGCGTCGGACGTGATGGGTATTGCGCTATACTGCATGCAGGAATATAGCATGCGGTGTGAGCTGCCATAAAACAGCGTCCTGCTTTGTCTGGGCAGGACGCTGTCTTTATACATCAATATCCAGGGCAGGAGCCCGTTTGTTTTCAGGCTTCTGGGGAAGGAGTAGTTTCCGATGATTCGGAAATCCCCAAACCTGCAGCAATTTGATCACAATCGCAGGCAGGTGCATGTACGGCGGCAATTGCGCAGAGGCGGGAGATCAGTGCGGGCTCTTCCTCCAGCTCGTCCGCGATCTGCTCTACGGTTTTGCCTTTGGAGAGCTTTTTGCAGATTTTCTGGATGAGCCTGTGGGTGGTTTCTTCCTGCTCCTGCATAGCACGGGCTTCCCAGCCAAGTTCATATTCATCCCGCCGTATTTTCTTCAATTCCTCTTCTTCATCATATTCAAAAATCGACATGGCGATCACCTCCGCTTTCTGCGTCCGTAAAAAATCAGAAAGAATATTCTCATGAATGCATTCGTCCACCGCCAGCCGGACGGCGTCTGCAACCGGCATATGCTTTGCGTGCGTCCGGACCCGGTGTACATAGAGACTGTAGTCCCGCAGTGTCCTGCATTTTTGCATCAGCTCTTCGTTCTGCCCGAAGTTGACGTTGACCATCAAAACCTGCAGTTCCAGCTCTGGGCTGGATGTTTTCTTTTCATAGGCGTCCGACAGCTTTAAAACTTTCCGTTCGGGCTGGTTTGCTGTGCCATTGTAGAAAACAACAAACCGTGGCGCCGGAATGCGGATCAGTTTTGAAGAATACAGAGACTCTTCCATCACATATCTTTCCAGCTGCCGGGTTATGTAGATCAGATCCCGCAGGGGCATGTTCGGATTGAAGGAGGCCTGGTGCTCATACAGGTTCAGCTCCGAATTGAGCAGGAAGGACACGTCATTTTTCACGTTCATGAAAATCGCGTTTTCCAGCGTGTAAACCTCCAGCCCGTCCGGGTCTTGATAATCCGTCCCGTTTAAGGCATTGTAAAGCTGTAACAGCTCTCTTTTGTCCCGGTACAGCATCCGGAATACGGAATCCTTGTAGTTTCTCAATACATTTTTTTTGCCATAGACTGCTCCTTTCGTCTGGTTAAAAATCACAGAAGCAGCTTTTTCACCCAGCCACTCCTGCCTGTCAAATGGAATCGTAAGCATAGAGTTTCTGCGATGAAATGTGGGGCATGAAATATGGCATGCATCCGCACAGAAAATCAGAAATCAATCGGATTCAAAGAAATTTATGCTCGCATTCAGTGTAGCATGCCGGTAGGCAAATGGCAAGGGGAAATTGGGTGTAGATAAAAAACTTTGGTATACGAATTTACTTTTCCTGTTGTTTGTGAT
>CAJUEL010000031.1 GCA_910585455.1 uncultured Eisenbergiella sp. | reverse complement strand
CCATACGCAATCACCTGTTTAAAGCTATCGGCGGTTTTATGGTTTGCTTCTTTGTCCTGTATTTATGCTATTTTGTTGTGGTATATGTAGTAAATATGCGATATATGAAATTCAGCGCTAAATAATGAGCGCCTTTGACGCCCGCTTATTAATTCTATATAGAACCTTGACAGAAAAAGTTCTATATGGTACTATATTGTCAACAGCGGAAAGGAGGACGGATTCTGGACACAAGAACAGGTTTTTTAATCACGCAAATCAAGCTGACACAGCGCAGAGTTTTTCAAAAGCTGCTGCAAAACTGCGGCGTGGAAGACTTCAATGGCCCCCAGGGCAATATCCTTTACGTACTCTGGCAGAAGGACGCCATTCCCATTGTCGAAATTGCAAAAAAGACCGGGCTTGCCAAAAACACGCTGACCGTCATGCTTGACAGAATGGAGAAAAACGGGCTGATCTTTCGAAAGCCAGGCGCAGATGACCGGCGGAAAACATTCATCTGTCTGACCCAAAAGGCATCCCTGCTTGAGAAGGATTACGATCTGGTATCTCAGCAGATGAATGATCTGTTTTTTCAGAATTTTTCAGAAAAAGAAGTGGACGAGCTGGAAAAATACCTAGACAGAATTCTGGACAATCTGCAGCAGGCTGAAAAAGGAAATCAAAGCAAGAAAGAACATCAAAGCAGAAAGGAAAAAAGCAAATGACACAGCAGGAAATGTATTCATTGATTGACCGCTCCCAGGTGGCTTCCCTCGGCTATACCGATGAGAACGGGCGGCAGAATATCCGCATGGTTTTCAGCACATTTCACAAGGGCATCGGCGTTCACCTGATTTCGACCAATACCAGCTCTTCCCATGTGCAGAGCCTTCTGAAAAACGAAAATGCCTGCCTGTATTTTTCGGATCCCTCCACGTTTGAGGCGCTTTGCCTGTCCGGCAGGGCGGTGATACACTTCGACCGGGAATATAAGGAAATGCTCTGGCATCCGCAGGACGTCCAATATTATCCGGGCGGCGTGGAGGATGAGGATTATTGTGTGGTCGAATTTATCGCCGAATCCGGCCGGTTTTACAGCGGCAGCTCGGAAAATTATAAGGGCGACATAACGGGACAGGAAATTGAAGCCATGACCGCAGGCAGGACATTTACAGATCACCGCGTAGAGGCATGAGCCAATATCGCGGTTTTCTGGTCAGGGGCAGTGAAAAATCAGGACTTTTTTCACTGCCCCATACTGCTATCTCACATAATTTTCCGCCTGCTTTGTAAACATTTCATAATATTTTCCTCTCAGGGCCATCAGCTCCTCATGGGTTCCCATCTCTGCGACCTTTCCTTCATCTACCAAAACGATTCGGTCCGCGTTTCTGATCGTTGACAGCCGGTGAGCCACAATGATGGTGGTTGAAAGGTTGCTGCTGTCCAGAATGAGCTTTGTCATCTCATATTCCGCAAGAGGATCCAGCGCAGAGGAGGGTTCATCGAAAAGCAGCAGGCCAAAACCGGTAGTCAAAAGCCTCGCGATCGCCACCTTCTGCATTTCACCGCCGGAAAGCATGATGCCTCCCTCATCAAATTCCCTCGTCACCTCTGTGGTGACATCTGCGCCGTTCTTTTCAAACACTTTTGTAAGCCCGGTCTTTTGGATAATCTGCCGCAGCTTCTCCGGCTCCACACTTTCATACAGGCAGATATTCTCTGCAAAGGACACCGCGTATACATTGGGATTCTGAAAAGCGGCCCCTATCCTTTGCCGCAGCCCTGCGACATCGTAATCGCGGATATTTTTTCCGTTTATCAGGATTGCGCCGCTGTCCACATCATAGAACCTCATCAGAAGCTTCACCAGCGTGGATTTTCCGACGCCGTTCTCTCCCACAATGGCAATTTTCTCTCCGGCATTTATGCGCAGATCAAAATCCGCGATGCCAAACGCTGAATTCGGATACTGAAAGCGGATGCTTTGAAACTCCACCGTAAAAGCCCCGTCGGGCGCCGCAGATTTTGCTGTCGTATCTGTCTCTATGTCGGATTGTATGTCAAAAAAAGCCCGGATTTTTTGCGCATACATTCCCAGACGGTTCGCATCCTTCACATAATAAAACATCTCATTCATGGAATTTTTCAGCGCCTCCACCGCCGCCATCATGGTGATATATGCGGCGACTGTGGGAATGTCGCGGACATAGATTCCATACGCGATATTCAATATGACAAAGGTGCGCGCAATGTAAAATGTCAGAACGCCTCCCAGCGCCCAGGGAATCATCTTTCGCCCGTATCTTTGGATAATTTTCAGCTTGCTCTGCTGCGCCTCCTCAAATTTCTCCAGCAGGCATCTGTCCAGCTTCGTGCTTTTCAAATCGGCGGCATTCCCACTGCTGTAAAAAATCTTATGGAAATAATCCTGTTTCCTGTCATAGGGCAGGACTTCCTCATCCTTTTTCACATCATGGTAATTCGTGACGATGTACATGATATTCTCGATCACTGTCCCCACAATTGTCACCACGACCGCCAGCGGCCGAAGAAACGCGATCACTGCAAGCATGGAAATGATGACAATCACGGAGGATGCCATCCTGTCCACCAGCTCCTGCGCATCCTGCGCTTTCGCCGCATACTGGCTCACCGCCCAGGTATAACTGTCATAATACTGCGGGTCATCAATATACCGGTAATCTGTTTTGATCGCTTTCTCATACACATCCCGCCGAAGCTTTCCCTCCACATAGGGAAGCATTATATTTTTGCAGAACATGTTGAACACATTTTCATACATGGGCTGAAACATCAGAATCATCTGCATCGCCATAACACATATGACAATATCCCGAAAGGACCGGCCTGTCTGCAGCATATTCACAATGGTGCTGGGCAGATGTACCGAAACAATCTGTGCGATTGGGATGATACACAGCCAGAAAAGCAATGAGAAAAACACAAACCCTTTTCCATACTTTAAATATGGTTTATACAGCCAGATGATATGTTTATAATTTGAAAAAAATTGTTTCATTTTTCCTTATCTCTCACCTCTGCCAGCGGCATCGTCACCTCCGCCGCAAAAATGCCCGGCTCATTCGCCAGATGCAAAAACCCCTCGTACTTCTCCACCGCCGCGCGCACCCGCCGCATGCCGAAGCCATGGTTGCCCCGCTTGTTTGTGATATAATTTCTTTCGTTGAAATCCAGCTCCTCCTTCGCCGCGTTCTGCACGGAAAGATAAAGCTGGCTTTTATTCACATTCATATAGATGCGCAAAAACCGCTTATCCTGCGGAATCTGCCCGCACGCCTCCAGCGCATTGTCCAGGAGATTACCCAGAATCACGCACAGATCCACGTCCTCCACGGAAAGCGTTTCGGGCAGCACCGCCTTACAGTTCACGGCAATCTTTTTTGACTCCGCCAGCGAAAGCTTGCTGTTCAAAATCGCGTCCACCATCAGATTTCCCGATTTTACCCAGGTGTCCACCCGATCCAGATCATGCTCCAGCTCATCCAGATAGCGCCGGGTCTCCTCCAGATTATTGAGGGCAAGCTGCGCCTTGATCACCTGCAAATGATTGTGATAGTCATGCCGCCAGCCCCGCATGTTCAAATAAATGCTCCGGATTTCCTCATACTGGTGCCCCAGCACGTCCCGCTGAAACTGCTCCGTCTGCACCGCAAAGCTCTTTTTGTAGGAAAAAAGGGCGCCTTCCGCCATAAAAAACAAAAGCGCCTCTCCACAGACGCCGCCCCAAAGAAAGGCGCGCCGCCAGAACCCGTCTGCCACCACAGTCTCCTGTCCGGAAAGCCCCAGAAAAGCGGTCAAAAGGACATATAGCGCCGCCATCATAACCGCATTGCCACCCTTTAAATATTCCCTTTTATCCGCCAGCAGCACAAAGAGCGAAAATAAAACCGCACCGTTTCCCACAAACAAAAAACGCACCGGCAAAAGGGATGCCATCCAGAAAAGCACGCCCATCAGCAGCACGCGCCACCATTGCTTTTGAAACGGTTCCTCGTCAAAAAACAGGGTATACAAAAAAAAGAGAAGCGTAAGCAATAGCCATGTGAGCGCCGGCAAAAACCAGAAGGCGCCAAGCAACAGCCCGATTCCCAGTCCGGCGACCGCCAGACGTTTTCCCCTCCCCTTCTGGATCGTGCCCACCCGTTCCACGTAATAGCCGTATAAAAGCAGCCACAGAAAGAAAAAAATCAGTTTTTTGAGGGTCTGTTCCATCACTCTGCCTGCCTCCCCCTGTAGTAGCCCAAATATGCCTGATTCAGCTCGTCCCACTTTCCCCGGGCGATGGGCAGGCTCTGCCCGTTTGCCATCACGACCTCTTTTTTGGTAATCCGCTCTATGCCGGCAAGATTGATCAGATAGGAACGGTGAATTTTGAAAAAAACACCGCCCGCCTGCGCAAGCTGCCGCTCCATCTGCAAAATCCCCGTTTTGCACCGGACCGCTTCCGTCCTGTCAACGCAATGCACCATCGTATCGTGCGCCGCGCTCTCCAGATAACAGATATCGGAAAGCTTCACCTTCACGATCTCCCCGGCGGATTCCAAAAGCAGCTCCGGGCCCTTTCGGCCGCATCTGTCCTTCGCCTTGTCCAGACAGGCGTACAGCCGCTCTTCTTTCACTGGCTTTAGCAGATAGGATACCGCATCCACATCATACCCCTCCAGCACATAATCCACAAATCCCGTCACGAAAATGATCTGCACGCCTTCTCCCATGCTGCGCAGCCGCTTCGCCAGGGACATGCCGTCCATGCCGGGCATTTCGATGTCCAAAAGCACGATGTCCGCATCCTTTTTTTCTTCCCACAAAAAGAAAAAATGATCGGCATTTTTGCACAGATCAATTTCCGGCACAATATTTCGCTGTTTCGCCCAGTCCTTCACAAGCCCGTCCAGCAGCGCGAGCTGTGTCGGCTCATCGTCGCATATCATGATGTGCAGCATCTCTTCTGTCTCCATGAATCAATAGTCACGTTCCGGAAAGACCTGTTCCCTGTACCGTCCTGCGCTTTCGGAGGTCCATCCTGTCACCTGCCTTTCCTGTCAATTATTATAAAGAATAGTTCCATCCATGTCAATTCCAGTCCGCTCCACAACAGGGAAATCCATTTTCAGTCCGAATCAGGGTGCGCCGGTCCGCCTGGACGGGAAATGCGGGCACGGAAGGGACATCAGACATGGTTTTTCAGGGCTATATCCAAACCGGGAAATTCCATCCGGTTCCCTGCTCATTCCAAAACGTGTCATGGCGCAATCAACTCACTTCGTTCGGACAGTATTGCGCCATAACACAGGAATGTGCCGGAAACCGGATGGAATTTCTCCGGTTTGGATATCATGCCCTGAAAAACCATGTCTGATGTCCCTTCCGTGCCCGCATTTCCCGTCCAGGCGGACCGGCGCACCCTGATTCGGACTGAAAATGGATTTCCCTCGCTCCGCAAACTGTTATACCACCTCTGTGAAAACTAAAAATATAGCCAGGGGAAAGATTGCGAAGCACGTCATTCTATGATATTCTTTTACTAGTCAAAATTCAGGGATCAAAAAAATGAGAGCCGGATTTTGGAATGAATCAGGCGTAGCCATATAGCGGAAAAGCTGAAATTTACATTGGGAGGTACACAGTCATGACCAGACAGGAGGGGATACAGTTATTTACCAGCATGCATCCGGATTTTTTTCATGGAGAACATATCCGGAATATGCCGGATGAATGGATTTATCATGAGATGATTTTAGCACTTGCCGGATTTGAACCATGCACATATGATAAAAAATTCGGTGAAAATATCTCATTTGGGTATTATCACGGAGATATTGACGGGATAAAAAGAGCCGTGGAATCGGGCTGACGATGGTAAAGCATGTGACGCAGATATTAAAGGAAGAGGGCTATGATTACAGCTATATCCATTATACCGGTGTCCCATCATGGTATGAAAAGCTCGGATATCAAACGACAATACAATGGACAAAAAAAGGCGTATTGAGCCAGGAGACGGAAAATGGAACAACTATCACTTTTTGACGCGCCCGCTGTTTCGATGCCGCTGGCGGGCAGGCTGCGCCCCGAAACGCTGGAGGAATTTGCCGGGCAGGAGCATTTACTGGGAAAGGGAAAGCTTCTGCGGCAGATGATCGACCAGGATCAGATCGCATCCATGATTTTCTGGGGACCGCCGGGCGTGGGCAAAACGACGCTGGCCAACATCATCGCAAAGAAAACCCACGCCTCCTTCATCAATTTCAGCGCCGTCACCAGCGGCATCAAGGAAATCAAGGAGGTCATGGCGCAGGCGGAGAACAGCCGCCTGCTCGGTCAAAAAACCGTGCTGTTCGTGGACGAAATCCATCGCTTTAACAAGGCGCAGCAGGATGCCTTTCTTCCCTATGTGGAAAAGGGCAGCATCCTTTTGATCGGAGCGACGACGGAAAATCCTTCCTTCGAAATCAATGCCGCGCTCCTCTCCCGCTGTCGGGTCTTTGTGCTGCAGGCGCTTTCTACAGACGATCTGGTCAGTCTGCTGCAAAATGCCATTCACAGCCCAAAGGGCTACGGCAATACAGAAATCGGGATTACGGATGAGCTGTTAGGGGCAATCGCCGTTTTTGCCAACGGAGACGCCCGGTCCGCGTTGAATACACTGGAAATGGCGATCACCAACGGCGTGGTTTCACCCGGAAAAATCACCGTCACCAGGGAGGTCCTGGAGCAATGTATCAGCAAAAAATCCCTGCTCTATGATAAAAACGGGGAGGAACATTACAATCTGATCTCCGCCCTTCACAAGTCCATGCGCAATACGGATCCGGACGCCGCTATGTACTGGCTTTCCCGGATGCTGGAGGCAGGCGAGGACCCGCTCTATGTGGCGCGCCGCCTGATCCGCTTTGCCAGCGAGGATGTGGGAATGGCGGACAGCCAGGCGCTGACCGTGGCAGTGAGCGCTTATCAGGCATGCCATTTCATCGGTATGCCCGAATGCAACGTCAATCTGGCACATGCTGTGGTCTATCTGTCCATGGCTCCCAAATCAAACGCCCTCTATACCGGCTATGAGGAATGCCGCCTGGACGCAAAGCGCATGGTGGCCCAGCCCGTTCCCTTAAACCTGCGCAATGCCCCTACACAGCTGATGGCGGAGCTGCACTATGGGGAGGGCTACCAGTACGCTCACGATACCGCTGAAAAGGTGGCGCGCATGCAGTGCCTGCCCGATTCCCTGAAGGATAAGGAATACTACCGCCCCGGCGTCCAGGGCGCAGAGGCAGCCGTCAAAGAAAAGCTGGAAAAAGTGAAACGGTTCAAACAATGAACCGTTTCACCAAAAAGCTTTCTTAATTTGTCCGGTTTTCATAATCCTGCAATTCATGAAATATATTGTCTATAAAAACCGTATTGCCTTCCAATCTGTAAAGCATAAAATACCTGTGTTCCAGAAATCTGATTTTTCTATAGCCATGTTCATTCAAACGGGCATTATCACATTTTTTCAGGCTTCCCGCCACATTGGATAAACTGTGTATGGTCGCTTCAAAATCATCCAGCAGATTTTTAGCTGCCTGCTCATTCTTTTTTGAGAATATAAGATAGCGGATAAATCTGTCCAGATCCTCTTCGGCATCTTCTGTTACCACAATCTCATAAGCCATATTTTACCCTCATCTCAGAAACTACCGCACCTGCCTCATGATATTTTCCCTCTTTGCTGTGTCTTCTGGATTTATCCAGTTTTTCATAAATTTCATTCTCAGTCAGGGCGGCGTATGGATTGGATTCTTCCGTAATCCGCTTGATTTCAAAGGGAAAACCGTTATTTGCCACAGCCTGGATTAAAAACATTCTGATCGCAGTATTGGTATCAGTACCCAAATCCCTGAACAATATATCCGATTTCAGTTTCAGGTCGTCATCTACGCTCACTTGAATTGTACTTGCCATCACATTCACCTCCACAAAGCCTGTCACACATCTCCATTGTCTCAGGCTTCCCCGATCGCCTTTAATAAAATCTCCTTTGCGTAGGAAATTGCGTTTTTCACGCTTCCCTCTTCAAAAGGCACGGAAAGATGCGCTACCTTTAACAGCTCCAGATAGCTTAAGCTGCCGCCTGCGTTGCAGAGATTCAGATAATCCTTCCAGGTTTCCTCCCTGTTTTCCTCATAGCGCTTCTTAAACTCCATCGCCCCGATGGTGGTCAGCGTATAATTGATATAGTAGAAGGGGTACAGGAAAATATGCAGCTTATGATACCAGTAGCCGCCCCGCTCCATGAATTCGTCATCCTCATACTTCCGCCAGGGCATATATTTTTCTTCCAGCTTATGCCATTCATAAGTGCGCTCCTTCGGCGTCAGCTCCGGATTGGCATACATGATATGCTGGAACTCGTCCACCGCCACGCCGAAGGGCACGAAGGTGATCGCTTCCTGCAGATGAGCGAACCGGTATTTATCCGCATCTTTGCCAAAAAACTGCTCCGCGTAAGGATAGGCGAACTGCTCCATGGACATGGAATGGATTTCCGCAATATCCGTGGATACGCCATAGTAAGCGGCGATGGGCTGGTGGCGCATCGCCTGATAGCCCGCAAAGGCGTGTCCCAGCTCATGACTGAGCACCTGCATGTCAAAAATGGTATGGTTAAAGCAGGAAAACACATAGGGCGCCATGTAATCAGGCAGAAAGGTCATATAGCCTGTGGATGCCTTGTTGGGCTTATTCTTCAAATCCATCAGCTTATGATCAATCATAAAATCGATAAACTGCGCCGTCTCCGGGCTTAAGTCATGGTACATACGCCGCGCCTGCCCGATCATGTAATCGTCATCACCTGCCGGCTCCGCATTGCCGTCGGGGAACACGAACTTTTCATCAAAGGCTTTGATCTCATCCACACCGATGCGCTTCGCCTGCGCCCGGTAAAGCTTTTCACACAGGGGAACGATCTCTTCCAGCACCTGTTTGCGGAACGCTTCCACTTCCTTCTGTCCGTAATCCCGCCTTCCCTGCTGCTTGTACCCGAGGGGAATAAAATTCTCATCACCCAGCGCCTTGCCCATTTCATTGCGCAACGCCACAAGCTGTGCAAAAATGTCCTCCAGCTCTTCCTCGTTCCCGTGGTAAAAATCGGAATATGCCGCAAAGGCTTCCCTGCGCACACTGCGGTCCGGATTTTCAAAAAACTTCTGAATGCCATACAGATTATAGGTTTCTCCCCGGAAGGGTATCTGGGCGGTCGCCATCAGCTTCTGATAGCGGGTGGTCAGCTCCGCTTCTTTCTGCATGAAGGGCACCAGCGCCGGATTGAAGCTGTCCAGATCCTGCTGGTAATTTAACAGAATTTCCTTTCCATACTCCTTTTCCACATCCTGTGCAAAGGCGCTTTCCAGCACCGCCCGTTCGTATTCGATTTCTGTTTCCATGACGGTAGGATAGGTCGTCTGATTATATTCCAGCTCCTTTTCATAAAATTCATCCGTCGTATTTAAGGTATTGCGGATGCTGCAGATGGAATTCATCGTGATCAGATGGGAATTTTCCTCTTCCACCCGCTTCATCGCCGCTTTCACATCCGCATATTCCTTCGCGTTTTGGATGTCCTTCGTCGCTTCCTCCCAGACATTCTTCATATGCGCATAATCCGGGCGCACATATTCCATCGTATCAAATGTAAAATTTTCCATACCTTCTCCTTTTTACGCAGCAGTCCAGACAGCGCTGAACCCTTCTCCTTTTTCCTGAAAGACATACAGCCCTGCCGGTCGTTCCCTGACGATCTGCAGAGCTGCCCCTGTCAAAGTCTATATGATGCCTGTATTTTCCGATTTATAAAATGGTATGAATCCAGCCCTCGGGACCTTCGATTCTGCCCATCTGAATGCCGGTCAGGGTATCATAAAGCTTCTGCACCACCGGTCCCATTTTGTCCATGCCGCTGGGGAAGCAAATCTCCTTTCCGTGGTCAACCACCTTTCCTACCGGACAGATGACTGCCGCTGTGCCGCACACGCCGCATTCTGCAAAATCGCCCAGCTCTGCAATCTTCACCGGACGTTCTGTCACGGTAAGCCCCAGGATATCTCTCGCCACCACTGTCAGAGAACGTCTTGTGATGGAAGGAAGAATGCTGTCTGATTTGGGAATTACGATACCGCCATCCTTATCCACAAACAGGAAATTAGCGCCGCCTGTCTCTTCCACATAGGTTCTGGTCGCGGAATCCGGGAACATGTTCTCATCAAATCCGTTGTTGTGCGCCGTCACGTAGGCATGCAGACTCATGGCATAGTTTAAGCCCGCCTTGATATGTCCCGTCCCGTGGGGCGCCGCTCTGTCAAAATCGCTGACACAGATCGTTAAGGGCTTCACGCCGCCTTTGAAGTAAGGACCAACCGGCGTGACAAACATACGGAACTGATAGCCCTCTGCCGGCTTTACACCGATTACGTTGGAGGTAGCGATCATGTAAGGACGGATATATAAGGTCGCGCCGCTGCCATAGGGAGGCACCCAGGCTTCATTTGCACGCACCACCTGATCTACCGCATCCAAAAATTTCTCTTCCGGAAAAGGAGGCATCTCCAGGCGCACTGCGCTGTCCACCATGCGCTTTGCGTTTAAGTCGGGACGGAATGTGACGATATGACCGTCCTCTGTGGTATATGCCTTAAGCCCCTCAAAGATTTCCTGACAATAGTGGAAAATGCCCGCGCATTCGCTTAAGGTAATATTGGGGTCTGCCGTCAGGCCGCCCTCTTCCCAGGCGCCGTCCTTATAATTCGATACATATCGGTAATCCGTGGGCATATAACCAAAGCCCAGATTTCCCCAGTCGAGATTTTTCTTTTCCATTTTTTTGCTCCTCTTTGTATGGTATGGATTTGGCAGATTGGCTTCTGCAACACTTTTCCTCTGCCCTTTCCGAACATTATACCACCAATATTTTTTCAGGAAAAGCTTTTTTTATCATATTAACCGAAAAAGCAGGTAATAAGCGTTTGATCAGAAGAAAAAGAGGGAGGCTCTCCGCCTCCCTCTCTCCGTTTCATTTGTTTTTACAGCATCAGCTTCCGGATATATTCAATCGTATAATCCACGCCTCTGTCACCCAACTCACCTCTCCAGTTTTCGGAGTGCGGCTCGATGCTCAGGCCCTCATTGTAACCTTTCGCATGCAGAATCGCCATAAACGCGCCCCAGTTGGTCATATCCAGCCCTGCCGGCGGATCATCGAAGCGTTTTCCTTCAATGGTGAGCGCTCCCTTGATATGGACATGGATGAAACGATCGCCCCAGTCCCTGGCCTCCTGCAGATAATCTCCGCCCGCATAGATGCAGTGGGAGGTGTCATATTTGATATACAGATCCTTTAAATATCCGTGGATCATGGTGAATGCCATAGGATCGCAGACAAAGCTGTTCCATCTGCAGTTGTAGGTAGCGATCCGGACGCCCTTTTCTTTGCCGTATGCGATCAGCTTTTCAAAGTAGGAAATCGCAAGACCGCAGTTCTCATAATAGGAAAGCTCCTTTACAAAGTTGCAGCCTGTGATGTAGATCGTGCAGCCAAGCTTTGCGGCAGCATCGATCAGACGGCACTCCAGCGCCAGCTCTTCTTCACAGATGCCGTCCTTGCTGATGCGGTCGCTCCCCCAGCGTCCGATCGCCTGCACGGGCAGGTCATATTTTTCGCTGTAGCCCTTGACATCATCCACATGGGCGAGGAATTCCTCCGCCCGGTCATTCACATCCAGCTCCACAAAGGAGAGCCCTTTTTCCTTAACCTTTCTGAAATCCTCTTCATTGATCCAGGAGATAATACCCAGCTTCATATTTTTACCCCATCCTTTTCTCAGTCAAAATATACGGTCTTTCCTGTCTTTGCGGATTCGTAGATCGCCTCCAGAATCTGCGTCACCACCATCGCCTGCTCGGGCTTAACGGTCAGCGGCTTGCCCTCTGCAACCGCTTCATAGAAAATCTTCTGCTCGATGTCTTCCGGTCTTTCGGAGGAACCGTCATAAAACGCCACGCCGCCCGCATCCAAAGCCGGCTTCTCCACACACTGTCTGCCGTACTGTACGCGGTTGATGCGCAATCCGTCCTTCATATCCGCGCCAGCCTTTGTGCCGCACAGGCTGGTTTTGGCTTCATCCACATCCAGACTGTTCAACGCCCAGGAGGACTCCAGGGTGATGGTCGCGCCGTTTTTCATCTTGATAAAGCCGAATGCGGAATCCTCAACCGTAAAGATTTCCGGATCCCAGTCGCCCCATGCATTTCCGGTATCCTTCTGATCCGCCAGCTTGCGGAACACGGAACCGGTCACGGACTCGGGCTCATAGTTATCCATCATCCAAAGGGTCAGATCCAGCGCATGGGTGCCGATGTCGATCAACGGACCGCCGCCCTGCTTCTCAGCATCCAGAAAAACGCCCCAGGTGGGAACCGCTCTTCTGCGGATCGCATGTGCCTTCGCATAGTAAACCTCACCCAGATCGCCGTTCTCACAGGCCTTTTTCAGATACAGGGAATCCCCTCTGTACCGGTTCTGATAGCCGATGGTCAGGATCTTTCCGGTTTCCTTTGCGGTCTGCACCATCTCCTTCGCTTCCGCGAAGGTCTTCGCCATGGGCTTCTCACACATGACGTTCTTTCCCGCCTTCATCGCCGCAATTGCCACGGGCGCATGGACGCTGTTGGGAGTCAGCACATAAACGGCGTCCAGCTCCTCCTTGATCAGCTCCTGATAATCCGTATAAACCCTGGCATCCTCTGTGCCGTACTCTTTCTTCGCTTTCTCGGCGCGCTCTGCGATCAGGTCACAGAAAGCGATGATCTCAAAATTGCCGTTTCTTTTCATGGCAGGCAGATGCTTTCCGTTCGCGATGCCGCCACAGCCGACAATACCGACTTTTAATGTTTTCATGATATTTTCTCTCCATTCTACCGTTTTCTTTTATCCCAGACATTTCTTTAATTGCCGCAGGCTCTTTTCCATGTTCGCCATCGGCGTTTCAAAGGGATGATCGTCCTGCTCGATCACGAACCACTCTGCACCGCTCTTTATGGAGGCGGCCGCCAGCGCTTCCAGTCCGACCTCACCGTCCCCTGCCGCCACCTGCAGCACTTCCCCATCCCTGTAAATGTAATCCTTCACATGTACAAGAGGACAGCGTCCGCTGTATTTGTGCAGATATGCAACCGGATCCGCGCCGCCCACCTTCACCCAGCATAAATCGAGCTGCGTCTGGATATCCGACGCCGGAATATCCCCATAAAAAGCGTCCAGCTCATAAACGCCCGCAGGCGTTTTGGCAAATTCGTGATCATGGTTGTGATACAAAAGGCTGATACCGGCTTTTGTACAGGCTTCGGATATTCTGGCGATGTTTTGCACCGTTTTGGCATACCTGCTTCCGCCGTACCAGTCCTCCTTTGAAAGGCCCGGAATCGCCACAAACTTACAGCCGATCTCCTGACAGGTCTGCACCGTCCTTTCTGTATCTTCTGCCAGCGCTTCATAGGGAACATGGGCGCTGATCGCCCTTAAACCGGTCCGATCCAGACAGGCACGGATATCCTTTGCGGTCTTTCCATAAAGTCCTGCCAGCTCCACCCCGTCATAGCCCATCCGGGCGAGCGCTTCCATTGTCTTCTCAAAATCGGCTGCCGCCTCATCGCGCAGGGAATACACCTGCGCCGCAATCGGTAATCTCATCCTGACTCCCATCCGTCCGCCCATGCGGACTGTCCAAATCCTCTCACAGTAATCAAACCGGCGCAGGGCTCATCCCTCAAACCGGATCACCTGCTTCTTTTGTGCGGATTCAAAAATGGCTTCCATCAGGCGCATGACACGGGCAACCTCATCCAGCTGAATCCGGCTCTCTTCCCGTCCTTCCAGCACTGCCATGACATTCTGATAAAATTCCCTGATATCGCTCTTTTCCTCAGGGCGTTCCTCTTTGAAAATGCTGTCGTCCCTTCTGGGCGCCATCGTCTTGGTCAGCCCTGCCGCCGTCCGTACAGGAACCACATCCTCTTCGTCCACGCCCCGGGCGCGCACGATTTTCAGATCCGTTCCCCAGTCCTCGATCATCGCCGTGCCATCCGTTCCCAGCACATACCAGCGGGGCAGATTGATGAAATTGCTCGTTCCTACTTCCACCAGCATATGAATACCGTTGGCAAATCCCAGATCAGCGGAAAAGCCGTCGTCCACCAGCTGGTTGGTCACATTCGTCAGCGTGGCATACACCGTTTCCAGCGCGACGCCGGGGAACATCATGAGCGCCTGGTCCAGAAGATGCACACCCCAGTCCAGCACCATGCCGCCGCCGTGCTCCTTCTCCTGCCGCCAGTCTCCCGGTATGCCCCGGGAACCGTGTACTCTGGATTCCAGACGGAACACCTCGCCAAGAGAACCTTCCTCCAGCACCTTTTTCACCGTGAGGAAATCCTCGTCCCAGCGGCGGTTCTGATGCACGGTCAAAAACCTGCCATATTTTTTGGAAGCGTCGATCATCTCCGCAAGGTCTGCGGAGCAGAGCGTGACGGGTTTTTCGGAAACCACGTTTTTCCCCGCCGCCATAGCCGCAATCGCAATGCTCTTATGCACGTCATTCGGCGTTGCCACCAGCACGATATCCACATTTTCATCCGCCAGAAGATCCTCCTGGCTCTCATATACATGGATGCCGCAGGAACGCGCATATTCCCGGCGCTCTTCCTTAATATCCCAGATGCCCGCTACAGTCAGGTCATCTATCTTTTCAATCAGATCATAATGCCAGCCCGCCATACCGCCGAAGCCGACCATCGCCAATGTGTGCTTTTTCATGCCCAGTACATACTTCCTCTCTCTTCAAAAATCAGTACATTTTTCAGACAATCGATCGCCTTTAAAAGCCCTTCTCTTCCGGACATCAGGCTATCCTCATGTTCGATGCTGATCGCATAGTCGTAACCTGCCAGACGCAGCTCGGAAGCGATCGCTTTCCAGTACTCTTCGCCGTTTCCGTACCCCACGGAGCGGAAAATCCAGGAGCGTTCGATCTCGTTGCCGTAATGCGTCGTATCCAGCACGCCGTTGACCGCCGTATTGGTGGGATCCACCTTCGTGTCCTTGGCATGGAAATGGAACAGCGCGCCCGCCTTGCCCAGTTCCCGGATGCAGACACAAGGGTCCATACCCTGCCAGATCAAGTGGCTGGGATCAAAATTCGCGCCGATTTCCGGTCCCACCGCTTCTCTTAAGCGAAGCAGCGTCCTGGTGTTATAAACGCAGAAGCCCGGATGCAGCTCCAGCGCGATCTTATGGATGCCGTGCTCCTTCGCAAAGGCAACCTTCTTCTTCCAGTAAGGAATCAGAACCTCGTTCCACTGATACTCCAGAATCTGTGAAAAATCATCCGGCCAGGGGCATGTCACCCAGTTGGGCGTCTTGTCCTGTGGGCTTCCGCCGGGGCAGCCTGAAAACGTGTTGACCACGGGAACGCCCAGCTTCTCCGCCAGCAAAATCGCATTGGTCAGGTCGTCGTCAAATTTCTTCGCGATTTCCGGATCCGGATGCACCATGTTGCCATGGCTGCTTAAGGCGCTGATTTCCAGGTTGTGCTTATGGATCGTGTCAAGGAATTCCTTCTGCTTATTCTCGTCCGCCAAAAGCGCTGCCGCGTCACAGTGCGCCTTGCCGGGGAAGCCGCCGCAGCCGATTTCCACCATCTGCACGCCGTTGGATTCCAGGAAGCTGCACGCATCATCCAGCGCCATATCCCCCAGAACCACCGTAAATGTTCCTAATTTCATCTCATTACCCTCCTGTTGCTTGTAACTAGTCACAAATAACCCTCTTTTCTCAATGTGCAAAATTGCCCTTTCCACACAATCGAGGTTATCGATATTATACAAAAACACAGCAGAAGAAAGATAGCTTTCTTCTGCTGTAAACTCATACGATTTTGCTGTTTTTGTAACCGTTTGGCTCCGTCCAAACGGTTATCTGTTTTCTGCGTTCGCCCCTGTTTTTTTTATCTCCATCGGCGTACAGCCGAAGTACCGGCGGAACATGCGCCCGAAATTATTATAATCCGAAAAGCCCACCGCCTCCGCCGCCTCCGTCGCGGTAAAGCTTCCTTTCCTGATCAGATGCATCGCCTTGTTCAGACGCAGCTCATTGATATATTGCAGCGGCGCAACGCCAACGCTCTCCTTAAAAATATGGCAGAAGCGTCCCTCGCTCAGATGCACCAGCTCCGCCAGCTCGCAATTGGAAATGGGATCCGCATAATGGCCCTCAATATACTGATAGACCGTATTGAGCCTCTCCAGCTTTTTGCGCCGTTTCATGCTGTCTTCCTCTGAGAGCATCTCCAGCGCATCGTTCCGCACCAGATAGGCAACGAGCTTTAAAAGCTCCCCCTTGCAGACCAGACGATAGCCGATCTCTTTCTTTTGATGCTCCTCATAAATATGAAGCATAATTCTGCTGATTTCCGGATCGGCGGAAATGATCGGACGGAAAATGATGTTTTTATCCGCAAGCTCCCTTGAAAAGTCTTCCATGTCAAAGATCGCCACCATCGTTTCCATATCCGTGCCGGGACAATATCCCTCATGCAGGACATTGCTGTTTGCGACGATGAGATCCCCTTCCTTCGCGGCAAGCTCCTCCTGCTCCAGCTTTATGACAGTCTGCCCCCGCACCACATAGTGCAGCTCGATCTGTTCATGCCAGTGAGCGGCAAAATACCTGCCCTTGCTATGACATCTGTCAACCGAAAGCTGGATCGGAAATTCCTGATCCGCAAGCATCTTCTTTTCATAAAGCTCCAGATTCTTCGCCATATTTTCTCCTCACTATATGCGACCGCCAAAATGACAGACCGTTACGATACCAGATAATCAAACAGGCTGATCTGGTTGGATTCCGGCAGACCGTTCAAAATGCCCAGCGTATCCAACAGATCCGTGATCGTTTTGCTCGCCTTGGTGCGGTCCCTGAAATCGTCCTTGCTCAAAAACGGACCGTCCTTCGCCGCTTCCACGATTGCGTCCGCCGCCTTCTCTCCCAATCCGTCAATGCTGTTTAAGGAAGGCATGAGCTTCCCGTCCATGATCTGGAAATTGCGGGAATGCGCTTTGAAAATATCGATGGGCACAAACTCAAAGCCTCTGGCATACATTTCCTGCACGATTTTCATATCCCGCATCGTACCCTGCTCCTTTTGGGTCAGGGAATCATTCCGGCGCTTGTAATCCGCCATAACCTCCTCCAGATGCTTTTGCCCCTGGCACATGATCTCATAGGAAAACCCTGACGCCCGGATGGAGAAAAACGCGGCGTAATAAGCCAGCGGATAGTTGATCTTGCAATAGGCGATGCGCCACGCCATCATCACATAGGCGGCGGCATGCGCCTTGGGGAACATGTACTTGATCTTTTTGCAGGACCAGATATACCAGTCTGGCACGCCCGCCGCGATCATCGCCTCCTCCATTTCAGGCTTTAAGCCCTTCCCTTTCCGCACGCTCTCCATCGTGGTGAAGGAAAGGCTGGGCTCCATCCCCTTGTTGATCAGATAAATCATGATATCGTCACGGCAGCAGACGGCAGTGGAAATGGTCGCCTTTCCCTCCTGAATCAGCGTCTGCGCATTCCCCAGCCACACATCCGTGCCATGTCCCAGTCCGGAAATCCGGATCAGATCGGAAAGGCACTGAGGCTTTGTATCCAAAAGCATCTGTATGACGAAATCCGTACCGAATTCCGGAATCCCCAGCGAGCCCACCGGGCAGCCGTCGATCTGCTCCGGCGTGATGCCCAGCGCGGACGTATTCTGAAACAGGCTCATGACCTGAGGATCATCCAGCGGAATCTTCGTCGGATCGATGCCGGTCAGATCCTGCAGCATGCGGATCATCGTCGGATCATCGTGTCCCAGAATATCCAGCTTCAACAGGTTATGGTCGATGGAATGATAGTCAAAATGGGTGGTGACGATATCCGTCGTCATATCGTTCGCCGGATGCTGGGTGGGCGTGAAGGAATTGATGTCCTCTCCCACCGGCAGCACCACAATGCCGCCGGGATGCTGTCCGGTGCTCCTGCGGATGCCGGTACAGCCCTGCACGATCCGGTTGATTTCACAGGTGCGCTTTTTGCTGCCCCGTTCCTCGTAATAATTTTTCACATAACCGAACGCCGTCTTATCCGCCAGCGTGCCGATGGTCCCAGCCCGGTAGGTCTGTCCGGCGCCGAAAATAACCTCCGTATATTTATGCGCTTTACTCTGGTATTCTCCGGAAAAATTCAGGTCAATATCCGGCTCCTTGTCCCCTTTAAAGCCCAGAAAGGTTTCAAACGGAATGTCAAAGCCGTCCTTTACAAGCGGCTTGCCGCAGACCGGGCAGTCTTTGTCCGGCATATCGCAGCCCGCATTGCCGGAAAAGGCTTTCACTTCCGGCGAATCAAAGTCATAATAATGACAGTGCGGGCAACGATAGTGGGCGCTTAAGGAATTTACCTCCGTGATGCCCGCCATAAACGCCACCAGAGAAGAACCCACGGATCCCCGGGAGCCCACCAGATAACCGTCCTCCACGGATTTCCACACCAGCTTCTGGGCGATGATATACATGACCGCGAAGCCGTTTGATATAATGGAATGCAATTCCTTCTCCAGACGGTCCACCACAATCTGCGGTAGCTCCTCCCCGTACAGCTCATGGGCCTTGCGGTAACAGATCTCCGTCAGCGTCCTGTCGCTGTCGGGAATGACCGGAGGACACTTGTCTGGCCGCACCGGAGAGATCGTCTCAATCTGGTCCGCGATAAAATTGGTGTTGGTGATGACCACCTCTTCCGCCTTTTCACTGCCCAGATAGGAAAACTCCTCCAGCATTTCCTCCGTGGTCCGCAAATACAGCGGGGCCTGCTCGTCCGCATCCTTAAAGCCCTTGCCCGCCATGATGATCCTTCTGTATACCTCATCCGCCGGGTCCAGAAAATGCACGTCACAGGTCGCCACCACGGGCTTGTTAAACTGCTCTCCCAGATGGACAATGCGGCGGTTGATGTTCTGGATATCCTCCACGGAATTGACGTTTTCGATCTTCTCCGAGGCGATCATGAACATGTTGTTTCCGGTAGGCTGAATCTCCAGGTAGTCGTAATAGTTCACGATCCGCGCGATGTCCGCATCGGATTTTTCATCCAGAATCGCCCGGTACAGCTCCCCCGCCTCACAGGCGCTGCCCACGATCAGCCCTTCCCTGTGTTTGTTTAACAGGCTCTTGGGAACCCGGGGCATCTTGTGAAAATAGGTCAGATGGGACTCCGACACCAGCGTATACAGATTCACCCGCCCGGTATCGTTTTTTGCCAGAAAAATCACATGGTATGCGGGAAGGCGCTTCACGATATCAGGGCTGGAATCTCCCAGATGGTTCACCTCTGCCAGCGTGTGACACTTCTTTTCCTCCAGCATCGGAATGAACTTCACGAAAATCTCCGCCGTAGCCTCCGCATCGTCCACCGCCCGGTGATGGTTCTCCAGGGAAACGCCCATGGTTTTTGCCACCGCGTCCAGCGTATGCTTCGCCTGATTGGGCAAAAGCACTCTGGCAATGCCTACCGTATCCACATAGGTCGGCGTCAGTAAAATCCCCTGCCGCCGCGCGTTCTCCAGAATGAAGCTCATGTCAAAGCTCGCATTGTGCGCCACAAAGACCGTACCCTCGCAGAATTGTAAAAACGCGGGCAGCACCTCTTCGATGGGCGGCGCACCCATGACCATCTCATCATTGATGCCGGTGAGCTGTTCGATCCGGAAGGGGATCGGCACGTCAGGATTGACAAAGGAAGAAAAACGATCCACAATTTTGCCGTCCTCCACCTTCACCGCACCGATTTCAATGATTTTATTTTTTACCGGAGAAAAGCCCGTGGTCTCAATATCAAACACCACATAAGAGCAGCGAAGCATCTGTCCTGCATCGCCGGTGACGATCTCCTTTAAATCGTCCACCAGATATCCCTCACAGCCGTAAAGGACCTTAAAAAAGTCGTTTCGGTCCGGATTTTCCTCTCCTGCCGCCTTGCGCTTTTCCTTTTCCGCCTTCCACAAATCCTCCACCAGGTGGTTCGCATCGGGGAAGGACTGTACCACGCCATGATCCGTGATGGCGATCGCCGGATGCCCCCACTGATAGGCGCGCTTAATGATATCCTTCGCCTCGGATACGCCGTCCATGTCGCTCATCTTCGTATGGCAGTGCAGCTCCACCCGCTTACGGAGGGAATGATCCATCCGGACGCTGGTAAAATCCGCAATCCTTTTGACGCCCACGATGGAGCCGATCGTCAGCTCCCCGTCGAACTTGTCCACCATGGTCAGCCCCTTGATCTTGACAAAAGCGCCCGGCTTGATTCCTTCCGTCACCTCTGCAACCTGTTCGTTCAGGGTGAAAATCTTGATCGTCATGGTATCCGTAAAATCCGTCACGTCAAAAATCAGGATCGTCCGTTCGTTCCGGATCTCCCGTTTGTCCAGCGTCAGAATTTTACCCCGGATGACCACCTCGCCCATTTCACCGATGATATCCTCAATGGGAATGGCGTCTTCCTCAAAATCCCGCCCATAGAGCACGTCCGGATTGTCGCTCTTTTTCGCGGCCCGCCGATAATCGCTCCTGCTCTCGCTGCGGTCAAATCTGCCTTTGCCGTATTTGCCTGCGCTCCTTCCTCTGCTTCCGAAGCCGCTGCCGCCGCCCTGGGCAGGAATCCGCTCCGTCGCCGCTCTCTGCGCCTGTCCCGCGTTATCTGCTCCTCTTTCCGTGGCAGAATCTCCAAAGGGGGCCGACATGCTGCCCGATAACGCCATATCTGCGGGAGAAACCACTGTGCCGTCCGCAAATGGCGCCTCTAAAGCCGCCGAGCCGACTCCCGCCAGATAGGCTTCATACCCCTCGTCCATACCGCCGGCAGCCGCCGCTTCCGGAACCGCAAAGACCTCCGGCGCCTTTCCAGGTTCCCCGTCCTGTCCCCCCTGTGTGTGCCGGGCGATCTCTGCCGCCCGACGCAGCACCATCAGCTCCTCTTCCTCTTTCCGCCGGTTCTTTTTGGGTTCCTCATACCGGGGCAGCACCTCCAGCAGAATGCCGCAGCGCTCCGTAAAAATTTTTTCCAGAATCCGCACCAGTTCCGGACAGCGCTCATGAGAGATGACCGTATCCGCCACCGTCATCTCCATTCTGCCGTTTTCTAAAAAGTCCAGCTTCGCATTTTTAAAAATGCTGTATTCCACCGGACTGCACTCCTTCAATTCCAAAAGGATGCTGTCCTGATATGCCTCAAAAAGCTTCGGCGCATTGTACTGCGCGGAAAGCCGGAATTTTTCATATATTTTGATCGTGATATTGCAGTTTGGAAAAAGCTGCTTTTTGATCTCCGCCTCCATATCAAAAATCTGCCGCTTGGCGATCAGCCTTTCACAGCCTATGTAAATCCGCACCAGATCCTTCTGCCGGGTCGCGGTCACCCGTTCCACCGTCACCATTTCAAATAAATCCCGCATGCCGCCATCCAGCTTCAGGCCGGGAAATACCTCCAGAAATCCTTTATTCATACCATCCGTCCCCTGATAACTTTTCACACGGTTTGCCGTACACGCTCCCGCTCCTTTTCCAGCTCCTGCCGCAGAGCGGGGATGAATTCTACTTCCGGAAGCTTCCGGATGATTTCCCCTTTACGAAACAGCAGCCCTTCTCCGATACCGCCCGCGATTCCCAGATCGGCTTCTCTGGCTTCCCCCGGTCCGTTGACGACACATCCCATCACCGCCACCTTGAGGTTTAAGTCGGAAAATTCTGTCGCCAGCGTTTCCACCTGATTGGCGAGGGAAATCTGGTCGATCTTCGTCCTGCCGCAGGTGGGACAGCTCACCACCTCTATGCCGCCCTGCCGAAGTCCAAGGGTGCGCAGGATGAGCTTTGCCGACTTCACCTCTTCTGCCACGTCCCCGGTCAGAGATACCCGGATCGTATCGCCGATTCCCTGATTGAGTATGAGCCCCAGCCCTATCGCGGATTTGATGTTGCCTGAAAATACGGTGCCCGCCTCGGTAATGCCCACATGCAGCGGATAGTCCGTCTTCGGCGCCAAAAGCTCATGCGCTCTGACGCACATCATCACATCCGAGGACTTGATGCTGATCACCAGATTGTGATAGCCCTCCTCCTCAATCATGCGCACCTTATCCAGCGCGCTCTCCACGATGCCCTCCGCCGTCACGCCGCCGTATTTTTCCACCAGCTCCTTTTCCAGAGAACCGCTGTTTACGCCGACCCGGATCGGGATATCCTTCTTTCGCGCCGCTTCCACCACCGCCCGGACCTTGTCCTTTCCGCCGATGTTTCCCGGGTTGATCCGGATTTTATCCGCGCCGTTTTCGATGGCGGCGATCGCCATTTTATAATCAAAGTGGATATCCGCCACCAGCGGAATGGATATCTGCTTTTTGATTTCCGCCAGCGCACGCGCCGCCGCCTCGTTGGGCACCGTGCAGCGGATGATCTCGCAGCCCGCCGCCTCCAGGCGGTGTATCTGGGCGACCGTCGCCGCCACATCCTCCGTGGGCGTATTGGTCATGGATTGAATCAGAATCGGGCTGCCGCCGCCGATTGTGCGGTCGCCGATCTTTATTTTTCTCGTATGCTCTCTGTACATGGGGACTCCTCCGTTTTTCCTGTTCCTGTCATGCCCATTTTAGCACGCAATGTTTGTTTAAGCAATCTTTTATTCCCCGTGCGGCAAATAGAAAAAGGTATATTCCTGCATGCAATCCCCTTCTCCCTTGGCTGTTATATGGATCTCCAGCACCTTTCCCGGCTCAAAACGGGCAGGATCCAGCTCGATATAAACAGGCTTTGCGCTCTCCAGCGCACAGCCCTCCTTTACCAGAAGCCTGCGCAGCTTCTCATCCCGCAGGCTCACGGGCAGTTTTCCTCCTGCAGCCTGCCCCTGTGTTCCCTCCGCCAGCACATGATCGGGAAAAATTCCGTTGCGGGCGGTAAACGCAATGGCAGCGCCCAGAAGGACGGCGAACAGCCATCTGCCCGCGCTTTTCTGTGTGCGCAGCACGCTCTGCACAGGCTCCGGGTCCCAGCGCAGGTCTGTACTTCCTTTTTCCACCGCAAAATACTGCCAGAGCCGGGCTGATGCCGCTATCAGCACTGCCATGCCAAGGAATAGCAGTTTTTTCGAAAGCGGCTCCCGGGCGCTTTGCGCGATTTTATAAAAACAGAGAACGCGCCAGCCACTCAGCCCCAGCAACAGCCCTGTCACCGCGCGGGAAGCCAGCCTTTTACAAAAACCAAATCGGTTTCGCTCCAGCTTTTCCAGATCGGCTTTTAAGGCTTCCATCGTTTGATAGCGGGCTGCAGGCTGCTCCTGCGTGCATTTTTCCACAATTTTCGAAAGGGCAGCCGAAACCGCGGGATTACATTCCCGCAGCCGGTAAGCGCCATATGGCGGCTTTGCAAGATCCATGCCGGTCAAAAGGGCATAAATCGTCCTGCCCACGCCATAGATGTCGCTCCGCTCGTCGGCGCGGCGCTTTTGGGGGACATTCCCGCCCCTGGTCCGTGTCAACCCGAACTGCTCCGGCGCACCGTAGCCAAAGCTTCCCGAAACCGGCATCACCTCTGCTTCCGGACTTTCCAGCGCGCTCCCAAAATCAATGAGCCGAAGCGCCCCGTTTTTGTCCAGCATGATGTTGGAGGGCTTGCAGTCCAGATACAGAAGAGGGGGCTGCATGGCGTGAAGCGCGGCAATCGCCCTGCACAGCTCGATGCCAATGCGGATTCCCTCTTCCATGTCCATAGCGCCCTCCCGCTCCATGCGCTCCTGCAGAGTCTCTCCCTCAATCCAGTCCATGATCAGATAGCTGCATTCCCCCTCCTCCACCACGTCCACGATCCGGGGAAAAATCTCTGCATCCATCCTTCCCAGCGCTGCCGTCTCCATGCCGGGGCTTACGCGGCTCACCCGCTTGGCTGCCCAGACCTTGTGCAGCTTCCGGTCATATACGGAAAACACTTCGCCTGCACCGCCCTTCCCTGCCGCTTTCAAAATCTGGTATTTCCCGCCGGGCAAAAGCTGTCCAGCCTCCTGTTTCCTTTCCGAAGCTTCATATTCTGCCATGCCGTCACCCCCTTTTTGCGCCTGTGCGCCAAAGCAAAACTGCCGTCTGGTTATCCTGCTCTCCCTGTTTTCGGGCAAAGCCGCCAATTTCCCGAAGCCGCCTTTGGATCGCTGCAGGCTCCTTTTTTAAAGGAAAAAGGGCATCTTTTAAAAGGCCCGTTTTCAACCTGTCGCAAAAGCCGTCCGTGCACAAAAGCAGCATTTCCCTTCTGCGCAGACGTCCCTCCAATACGTCCGGGTAATGGAACACAAAGGCGCCCACGCAGCGGGCGAGCGCCCCGTCCCTCCGGTGTACCTGTGTCAGACGCCGCTCCTTTCTTCCCAGCAGATACGCCCGGCTGTCCCCTATGTGAAGCAGCACAAAACGCCCGCCCCGCACCAGCGCCAGCGTGCAGGTTGCGCCGCAGCAGATTCCCTCTGCCCTTTCGCAGCGCTCCATTTTCTCCTGAATCCATTCCAGCGCGTCCGTCGCGCCCCCGGCCGCCCGCTTCGTCCAGAAGGGACCGTCCATCAGCCCGATACCGTCCTGGTAAAACCATTCCGTCATCTGCTGCACCACGAAACCGCTCGCGGTCTCCCCCTCCGGCAGACCGCCGATTCCGTCACACACGATCAAAAGCGCTACCTCCCTGTTCCGGTGAAAAAAGCTTTTCTGACGCACTCTCTGTAAAGAAAAAGAATCCTCGTTCTTTTCCCTGAACTTTCCTTTGTCCCAGTACCAGGACGCCATATATGACATAACTCCTCCCGTTCCTTCCCCAAAGAACAAAAGGCAAACTCCCAGACAGCTTCATCCCCATAGTCGCTGTTTCCCAGTGGAATCCTCACAGGCAGAATACCTGCTACCGTTTGGCAAGAGCGCCAAAAGACGATTCATGAGATCTCCTGCAATGATTATACTTCCTGCGACCGGACAGGTCAACCCTGATTGCGAAAAAAGTGGGCATGAAAGCGATTGGTTTGCAAAAATAGAGGATTGCGAGGCCGAGGCATCCAAGATATAGCAGCAGTGCGAATGGAATTCCGTTTGTGACAGGTTTGAATAACTCGCATGCAGTTTCAGTTTGTGCAATCAGGTAGAAACAAAACGCACATAAATAGCCGCCGATTGTATTTTGCGCGAGGGAGGACAGGAGTAGTCCTGTAAGCCCTAATGTCATGCATGCAGCCAAAGTCCGAAAGGCATATGGAAAGAGCGGAAATGAGCAGCCGCAAATTCTCATATATATTTCAAATGTCAATATCAGCAGTATTGAGCCGATTACAGATAGCGCTATCCGCAAGAAGACGATAGACCGCAGGGAGATTGAACGAACGGCAAGCATTTCATACAGGCTGCGCGAATGTTCCTGCCGGATAAGGGGAACAAACATTGGTATTCCAATCAATACAACCATTCGTTCCAGACAGTCCGCTGCTTGTAAATAATCCAAATTCGCAGTTCCATAAATAAATGGAATGACGAACAATAAAGCGATGGCGGGCAAAAGTGTATATTTATCATTCATGCGAATGTTTGCGACCATGATTGTGAAAAAATTGTCAGCTTTCAAGCCTGATCCCTCCTTTCCGCTTTGCGTCATAAACAATGATGGCAAAACCCACAAATAAAAGTGCAATGACAGACACAAGTATCCTGTTTAAAATAAGTATTTGCATATGTTCCATCATGCGCCCATATCCTTTCAAGGTATTATGGCGGATAATGAGATCAAAAGGTCCGTAATTTCCTCCGGCTATTTTGTCAACGGATGGTCTGCAAAACAGCCAGATCAACCCCGCAGGCAGAACCGCAGAATGGTTTTCAGTCAGTATCGTCACGAACAAAGCGATAGACATAACCAATAAAACCGTCGGCAAAATCCATGCAAAGATATAGGCGGCAAAAGTAAATATGTTTACCCGAATACCGATATTATGACAATACGACACGATTGCCAGTAAAGATTTTATTGGCAGGATGAGAATCGGGAGCATGATCATACAGACTACCGCTTCGAAGCGTGTGATAATGATTCTGGCAGAGCTTTCTGTCCGGGGATAAATCAATGTATTCATTTTATACCGTTTATCCTTTAACAACAGATCCATTATGACAAATGCGGGCAGGCATAATATAATGAGGGAAATGCTGTCGCAGAAATAGCGGGCAAACGCGCCTGTCACACGATCCTTTTCATAGAACTCCCGGTGCTGCTGCTCTGTAATCGGAGTATCCTGCATATCATTTGGATAATAGTACAGGGACAGCATGGTCCAGCTAAAGTAGGAATTACGCCCGATCAGATGATTCACACAATCCATAATCTCTTTGAAGCGTTCAAATGTCACCTGTATTTCAAACCCGCCTCCCGGACTCTCCAGGGATTGTGACAGTCTGGAATCATTTTCCACATATTCCCACTCCCCAGGCTCTGCAATAAATTGTCCGTTTTCGAAGGTACCTTTCTTGCCTGGATTTAAGACAAAGGCGCCGCCGCCGGAAATTTGAATCTCTTCCGAATCCCGGTTTTCATCTGCGCCAATGATCGCTTGCCCGTCAAGACCTGTCAGCTCGTTCAGATACAAAAGGATTGCCGCCTGCTCCTTTTCGGACAGCGTTTTTCTTTTCACATATCCAAAGGGATAGTACTCGTAGCTGTTGCTTCTGTAATTATCCATCAGGCGTTTTGTCGCTTCCATCATCATGGTGTGCATGGTATCTTCGCTTAATTGATCGGTATCATCTGCATATACGCCATTTTCCGCTATATAAAACACGGAAGCCGGATTGTCCGTCCGGCGAAGCTCGCTTTCAACAGTCCTCTCATAATTTTGTATGACTGCCGCAAATAAGGCTCCAATATACAACCAATACGAAATGCTTCGCGCAATTTTTCCACACTCCATGAGAAATAAACGCTTCATATTTTTTCCCCCTTTTCCAACAGGCGCAACAGTTCCATATAACCATCCTCTACAGTCGGTACACATAAGGCCGGACATCCGGCAGCAGGAACATGGTCGGCCAATATGCGGATTTTGGTATCTGATAAATGTCCCTGACTGGATAAAATGTAATAGTCGCGCTTTACTGCCGCCAATTCGTTTTTGGGAATCCTCAGCTCATACACCTTTCCCCTTGCTGTTTCAGCCAGCTTATCCATTGTCCCGGCATACAGCAGGCGTCCCGCATCCAGCACGGCTACATTTGCGCATGCCGCTTCAAGATCAGCCACGATATGGGAGGAAACAATCACAATGCGGTCACTGGAAAACTCATCCAGCAGATTGTAGAAACGCAGCCTTTCTTCCGGGTCAAGGTGGGCGGTGGGTTCGTCAACAATCAAAATCTCCGGATTATTAAGCAATGCCTGCGCAATTCCAAGCCGCCTTTTCATTCCGCCAGACAGTTTCCGGACTTTTCTTTTTCGGCTCTCCCACAAATTCACCTGCTGTAAAAGCTTTGGTATGCGCTCTCTTTGTATTTCCACAGGAATTTTCGACATGGCTGCTAAATAGCGCATGGTTTCCCGGACCGACATATCCGGGTATAACGAAAATTCCTGTGGAAGATAGCCGATCAAAGGGCGAATCCGCTTTGTGTCCTCTAAAGGAATACCGTCAAAAGTAATCTTTCCTTCAGAGGGTTTCAACAATGTGGACAGGATACGCATGAACGTTGTTTTTCCGGCTCCGTTCCGCCCAAGCAGCCCGTACATACCATTTCCGATTGTGAGGGAAATATCGTTTAGCACTGCATTGTCCCCATAGCATTTTTTCAATGCCGTTATTTCAATTCGCATAAAAAACTCCCCTTTCCACGTTTGTGATAAGGAGAGCTTAGCAGGGATTTGTCTACATTCCGTCACAATGCAGATAAATTTTCCGTTTTTATTTTTACCGTCACCCTTGCGCCCTTTCCGGGCGCATTATCAAGCCGGATAAAACCGCCATGTTTTTCCGAAAGCATTTTACATATTGATAAACCAATGCCAAAATGTGCCTTTGAAGCTTTTCCTTTGTAAAAACAGTCTGTTGCTTCTGCAAGGTCTTTCTGTGAAAAGCCCTTTCCATCGTCAGTTATCATAACTGTGAGAAACGGCTGTGAAAAAGAAATTTCCACTTCAATTTCCTCCTTACAGTATCGCAGGGCATTAGAAATAATATTTTCTGTGATGCGGAATACCGCCGCCGTAGAGAGAACGACCGTTTGCTGCGGAAGCTCCGATAATACATGAATTTTTTTTGCGTTTTGCTTATCCATGATGGAAAGCTGAGAAACCATTTCTTCCTCAAAATCGCGCAGTGATACCTCCTGATATTCTAAACGTATATCCTCCAGGGTTTGCATTTCATGGACGGAATCCGCGTATTCCTCTAATCTGCCCGCCGCCTGATGAATATATACCGCGATTTCCCGTATGCTGTCCTGGGTGAGCGTTCCTTTGCCTGTATTCTTATCCAAATACTCACTGTATCCTTTAATTACTGTGACTGGCGTCCGCAAATCATGGGATATACTCGCATTGATTTTTCTTCTTTCCTCCACTAAATTCCACATATAACGGTTATTTTTAACCAATTCTTTTCGCATAAATTCAAATGCGCTGCACAGTTCCCCTAATTCATCCTGTTTTTGGTAATCTATTGTAAAATTCAAATCATTATTTGAAATATGGCTCATTCCCTGCCGCAACGCTTTCAAAGGTTCCTTTAACTTGATGAGATAAAAACAGGTTGCGGCGCAGCCAATGCCTGAGACAGAAAACAAAACGGGCAGCAACACAATCAAAAGTTCCATAGTCCTGCATATAAACAATTCGGCATCGGTATATTTCATATTATCATCAGTCGTATCATCCGTTGCCGTTTCCATGATATATCGCCCGTTTTCGGGATGAATCAGCGCGCCATTTGTTATAAAAGCGTGCGATCGTGTAATTTCATCATGTTTCTGAGAACAGATTTTTACCGTCACCGCAGATAGAACCATTACAATCATGGCGGCGATAAAAACAATAAGGCAAAAGGATTTTTTGAGCGACATATTTTTCAGTTTACCCATTTATAGCCGCACCCCCAAACAGTTTCTATATAATTCCTGTCCGCAACCTGCGCCAGCTTCAAACGGATTCGCCGTATATGCTCTTTCACAATATCACTGTTTCCCTCTGCGTCATATCCCCAAATCTTTTCGTAAATCCTTTCCCGGTCAAAAACCTGACCGGCATTGACCGACAGAAATTCAATAATATCAAATTCCTTTTTGGAAAAAGGGAGAATCTGTTCCTTGCAGCACACACAACGTCCCGCGTAATCGATAAACAATTCTCCGCACAGTTTAATATCCCTGCGGCGCACCCTGCTTTCCCTCCGAAGATGGGCTTCTATGCGGGCGGTCAGTTCGGCAAGGCTGAAAGGCTTTGTAATATAATCGTCGCCGCCAGCCTGCAAACCAATAATCTTGTCCTGCTCTGTAACACGGGAGGTCAAAAAGATAACAGGGCAATCAATATAATTTCGCATTCTTTTGCAAAATTCCAGCCCGTCAACCTCCGGCATATTGATATCCAGTAAGATCAAATCCGGCTTGTTTGAGAGCGCTCTGACAGCTTCATCTACGTCTAACGCTGTATAGACCAGATACCCCTCTGTCTGAAGGTGCAGTTTAACCATATTGCATATAGATTCTTCATCATCAACTAACAGAATTTTAGACGTCATGTTTTCTTCCCTTCATTTTTCCATTGATATAATACTGTGGCACAATCATTCTAACCGTGAAAAGTCTATAAACAGTCAATTGTCACTTCTTTTTCAGACGTTTATCAACGATCATCCGCAGGTATGTGGAAATCAGGTAACAATGCAGACAGACAGGGCGCACGGGGACGCGAAAAGACGGTACAGCCCATATCCCTGGAGCTATACCGTCCATCTTTCCTGTCTGCGCCCTTTGGGCCCGTGTCCGTTATCTGATGATGCGCTGTATATCATTAAAGAGCACGAACACCATCAAAATCATGAGCGCGACGAAGCCCGCGAAGTGGATGATGCCCTCCTTTTCCGGCGGAATCGGTTTGCCCCGTATCACCTCGATCAGGAGGAAAATAATTCTGCCGCCGTCCAGCGCGGGCAGCGGAAGCAGGTTCATTACCCCCAGGCTGACGGAAAGGAGCATGGCGATATTCACCATGTTCATGAAAAGCAACAGCGGTCCGCCCGGCGCCGCTTCTTCCTTTACCTCATTGACGATCTGCGCCATACCCACAGGACCTGCCACATCATCCTTTGACAGCTTTCCCTGTACCAGCGCCTGCACGCTCATGACGGAATTTTTGATGCAGAAGCGGAGCTGATACCAGCCGTAGCGAAAAAGATCAAATCCCTTCGCCTCCACATAGTGGGCATAATTGTAAAAGCCAACCAGATACCGTCCCTCCTCCTCGCTGTACTGCGGCGTCAGAACAGTGGTATAGGTTTTTCCGTCCCGGACATATTCTACAGCAATGGATTCATGATTCCGGTTCAGCTCCATCTCCAGTCCGATTTCCCTGGCGAGCCTGACCCTGCCGTTGAAGCGGGTGATCCTATCGCCCGCCTGCATGCCTGCCGCCTCCGCGGCGGAGCCTGCGATCACGTCCCCCAGGATTGGCAAATCCGCACCCGCGTATCCCGCCACGATGATCGCAAAGATGAAAGCGAGCAGAAAATTGAAGATCGGTCCCGCCGCCACCGTGGAAATCCGCGCCCAGACAGACGCCTGCTGGAAATTCCCCTCCGTCACCTGTCCGTCAGACTGGGAAAGTCCGTCCTCGCCCTCGAACATGCATGCGCCGCCGATGGGCAAAAGGCGCAGCACATAATCCGTTTCCCCTTTCCGGAAATGGGCGACCTTCGGTCCCATTCCGATGGCGAATTCATTCACACGGATACCGTTTGCCTTCGCCAGCAGAAAATGCCCGAACTCATGCCCCATGACTATCACAAAAAAGATCAATAAAAAAATGATGATTGTACTGACCAAAATATTCCCTCTCCCGCTAAAATATTTGCCGCTGATACCGCTTTTTCAAAATCCGGTTTCCGCCTATCCTTTCATTGTCCGATGCCCATGCTTTTAATCAGCGCATAGGTCTCTGCCTCTGTCCGCAAAATTTCCTCTACGGAAGGATCCGTGATCACCCTGTGCTGCTCCATCGCTGCTTCGATGATTTCCGGAATCTGTACAAACCGGATTTTTCCTTCCAGCAAAAGCTTCACCGCCAGCTCGTTGGCTGCGTTGAACACTGCGGGCATGCTGCCGCCGCATTCTGCCGCCCGGTACGCCAGCGAAAGTCCCGGAAAGGTCCCGGTATCCGGCGCTTCAAAGGTCAGGCTCGCCTGCGCAAACAGATCCAGCGCCGGCATGGGCATCGGCCTCCTTTGCGGATATAACAGCGCATACTGGATGGGCAGCTTCATGTCCGGCAGCCCCAGCTGTCCGATCACTGCGCCGTCCTCATATTCCACCGCGGAATGCAGAATGCTCTGGGGATGCACCACCACCTGAATCTGATCCAGAGAAACGTCAAACAGCCATTTCGCCTCCATGACCTCCAGCCCTTTGTTCACCAGGGACGCGGAATCGATGGTCACCTTTTTCCCCATGGACCAGTTCGGGTGCCGTAGCGCATCTACAAGCGTCATGCCCTCCAGCTCTTCCCTGGATTTTCCCCGGAAAGGACCTCCCGACGCGGTCAGAAGGATTCTGCGGATTTTATTGTCCGCCCTGCCCTGCAGCGACTGAAAAATCGCGGAATGCTCGCTGTCCACCGGCAGGATGGACACCCCGTTTTTTTCCGCCAGAGGCATGATGATATGCCCTGCCGTCACAAGCGTTTCCTTGTTGGCAAGCGCGATGGTCTTTTTGTTGTTGATCGCTTCGATCGTGGGACGGATGCCGATCATGCCTACCACGGCAGTCACGACGATATCGCACTCCCGCATGGCACAGATTTCCAGAAGTCCGTCCATGCCGCTGACCACCTTCACAGAAAGATCCTGCACCCGCGTCCGCAAATCCGCCGCCGCCGTTTCGCTCCACATGCCAGCCACCAGCGGACGAAATTCCCGGATCTGCTTCTCCATCAATTCTGTATTCTGCCCCGCCGCCAGCGCCGTCACGCACAGGTCATGGTTATTTCTTATAATTTCCAGCGTCTGCGTGCCGATGGAACCGGTGGAACCCAATATTGCAACTTTTTTCATATGAATCTTCTCCACACTCAGTATCCGACCTGCAAAAGCAGGACAGACAGATAGTAAATGACCGGCGCCGTGAAAAGCACGCTGTCGAACCGGTCCATAATGCCGCCATGCCCGGGGATGAGCTTTCCATAATCTTTGATTTCATGGTTTCTTTTTATGGCGGAAGCCGCCAGATCTCCCACCTGGGAAATCACCGCGCCCGCCGCGCCGATGATCGCCACCAGTCCTATGACGGCGGTCTTGCCGGTAGCCGGAAACAAAAATAGCCACGCAAACAACGCTCCCACAAGAGCGGAGCCCAAAACGCCGCCGACCGCGCCCTCCACAGACTTCTTCGGGCTTAAAACCGGCGCGAGCTTATGCTTTCCGATCGCCATGCCCGTCAGGTAAGCGCAGGTGTCACAAATCCAGGAGCTGATAAAAATCATCCACACCAGATAAACGCCATGAGAAAGCTGTCTGGTCAGATATACGAAGGAGAACAGCACCGCCGGATAAAACGCGCAAAAAAACGTGGTCATCACCTGCATGGCACGATAATGCGGAAAGCGAAACACGTACACAAACATCTCCGCTAAAAACAACAGCACCAGACAGCCCATGCCCAAAGAAAAATCCTTTGTCAGCATCATGGACAGATAGTACAGAAAAATCCCGGCATAGCCCACATATTCCAGCGCTCCCGCTTTTCCATCCCGCTCTGTCCGGCATGCGTGCATCAGCTCCCGGAAGGCTACCACGGAAAGCGTGGCAGTTACCGCGCCCAAAAGGTTGCCTCCTGCAATCAAAAACACAAGAGCCAGCACCACCAGCACCGCACTGCTCCCCAATCTCACCCAGAACATATCATTCCTCCTTCAAAAGACCATATCTTCTGTCCCTATGATTATATGCTTCCACGGCTTTGACCAATTCTTCCTTTGAAAAATCCGGCCATGCCACATCCGTGAAGTAAAATTCCGTATAGGCCAGCTGCCAGAGCAGAAAATTGGATATCCGCTGCTCGTTGCAGGTCCGGATCAGCAGATCCGGATCCGGTATCCCGGCAGTATCCAGACAATCGCTGATTGCTCCTTCCGTAATCTGCGCTGGTGCAAGCGCGCCCTTCTCAACCTTTTCCGCAATTTTCTGAAACGCACGGCAGATTTCGTCCCTGCCTCCGTAATTGATGGCAATCTGGAAGTGCAGTCCCGTGTTGTGCACCGTAGCCTTTTCCAGCTCTGCGATCCTGCTGCGGATATCCTCGTCCAGGCGGCTCTTTTCCCCGATCACACGGACGCACATATTGTTCTTTGCCGCAGTCTTTAAGCAGGTCTTCATATAATTGCGCAGAAGCCCCATCAGGGCGTTCACCTCATCCGCCGGCCGGTTCCAGTTTTCCGTGGAAAAGGCGTAGACTGTCAGATATTGGATTCCCATCCTGTAGGCTTCCTCACAAATGGTTTCCACAGTCTTGGCGCCCTGCACATGCCCGTAATTTCTCGGCATTCCCTTCGCCTTCGCCCAGCGTCCGTTCCCATCCAGAATGATCGCTACATGATTTGGCACATTCATACGTTTTTTCCCCCTTGTTCTGTGGTATCCGCCTTTTTTGCCCGGGCAGCCGTTTCATCGCAGGCGGCAATCGCAGCTGCCATCTGCGCTGCGACAGCCCCTCTGTGGAATGCGCACGTCTACAGGCAACGCATTTTTGCGTGATACCCGACAAGGCAGACACAACGATGCTGCCGCCCCTTGTGTCTGCCCCTCTTTTACGGTCCGGCCATGGCAGGCCGTTCCTCATCCTTTTAAACCGTCATGATCTCCTGGGACTTCGTCTCCACAAGCTTATCCACATCCTTGCTGTACTTGTCCGTCAGCTTCTGCAGCTTGCCCTCGAGCTCCTTGATCTCGTCCTCGGAAACATCCTCCTTGCCCAGCTTCTTTAAAAAGTCGTTGCCGTCCCTGCGGATATTGCGGATGGCGACCTTCGCCTCTTCCCCCTTCTTCTTCACATCCTTGACCAGCGCCTTTCTGCGCTCCTCCGTCACCTCCGGGAAAACGAGACGGATCACATTGCCGTCATTGGAGGGGGTGATTCCCACATCGGAAGCCATAATCGCTTTCTCAATCGCCTTGATCAGGCTCTTCTCCCAGGGAGCGATCTGAATCATTCTGGGTTCCGGAACCGTGATGTTGCCAACCTGCTGAATGGGGGTGGGGGTTCCGTAATAATCCACCCGGATTCTGTCCAGCACGTGCGGGTTTGCGCGCCCTGCGCGGATCGCCTGATAATCCCCTTCCAGAAAAGCGTACGCCTTTTGCATCTTTGTCTCAAACTGCTGTAATCTCTCGTCCATTTTTGACCTCCCTTTTATCAACTCATGTCACTGTCCTGTTGCTTTGCAGTCGCATAATTGCCTACACTGTCACCCTTGTTCCGGAAAATTTTCCGTTTACGGCATTGACGATGCTGTCCGGCTCATTCAGCCCGAATACCCACATGGGCATCCGGTTGTCCCGCGCCAGAATGGAAGCCGTCATGTCCACAACCTGCAGGTTCTTATCGATGACCTCCTGGATGGAAACCTCGTCATATTTCTTCGCCGCCGGATTGGTCCTGGGATCGTCATCATAGACGCCGTCCACCGCCTTGGCGAGCAGAATCACCTCCGCTTCCACCTCAATCGCCCGAAGCACCACGCCCGTATCCGTGGAAAAATAGGGATGCCCGGTCCCTCCCGCAAAAAAGACCACCATTCCCTTTTCAAAATATTTGTTCGCCCGGTCCTTGGAAAAAAGCTTTGTAAAGGAGCCGCATTCAAAGGGCGTCAGAATATTCGTCATCATCCCTGCAGAACGGAATATCTCGGACACATAAATACAGTTCATCACCGTCGCCAGCATTCCGATCTGGTCCGCCTTCGTCCGGTCTATGTTCTCGCTGGTTCTGCCCCGCCAGAAATTGCCGCCGCCGATCACGATGCCGACCTGCACGCCCGCGTCCACCAACGCCTTTACCTGAACCGCCACCGCCCTGACCGTCGGCTCGTCAAAGCCATGCTTTTTCTCACCTGCCAGCGCTTCCCCGCTTAACTTCAGCAATACTCGTTTCATCCTGCACCTCATCCCCTGGGCACGCACAGCCGTCTGGCTTCCTCTGATACGCCTGCCGCCTGCCACACTCTTTTGCAACAGTATAGCACAGATTTGGTATGGCGAAAAGTAAAATTTATCTAAATCTGCTTTCTTTTACCGTTCCTGACTGTCGTATCCAAAATCTGCGCCGGACAGCTCCATGTCCAGAATCCGTGCCAGGGGAATACAGGCGTTGTAGCACTCCTGATATGTATTCGTCTGCGCTCCCATCTCGATGAGCAGATACCGCGCCCGCAAATGCATGTTATAACGATAGCCCTTTAAATAGATCCGCCGGGTCAATCCCGGATAATACTCATTGCACAGCGTCTGCATCTGAAAGGAAAAGGCGAGATTATCCGCAATATTTTCATTGGGAAGATACTCGATATCTCCGTGCTTTCTGGTGCGTGACAGCCCGTTAAAAAACATGAACATCGCGGTTTGCCGCCCTTCAATTTCCGTCACCAGCTTCCGGTCCGCCGCCACCTCATCCCGGTGCAGATCGATCACCACCTCGATGCTGGGGTTTTCCTGCAAAAGCTGCTCCAGCGCGGGAAGGGAATTGTTATAGGCATAATCCCGGTTTTCCACATCATACTGTCCCAGATGATGCAGAACGCGATAGCCGTACTGCTCCTCCAAAATCTGTGTCAGCACTTCTCCCACGCCCATGATCGTCGTATTCATATCCCCTTCCTTCGAATTGACGAAGTCCTCCTGGGAATGGGTGTGATAAATCAGAATCTGCGGCTGATCATCCTCCCTTTTCCGGATGGAAAGATCCCTCGTCAGCAGCGCGTCCAGATTCAACTGACTGCTGTCGATGACCGTGGAAGCGTCCACCGCATAAAACTCTTTCACCAGCGAATCATATTTTTTATAAAAATCCCATTGATAGGTTTCCACCTTTCCTGTTTCCAGGGCCCTGGCAAGCTCTGCTGCCTGCTCCTTTTCCCCGTTGCCATCCGGCTCGCCGCCATCCTCTTTTGGCACATCTGCTTCCTTCTTTTTATCCTCCTTTGTTTTCGTTTCTGCCTCATCTGCCTGCTTCTGTCCGTTTTCCTGCTGTACCAGCCGGGCAAGCTCATCCTCTACCAAAACCCTTCCTTCTGATGTCCGGGGCCTTCTTAGCTCTCCCTCCGTCAGGCTGTCGCTGTATTCGTCCCGCCCCTCCGCACGGATGATCTCCTCCCAGGTTTCCCTGCTTTCTGTCTGCAGACTGATCGGCTCGTTTCTTCCATATAAAGTGAGAATCGGAAAGTTCTGCGTCACCAGCTTCCAGATTCCCGTATATTCTGCGTTCCGGGCAAAAGAAAGCGCCGGGCTTAAGAGGGAGAGCATACTGTCCTCCACCTGTCCCAGCACCAGCCAGCCAATGCTGTTTTCCTCCTCCTTTTTGGGCGCGGAAAGCGTAACGATCAAAACTGCCAAAAGCACTGTGGCGATCCGATATAAAAGCTTTTTTGATCCATCCTTTTTTCCCATGGAAAAATATATGCGTCCATGCCCTGGCTTATTCCATCTCCAGTGCGATATTGATCCCCTCTGAAACCGTAAAACCCAGCAGCCGGATCGTCGCGTCAATGTCCTTGCTGGTCACATACATATTGTTCAGTTCGGATAATGCCTGCGGATGGTCACGCGTCAAAATCATCTGTACCCCGTTCTCCTTCTCCAGCCGTTCCAGCGCATCTCCCACGATCGTTGCCGCATCCACAACGGTGGGAACGCCGATCGCGATCACAGGAACGCCCAGGGATTCCTTCGTCAGCGCGCTTCTGTGGTTTCCCACGCCGGAGCCTGGATGGATGCCGGAGGTCGTCACCTGAATCGTCCGGTTTAACCGGCGGGTGCTGCGCGCCGCCAGCGCATCCACCACAATCAAAAAATCCGGTTTTGTCTCCTTTACCACGCCGTGCACGATCTCCGCGCTCTCCATCCCGGTTTTTGCCATGACTCCCGGCACAATACAGCTGACAAGATGCATTTTTTTCTTTTCATATGCCGCCTTGCCGTATTCCATCACCACATGCCTGTTCACAAAAAGATGGTCCACCACATTGGGGCCCAGCGCGTCCGCCGTCACGTCCCGGTTGCCCAGCCCCACGACTAAAACGGATTGCTCCCGTCCGTCTCCGGGCATCACATTTTTTAACTGCCGCGCAAGCTCCAGGGAAACCTCCCTGTGATACCCCTCATCCTGTTCCGTCATCGCCGGCGCTTCCAGCGTAATATAAGTGCCGATCGGCTTGCCCATGATCTTTGCGCCGTTTTTTGTCTCAATCACCACACGCGTGATGTGAATGCCGGTTTTTTCTTTTTCCTCTTCCTCCAGGATAACGCCTCTGATTTCTCTGTTGCCCTCTTCAATCCGTTCCCTGTCCTCCAGCGCCAGATCGGTCCGCACCGTAAAACTGCTCATCCTTCCTCTCCCGCTCCTTTCACTGCCCTTACCTTACCATATGCAAACAGCTTCGCTATTGTTTTTGAGTTATTTTTTGCAAAAAAAAGTGAAATATGTATTGACAGAACAGTTTTCATCCCCTAGAATACAATTGTATGTTTACCATTAGAACGTCCGTGTCCGGATTTAATGGAACATTTCCAAATACGAATCGCTAAATTTAATGGAGGTAATATCGTGGCAAATATCAAATCCGCTAAGAAGAGAATTCTGGTCAACGAAACCAGAGCTGCCCGCAACAAGGCAATCAAGTCATCCGTGAAGACTGCATTCAAGAAGGTTCACGCCGCTATTGAGGCCAATGACAAGGAGGCTGCCAAAGCCGCGCTGATCGCTGCGACCGCTACGATCGATAAGGCTGCTTCGAAGGGTGTATACCATAAGAACACCGCTTCGAGGAAGGTATCCCGCCTTGCAAAGGCTGTCAACGAAATGGCGTAAATACACATAAAAGTAATCCCCCGCTTTCCTGCCGTCACGGGAAAGCGGGGGATTATTTTGCCTGTTTATTCTTTATATATAACTTCCACTACCGTATCGGTTTCATCCGGCAGATACGGTGTATTCGAAACCTCCACAAACACGATATCCGGATAGTTGTTGACAATCCAGTTATCCTGCATCTTAAGCTCGCTCTTGTCCGCCAGCAGACGGATCGCCTGCACCTGCTCCTTTTGGATTCCATAAAGCGGTACGCTGCCGATGGCATTTTCCATGATATGATAATAGAGCCGGTTTTGGTTTCTGGTAATCCTGCCGTTTTCCGGTTTGGCAAGGCCGCTTGCCTTACAGCCGTAAATGGATGCAGAATTTTTATCCATCCAGCTGCCGATCTCTTCCAGAATCTGCAGCGATTCTGCCGGAATATTCCCCTTCGCATCCGGTCCCACGTTCAAAAGCATGTTTCCGTTTTTGCTGACGCATTCCACCAGCTTTTTGATGAGCATGGAAGCGGGTTTAAAGTTCTTATCCTTCGCACAATAGCCCCAATTGTTGTTCATCGTGATGCAGGCCTCCCACATCAGCTCCCGCCCGGCTTCGTCCACCAGACCGTTAGGAGGAATGATCTGCTCGGGACTGACAAAATCTCCGCTGTAATCGCTGGGATGCTCCGTCGCCAAAGAGCCGAAGCCTTCCCCGCTGACCTCCAGACGGTTGTCAATGATCACGTCCGGCTGATAGCTGCGGATCATGTTCACCAGCTTCGTCGCCTGCCAGGTCTCCCCTGTCATATCGTGACAGTCATCCTTGTAGGAAAAATCAAACCACATGATATCCAGCTTACCGTACTGCGTGCACAGCTCCTTTACCTGCCCGTGCATATACTCCAGATATCGGTTGAAATCGCGTCCGGCTTCCTTTTCCTTCTCCGCTTCGCAATTCCTCATCGGATGATTTCTGTCCCCGTAATGAGGATAGTCCGGATGATGCCAGTCAAGCAGGGAATAATAAAGCCCCACCTTTAAGCCCTCCGCCCGGAAAGCGTCCAGAAATTCCCGCACCAAATCTCTTCCTGCCTTCGTGTTGGTCGATTTGAAATCCGTCAATGCGCTGTCAAACAGACAGAAGCCCTCGTGGTGCTTCGCCGTCAGCACGGCATATTTCATGCCGGCACGCTTTGCGGCTCTCGCCCATTTCTTCGGCTCAAAATCCACCGGATCGAATTCGTCAAAAAACGGCAGATATTCCTCCTCCGGCATTTCTTCCACGGAACGCACCCATTCGCCCCGCGCCGGAATGGCATATAACCCCCAATGAATGAACATGCCAAACCGCGCCTGTCTATACCAGGCAATCCTCTCTTCATAAACTTTCCTGTCAAACATTTTGATACCCCCTTTCCTCTCGTATAAAAAATGGAAGCCGGATCTCCCGTGCTTCCATCTTATCATCTATTCTCCTTTTCCGCAAATAGAAAACCATTCGCAGTCCCCACAAATTTCGGACAGCCTCCTGGGAAGGAGAATCCGTTCCCGCACCTGCCGCTCCAATTCCAAAAAGGAAAGCTCCTGCCCCAACGCAAGATGGCACAGCTTAAGAACCTGTTGGTCATAGCGCGCCGCGTTCGGGCATCCGGTATTCCGGTTCGGACAGGCATTGCAGATGCAATCCTGTCCTTTTACCAGCCTGACGGCCGCTCCCTCCTTAAGCTGCGTCAGCATCGCCGCCATATTCCGGCTGAATGCATCGCTGTAGCCGTATCCTTTAAAAAATCCGAGGCACAGCCCATGATGAGGCCGCAGCAAAAAAATCTTTTTAGCGGACATGATGCTTTAAAACCTTTGAAAACGCAAGTGCCAGAACCATCTTGCACAGGTCCGGAATGATGAAGGGAATCACACACCAGCCCAGCGCCGTCCCAAGCCCGATCGCTCCGGTCTGCCTCGCGTAAACCTGCATAAACCACACGGTTCCGAAAACATAATACGCCGCCATCCCAAGCAGCATGGAAACCATCATGACAACAGGCTTCTCTCCCGCAATTTTGGTGATGCCCCAGTAGAGCAGTCCGGAAAATAAAAATCCGATGATATAGCCGCCGGTATTACTCAGCAAAATCCCGATGCCCCCACTGAAGCCCGCAAACACCGGCACACCAATCGCTCCCAGCAAAATGTAAACGACAATGGCAAAGGTCCCTCTTCGTCCGCCCAGCACGCCCAACGCCGCAAAAATGGCAAAGGTCTGCAGGGTGAAGGGCACCAGCGTAGGAATCGAAATCCAGGAGCAGATCGCCATCAATACGGCAAAAACACCGATATACGCCATATCAAACGTGCTCCATTTTGATTTGCCAACGGATTGTGCAGCAGTCTTTTCCATAACTCTCTTCTCCTTTGATTCACATAAAATCTTTATTTTCATCGAGAGTATAGCATGCCCGCCTTCAATTGTCAACCTATTTGTAAACCAAAGTTTACTATTTTGGTTTACAATCAATCATAAAACTGCAATCCGTCAAACACTTCCGCCGACTGTTTGTCCCCCAGGGAAGGAAGATAAGAAGGCCGCGCCCGGATCCATCCTTCCGTGCCGTCCTGCGCCTGCAGATACAGGCCTTCCTTCAGATCCGTTTTGACCTCCCGCACAGGCTGGGGCGTCATGACTGCCGGTTCCCCCACATCCCCCGGCTGGGGATAGACCAAAAGCTCCTCCAGAAGCGTCAGCGGAAATTCTTTCTCTCCCTCATAATGGACATAATAATATTCCGCATCCTCACGCATCACCACCGCTTCTCCGTTATAATACCAGTAGCCCGTGGCAAAGGCGGTCTGTATCATGTCGGCGCGGAAGGGACAGGGAATCACTTCCCCGACCGGAAGCGTGCGGATATCCTCCGGAATACTTCCCGCGGCGTAAAGCCCTGTTCCATCATAGCGGTAAAATCTGGTGACAGGATCACCGCTGGGACCTTCATCAAAAATGCCCAGAAGCAGCTGTTTTTCGTCCAGCGTCAGCGCCATAATCGAACACTCCACATAGTCGCCATACTGCTCCAGCTCCTGGTCGCCCACATGTATGAAAAAGCCGTTCTCGAGCACATAATGCCCCCATTCCTGCTGCAGATTTTCCAGACGCTGATTCTGGTCGGTGGTCAGATACACCCGTTCCATCGTCCCGTCCCCGTCTACGTCCAGCAAAATCCCGTTTCGCAGAGAATCTGCATCCGAAAGCTCCCAGGTGACCACATTCCCCACCCGAAGCTCTATCAGGCCGTCCTGCGTTTCCACCAAAAGCGCTTCCGGATCTGCCGGAGGGATTGCATCCTGCTGTCCGTCCGGCAAAGTCGAAGGCTCGCCGGACGTTTCATCGTCCTGGGGCTGATTTGCAGTTTCCGGTACGGCTGACGCCTCCTGCTCCGCTTCTTCCTGCCCCGCCTCTTCCTGCCCATCTGCCACAGCAGCCGTTTCCGTTTCTTCCTCCGCGTTTTGCCCGGCGGGATTTGCCGCACAGGCAGCAACCACGATACAGCATGCGCTCACGGCCAGGGCTGTCAGATAGAGCTTCGGTTTTTTCCAGTGCAGCACGTTTTTGATCCGCTCTTTTACCCCGGTTTCTCCAAAAGCCAACGGTCCCGGCGCAGGGAAACGCCGGTTTGCGGCAAAGGACAGCAGCGCCGTGCTGTACAGCTTCCGGATGTTTTTTCCTTCCTGCAATACCCTTTCGTCACAGCTCATTTCCATATCCTTGCCCATCAGAGCAAACGCCAGCCAGCATAAAGGATTAAACCAGTGAAGCGTCAAAAGCAAAAATGCCGCCAGCTTGACCAGGTGGTCCCTGCGCTTTAAATGATAGCGCTCATGCAACAGCACGTATTGCTGCATCCGCTCCTCCAGCCCGAAGGGAATATATATTTTCGGGCGCACAAAGCCCAGAATGAACGGGGAGCGGACCTGATCGGATTGATACACATTTTTTTTGAAAAGAATCGCGTTCCTCATGCGATATCGCAGCATGCCATAGCCGATCAGACTGTAAAGCAGCATGACCGCCATGCCGGTCATCCAGATAAAAGCGCCTGCCGCGATCCATATCTGCATGGGATTGACACTGGTATGCATGGTTGCGGCAGGAAGGGAATGATTGATCACCTCATTGACCGCCGGAATGCCGGTCGCCACCTGCGGCGATGTCATCAGACCGATATTTTCCGGTATGTAGGACAATGTATTCGCTCCCGAACGTTGCGCCGCAGACAAATCAAACAGCCGTAACCGAAACAGGCTGAACACGGAATTGAAGGAAACCGGACAAATCAATCGAAATCCCACCACGCTCCAGAGCAGGTAGGAATATTTTTTCGGCGCCCGCCGGATCACAAACCGTGCTGCCAGCACTGCCAGTATGACGTAGCCGGAGGTTATGCTCATATTCAAAACCGTCAAAAATATGCGTTCCATCCTCATTCCTCCCTGTGCGCATCAATCAAATCCTTTAACTGGCTCGCCTCTTTATCGGAAATCGTCTTTCCTCCCAGAAAGGCGGTCAGAAAGCCCGGAAGAGATCCGGCAAAGGTATGCTCCACAAAATGCTCGCTGGCGTACGCCTGCACCTGCTCTCTCTTTACGATGGCGGTAACAATCGTGTCCTGATTTTGGGCAAAGCCCTTATCACATAGCTTTTTCAAGGTCGTGTAGGTGGTTGGCTTTTTCCATCCCAGCCTCTGCGCGCACAGCTCCACCAGCCTGCCGGACGGCATGGGCTCGTTGTCCCAGATCACCGTCATAAAGCGGTAGTCGCTTTCACACAGCTTTAAATTCTCCATGCTGATACCTCCTGTCCATTTTGTCTGATCTGATTCGATCCTCCTAAAGGAACCTCCGGATGTTCCTTCTTTTTGGTTGGTAATTACAAACCTCATATTCTCAGTCTATAACTACCAACCGATTCTGTCAAGCATTATTTCAATCCCTTTCCCTTTCCACGAAAGAAAGGAGCCCCGGATATCTGTTGATATCCAGAGCTCCCGCTTTTTCATTGTGGTAACGCTTCAGACAAGCCTGCGCTGTATATTTGTCCCTGACGGAAAGCGCTGTCCCGCCCCAAAATTGATTATCCCGGCAAAAAACCGCTCACTTTGACAGCTTTTGAAACAGATCCCCAAACAGCGCGTCCCGGTTGATCCAGTACACATATTTATAAAAGTGCCTTGTCATGTCAAAGCCCCATTTATCATCATATTCGGGAATGGGGATCGGCTGTATGCAATCCCGCATGAACCTGTCCTCCAGCAGCCAGGCCACCGCCGTCACATCCCAGATCACCCTGCTCCAGCAACCCTCCTGCCCGTTAAACGCCGCTTCCTGCACCGTATTCTCCACCAGATAATCGCACAGCGCATTTTTCCCTTTCAGCCAATGGGTAAGCTCCGGTCCGGTGGTGGAAAATGAAGAAACCACGCCCTGACAGGGAAGCTGCACCACAGGAACGCCGCTGCCAAACACCACCCGCGCCGCCGCCACATCCTGATAGATGTTAAATTCCCTGTTGTCCGGCCAGAACGGCGCATTCCCGCCCAGCCAGACCACCACAATTTTCCGGATGATGGCAGGCTCCAGCAAAATCGCGGAAGCGACATTCGTGATCGCGCCGATGGACACGACATAGAGCGGCTTGCCTTCCTCCTGCAAAAGCGCCCTTCTTACCAGATCCCGTGCCGCGGGGGAATTCACAGGCGTGGACTCATCCGGCAGGTACGCATCCGAGCCCTTATGAGTCACCTCCACATACTTTTCCTCCCCCATCAGCCTTAAAACCTTTAAAATTTCCTGATAGCTTTTCTCCATTCCGTCCGCAGGTCCCTGCGAATGGAGATTGTGAAAGGGAGCCGCGTAAATCGCCTTTAAATCCAGCTTTTCCTCTGACCGGATCAGATACGCCAGCGCAAACTGATCGTCGATCTCGTTATAGGTGTCCGTATCGATGACCACATCCACACGCCCTTTCGGTTTTTCGAGCCTTTTTAAAAGCTCCTGTGCCCCCATTCTGTATGCGTCCCCCATACTCTGATCCCCTCCTTTGGGAATGTTATGCTTCGTTGATATAGTTCACCAGACCGCCCGCGGCGATGATCTTCTGCATGAAGGGAGGAAACGCCTGTCCTTTAAACTGCGTTCCCTTCGTCTTATTGACGATGATGCCGGAATCAAAATCCACCTCCACCTCGTCTCCCGCTTCAATCCCTTTGGCAGCCTCCGGACATTCAATGATCGGCAAACCGATGTTGATGGCATTGCGGTAAAAAATCCGGGCAAAGGTTTCCGCAATCACGCAGCTTACGCCCGCCGCCTTGATGGCGATCGGCGCATGCTCCCTGGAAGAGCCGCAGCCGAAATTTTTGTCCGCCACGATAATATCGCCGGGCTGTACCTTTTTGATGAATTCCTTATCGATATCTTCCATGCAATGGGTCGCCAGCTCTGCCGGATCGGAAGAATTCAGATAGCGCGCCGGAATGATGACGTCCGTATCCACATTATCGCCATAGCGAAATACAGTACCTGTCGCTTTTTTCATAATTTATATTTCATCCTTTCTCATTCTGATTGCTGTTTCCTGTCGCCGAAAAAAACATGCATGCGTACTCGCGCACACTTTTTTACCATTCCAGCTCGTCCGGTCCGGAAAGCCTGCCTGTCACGGCGCTCGCCGCCGCCACCGCGGGGCTCGCCAGATAAATTTCCGACAACACATGTCCCATTCTGCCCACGAAATTCCGGTTGGTGGTGGAAACACAGCGCTCCCCTTCCGCCAAAACGCCCATATATCCGCCCAGGCAGGGACCGCAGGTGGGCGTGCTCACGATGGCTCCCGCTTCGATGAAGGTCTTTAAAAGCCCCTCTTCCATCGCCTGCATGTAGATTTTCTGGGTCGCAGGAATCACGATACAGCGCATGCCCTGCGCCACATGGCGTCCCTTTAATACTTCGGCCGCGACGCGCATGTCTGTCAGCCTGCCGTTGGTACAGGAGCCGATCACCACCTGATCGATCGCAATCTTTTCCTCGACCTCCTCCAGCGTCTTCGTATTTTCCGGCAGATGGGGAAACGCCACTGTGGGGCGCAGGGCGCTCAAATCGATCGTGTATTCCGCATCATATACCGCATCCTCATCCGCCTCATAGATCGTGTAAGACCTGGAGGAATGCTCCTGCATATATGCCTGCGCCTTTTCATCCACCGGGAAAATGCCGTTCTTGCCGCCCGCCTCGATCGCCATATTGGCGATGGTGAAACGATCGTCCATGCTAAGATGCGCCACACCGTCCCCCACAAATTCCATGGATTTATACAGCGCGCCGTCCACGCCGATCATGCCGATGATATGTAAAATCACGTCCTTGCCACCAACCCACTTCGCGGGCTTGCCCGTCAGGTTGAATTTGATCGCCGCAGGTACCTTAAACCAAGCCTTGCCGGTCGCCATGCCTGCCGCCATGTCCGTGCTGCCAACGCCCGTGGAAAATGCGCCCAGCGCGCCGTAGGTACAGGTATGGGAGTCCGCGCCGATCACCACGTCGCCCGCCACGGTCAGACCTTTTTCCGGCAGCAGGGCGTGCTCGATGCCCATTTCTCCCACCTCGAAATAATTGGTGATCTCATTGCGGCGCGCAAATTCCCGCACGCATTTGCAATGCTCCGCCGATTTGATATCCTTATTCGGCACAAAATGATCCGGCACCAGGGCGATCTTATCCTTGTCAAACACGCCCTCCACCTTCATTTTTTCCATCTCCTTGATCGCCACAGGACTGGTGATATCGTTTCCCAGCACCAGATCCAGCTTCGCCTCGATCAGCTGTCCCGCCTCAACCCGGTCAAGACCTGCGTGCGCCGCCAGAATTTTCTGTGTCATTGTCATTCCCATGTCAAAAAATCTCCTTTCGCCGTATATGAGCGGACCGCGTCCGCCTTTCATCTGTTATCAGTGTAGCATAAAGCGTGAAAAAGAAAAAATACCTATCCTTTATATTTACTATAATCATCGGTTATAGTATAATTGTTTGTAATATTCTACAGTTATAGAAAAAGGAGCACGCCCATGGAACAGAATTTTAATCTCTACCACATTTTTTATACCGTGGCAAAATGTAAAAACATCTCCGGCGCCGCCCGGGAGCTGTATATCAGCCAGCCCGCCATCAGCAAGGCGATCTCCCGTCTGGAGCTAAACCTCAATACCACTCTTTTTCTTCGCTCCTCCCGTGGAGTGAAGCTGACGGAAAGCGGCGAAATCCTCTTTAAGCAGGTGGAAAGCGCCTTTACCGCCATCTCCCAGGGAGAAGAACAGCTTCTGCGGATGCAGAAGCTGGGCATGGGGCATCTTTCCATCGGCGTATCCTCCACACTTTGCAAATACGTGCTCCTGCCCATCCTGCAGCCCTTCATCCGTCAAAACCCCCATGTCCGGATTTCCATCTCCTGTCAGTCCTCCAACGAGACGGTCGCCGCGCTGGAAAGCGGCAGTGTGGACATCGGCCTGATCGGCGCGACCGAATCCATGGAAAAGCTGGTCTTTCGGCCGGTCATGGAGATCCAGGATATTTTTGTCACCACCAGAACCTATCTGGAGCATTTAAAAGAGCGCATCCCTGCGGGCAGCCCCCTTTCTTCCAGGACAGTGCTCGCCGAGTCTACGCTCATGGTTTTAAATCAGGAAAATTATACGCGCCAATATGTGGACCGCTATCTATCGCAGGAAAACATCACGGCCTCCCGCATGATCGAGGTCACATCCATGGACCTGTTGATTGAGTTTGCCAAAATCGATCTGGGCGTGGCATGCGTCATCCGCAATTTCGTGCGGGAGGAGCTTGCCTGCGGGCATCTCATCCAGCTGAAAATGCCGGTCTCCATCCCGGGGCGTCAGGTCGGCTTTTCCTATATGAAAGGAAGCTCTACTCCTGAGACGGTGCGGAAGTTTCTTGCCTTTTTTGAAGCTTCGGCAAAAGGAACACCATAAAAAGCCCTGCGATCACGATAAACATGGAGATGAACTGGGATGTGGAAAAGGTTCCCACATTGCCTCTGATCAGATCGCCCCGGAAATATTCCAGGATAAATCTGCCGATGCTGTAAAAAATCAGATAACAGCCCGCCACCTGCCCGTTCGTTTTCAGCTTTTTGGAGAGCAGCATCAAAACCGCAAAATGAATAAAGTTCAGGATGCTGGAAAGCGCCTGCGTCGGAAACAGGGGCACATTGTTCGGCGCATACGCGGACTCATGAAAAACAATGGCAAAGGGAGTATCCGCCGATACCTCCATGCCATAGCAGCAGCCGGCCAGCACGCAGCCGATGCGCCCGATGCCCTGCGCCAGCGCCAGATAGGGCGCCACCAGATCGAACAGCTCCAAAAAGACCATACCGTGCCTCTTGCAGTATACCCACGCCGCCAAAACGCCGCCGATGATGCTGCCATATACCACGAATCCGTCCTTTAAGCAGTTGACGATCTGGGCCGGATCTGCGATCAGCTCCGGCAGTCTGGTGAACAGATATAACAGCTTGGCTCCCAAAAGTCCGCCGGCCACCGCCCACACAGCCATCATAAAAATATTGTCTTCATTCATGCCGCGCTTTTTCGCGCCGCGCTCCACTAAGAAATATGCGGTCAGAATCGCAATTGCCATCATCAGCCCATAACCGTGTACGGTAAATGGGCCGATGGAAAATAAGTCATTTTTCATATCAGTTATTGATCAGCTTGTCCTCGCCGTTCCAGCTGTAGAGCTTGCGGACCTCTTCGCCAACCTTCTCAGCGGGATGCTCTGCAGCCAGCTTGCGCATCGCCTTGAAGTGTACCTGACGGCCGGCAGGGCTCATATCCAGCAGGAATTCCTTTGCGAAGGTGCCGTCCTGGATATCGGACAGGATCTTCTTCATCGCTTTCCTGGTGTCCTCGGTGATGATCTTGGGTCCGGTCACATAATCGCCGTATTCCGCAGTGTTGGAAATGGAATACCGCATTCCCGCAAAGCCGGACTGATAGATCAGATCCACGATCAGCTTCATCTCATGGATGCACTCGAAATATGCGTTTCTCGGATCATAGCCCGCTTCCACCAGCGTTTCAAAGCCTGCCTGCATCAGCGCGCATACGCCGCCGCACAAAACGGCCTGCTCGCCGAACAGATCCGTCTCCGTCTCGGTGCGGAAGGTTGTCTCCAAAACGCCTGCCCGCGCGCCGCCGATCGCCAGCGCATATGCCAGCGCCAGCTCCAGCGCTTTGCCGGAAGCGTTCTGCTCCACCGCAACCAGACAGGGAACGCCCTTGCCAACCTGATATTCGGAGCGCACCGTATGTCCGGGGCCCTTGGGCGCAACCATCGTCACATCCACATCCGCAGGGGGCTTGATGCAGCCGAAATGAATGTTGAAGCCGTGGGCGAACATCAGCATATTGCCCGCCTCCAGGTTGGGCTCGATGTCCTTTTTGTACATGTCCGCCTGCAGCTCATCATTGATCAGGATCATGATGATATCCGCTTTCTTTGCCGCCTCCGCAGCGGTGTATACCTCAAAGCCCTGGGCCTCGGCCTTCGCCCAGGATTTGGAACCCTCATACAGACCGATGATCACGTTGCATCCGGACTCCTTCGCGTTCAGGGCATGGGCATGTCCCTGGCTGCCGTAGCCGATCACCGCGATCGTCTTGTTCTCCAGCAGAGAAAGGTTACAATCCTCCTGATAATAAATCTTTGCCATTTTTAAAATTCCTCCATCTCATAGGTTTTATGGTAACGCTCCGTCACACAGAAGCATTACATGTTTGCATGATGACCGCCTGCTCTGCCCGGCAGCAGAAGCCGCTTTGGGTGTTGTATGTCACCGGCAGTCAGTCATCTATGTATACCACTTTATCAATGCCGCGTCCCAGACCCGCGACGCCGGTTCTGGCAAGCTCCAGAATTTCATAGCCCTCCAGAAGCTTCAAAAACGCTTCGATCTTGCTCTGGGAGCCGGTCAGCTCAATGATCAGATTCTCCGCCCCCACGTCGATGATATTGGCGCGGAATACGTTCGCCACCGCAATGATGCCCGGACGGTCCTGCGCGCCCGCCTTGATCTTGATTAAAGCCAGTTCCCTAAAAACGCTGTCCTGGGCCTCCAGTTCTCTGATATCTCTGACATCAACCAGCTTCCCCACCTGCTTCTCGATCTGGTCCAGAATCTCATCGTCCCCGCTCGCCACGATCGTGATGCGTGTAAACCGGGGATCTGCGGTAACGCCGGCCGTAATGCTTTCAATGTTATAGCCGCGTCTGGAAAACAGACCGGAAATACGGCTCAATACGCCGGAGGTATTGTCAACCAACAGCTGGAATACTTTTTTCTGCATTCTGCTCCTCCTTTGCCCTTTTTCATTGTAACAGCTCAGACAAATCTGAACCGCTGTTTTTCATTTCATATCATTGTAGCAACAAACCCGGCCGCTGTCAATGTATGAGTGTATGTCATGCGTACCATAACTTATAATTATGGAACGGCCGATTTTTGATGAAATCTGTTATATCAACCCGTGATAAAGCTTTTCTGACACAACAGGACACACTGCCGGAACAGTCTGGACCCGTCTGCACTGTCGCCACTGCTGCTTCCAGGCCGTCGCCTCAATCCTGATCGTGGCATTTCTGCAGCGCCACCGTCCCGGTGCGCGCCACCTCCACGATGCTGATGGACTGCAGCATTTTCAAAAAGAGCTGCACCTTCTCCGGCACATCGCAGATCTGAATCAGCATCTGGCTCTTGGACATGTCCACGATCTGCGCCTTCAAAATGCTGCAGATTTCCATGATGTCCCTGCGGTTGCTCCGGTTGTATTTGATTTTCACAAGCATCAGCTCACGGCTCACGCTGGCCATTTCATCGAAGGTTTTTACCTTGATGATATCCAGCTTTTTGTTCAGCTGCTTCTCGATCTGCTCCAGCGTCCGGTCATCTCCGCTGGAAACGATGGTCATACAGGAAACGGCAGGGTCGTCGGTTTCCCCCACCACCAGACTGTCAATGTTGAACGCCCTTCTGGAGAAAAGCCCCGCAACCTTGCAAAGCACGCCGGAACGGTTTTCCACCAGTACAGAATATATTTTTTTCATCGCGACTCTCCTCCTTTCTTATTTCACCACATCCATCGGATCGATGACGCATTCCATCAAAACCGATTCATCCCTGCTTAAAAATTCCTCTATGGCGCTGTCCATCTCCTCCCGCGCAGAAAGCCGGATGAAACGGATGCCGTAGGCTTCCGCCAGCTTTGACAGATCCGGACTGCCGGACAGATCCACGACGGAATATCTGCCCTGATAGGTGTTGTGCTGATATTCCCGCACCATGCCCAGGTACCGGTTCGCGATGACGATGATCTTGACCGGAACATTGTGCTGTCGCATGGTGGCAAGCTCCATCATGGACATCTGGAAGGAGCCGTCTCCGCATACGGCGACCACCTGCTTATCGGGGCATGCCAGCTTCGCTCCCATGGCGGCGGGGATGGAATAGCCCATGGTACCCATGCCGCCCGAGGTTAAAAAGCGCCCATCCCTGACGATACAGTTTTTACAGGACCAGATCTGATTCTGGCCCACGTCCGCCACATAGATGCCATCCCTCTGCATCCTGTCGGTGAGACTGCGGATGAACTCCGCCGGGTCCACGCAGGCAGGATCACAGACGCGCTTTTCCTTCATCGTCTGGCGGTATTCATAGAGCGTCTGCACCCAGAGGGCGTGATCGCATTCGATTTCAATATGGAGCATTTCTTCAAAAATATGTCTGGCATCGCCCACCAGCGGTATGGTCGGTCCGGCATTCTTTCCGATTTCCGCCGGATCCACATCCATATGCACCAGCACCTTGTCCCGGGTGATGATTTCCGGCTGGTTGACCGCCCGGTCCGCGACCCGGGCGCCGATCATGATGATCATGTCCGCCTCGTTCATGGCGCGGTTCGCGCAGGGCGCGCCGTTATTGCCCACCATGCCGAAATTCAGCTCGTCCTCGGTCTGCATGGCGCCGATTCCCATCATGGTGGAGACCACAGGCACCTGATATTTGTGGGAAAATTCCCGCAGCATGTCCTGGGCATCGCTCAAAAGCACGCCGCCGCCCGCACAGATCACCGGCTTTTTCGCCTTTTCCAGCTCCGCCATGACCTTCTTGATCTGCACGATATGTCCCTTCACCGTAGGCTTGTAGGTGCGCAGGCTGACCTCCTCGGGATATTTGAATTTCCTGATCGCCGCATTCTGCACATCAATGGGCACGTCGATGAGAACGGGACCCTTGCGCCCTGTGCTGGCAATGTGGAACGCCTCCTTGAAAATGCGCGGAATGTCCTCCACATTCCGGATCAGATAGCTGTATTTGACGAAGGATTCCGCCGCTCCCGTGATATCCGCCTCCTGAAACACATCGCTGCCGATCAGCTCACTGTTGACCTGACCGGTGATGCATACCAGCGGTATGCTGTCCGCAAAGGCTGTTGCAATACCGGTGATCAGATTGGTCGCGCCGGGGCCGCTTGTGACCGCGCAGACGCCCACCTTCCCCGTCACCCGGGCAAGACCGCTGGCCGCATGCGCCGCGTTTTGCTCTGTCCGGATCAAAATCGTGCGGATATCGGAATCCAGAATGCTGTCATAAAAGGGACAGATCGCCACGCCCGGATACCCGAAAACCATTTCCACGCCTTCTTTTTCAAGGCACTTCACCATTGCCTGTGCACCATTCATAATACTGCTCCTCCTCTTTTTATTCTCTGCCTGTATCCTTCATTTCCGTCAGCCGTTTTGCCAGCTTCACAGCCTCCGCCGCGTCCCTGGAATACCCGTCCGCGTGAATTTCGTCCGCATACTCCTGGGTGATGACCGCGCCGCCGATCATGATTTTGGCGGTCACGCCCTTTTGCCTGGCGTATTCGATCACATGCTTCATTTCCTGCATTGTGGTGGTCATAAGCGCCGAAAGGGCGATGATCTGCGCGCCGTTTTCCAGCGCCGCCTCCACGATTTGTTCCTTCGGCACGTCCTTCCCCAGATCAATCACCTGAAAGCCATAGTTTTTTAACATCAGTGCCACCAGATTTTTTCCGATATCATGAATATCCCCGGCGACGGTGGCGATCACCACCACCGGCATTTTTCCCGATCCGCCCGCTTCCAAAAGCAGGGGCTCTAAAATGCCGATGGACAGCTTCATGGTCTCCGCGCTGGCGATCAGCTGCGGCAGAAAATATTTGCCCTGATCGAACAGCTCCCCCACCTCGTTGATGGCGGGCAGCAGATATTCGTTTAAAAGCGTCTGCGCCGCGATTCCCGCAGACAGGGCATTTTGCGTCAGCTGCTCTATCGCCCTGCGGTTTCCCTTCAAAACGGCGCTGCGCACATCCGATGCTGCCCGATCGGCAGGATTTTGGGATAAGGCGCTGTCCTGCCCCGCCGCTCCCTGCCCCGACAGCTTATCATCTGTCCTGCGGGAGGTTGTCAGGGCTGCGCCGTTTTGCAAAATGGCCGCCTCTCTTTTGGCTTCCTCCTGCTCCCGGCGTTCCTTCCACAAGCCCGCAAATTCAATATAGCGGATATCGCTCTCCTCCTTGCGCAGAAGAAGATCAGACGCAAATGCCGCCGCGACCAGAAGATCCTGTCCGGGATTGGCGATCGCCATGGTGAGCCCCGCCGAAATCGCCATCGTCAGAAACGCGGTATTGACACAGCTTCTCTCCGGCAGCCCGAAGGAAATATTGGATAAGCCGCAGATCGTGGCAAGCCCGTTTTCCTTACAGTAACGAATCGTTTCCAGCGTTTCCAGCGCAGCGTTCTTGTTCGCTCCCACCGTGGCGACCAGTCCATCCACCACGATATCCTTTTGGGAAAAGCCCAGCGAAAGCGCCCGTTTCCTGATTGTCTCGATAATTTCGATCTTTTCCTTTTGATTTTCGGGCAGTCCCTTATCGGATAACGGAAGCAAAATGAACATTGCCCCGTATTTTTTTGCAATCGGTAAAAGCTTTTCAAACTTCTCCGATTCCAGGGATATGGAATTGATCAGCGCCCTGCCCGGATAGCGGCGCAGCGCCGCCTCGATCACATCCACATGGCTGGAATCGATGGAGAGCGGAAGGCTTGTCACGCCGGCGATCTCCTCCAACGCCTTCAGCATCATTTCCTTTTCGTCAATGCCGCTCATGCCCATGTTCACATCCAGAATGGAAGCGCCCCGTTCCTCCTGCTCCTGTGCAAACTGCGTCACGAGCTCGAAGCTGCCCTCCCGAAGCTGCGCCTGCAGCTTCTTTTTTCCAGTGGGATTGATCCGCTCTCCCACGATCAGGAAGGGGTCCTCCAACCCAAAGGACACGGTGGCGCGTTCCGATGCCAGCATGCTTTTGCGCACAGGCTCCCGCCTGACGGGCTTTAAAGCCAGAAATTCATCCGTCACCGCCCTGATATGCCCAGGCGTCGTTCCGCAGCAGCCGCCCAGTATGGACGCCCCGGCTTCCCACAAAAGCCTCGCTTCCTCACAGAATTCCTCCGGTTCCATTTCATAGACGGTCTGTCCCTCCGCATTCAAGGAAGGCAGTCCCGCATTCGGCTTTGCGATGATGGGAATATCGGTCACCTCTGCCATCTGCCGGATGACCTCTGCCATTGCAGCAGGTCCCGTGGAGCAGTTTGCCCCCACCGCGTCCGCGCCCAGAGAGGAAAGCACCACCGCCGCAGTTTTCGCATCCGTGCCGAACAGGCTTCTCCCGTCCGCTTCAAAGGTCATGGTCACCATCACCGGCAGCTTTGGCGCGCTTTCTTTTGCCGCGATCAGCGCCGCTCTCGTCTCCTGCAGGCTCATCATGGTTTCCACTACCAAAAGATCCACGCCCGCCGCTGCCAGATAACCGATCTGTTCCTTATATACATCGACCAGCTCTTCAAAATCCAGCCTGCCCATGGGCACCAGCTGTTCTCCGGTCATGGTCAGGTCTCCGGCGATCCACGCCCTGCCCTGCGCCGCTTTCTTCGACAGCCCCACAAGCGTATGGTTCAACTCTTCTATCTGATTCTCCAGGGAAAACTCCCGCAGCTTGATCCTGTTTGCGGTGAATGTGGGCGCATATAAAATATTGCTTCCCGCTTCCACATAAGCCCGCTGCAAATCGATCAGCGCATCCGGATGCTGTGTGATCCACTGCTCGGGACATACGCCCGCGGGCATTCCCGCCTTTTGCAGATTGGAACCGGTGGCTCCGTCCAAAAACAGAAGCCGCCGTCCCGCTTCCTGCCTGAATTGTTCCTTCGTCATATCCTGTATCCTGCTCTTCCTTCCTCTTGCGCAGTGCAAAGCTGCTTTTTTAAATCATCATTATGACATTCTATCATGAATACGAAAAAAAGAAAAGAAAAAAAGAAACATCCTGTTCCGGCGACAATTTCTATTTTATTTTCGACCAAATTTTCGCTTTTTCTTGCATTTCTTCCTGTGTTATGGTAGATTTGAAATTGATTGGATTATTTGAGAAAGGATTTTTATCATGAAAAAAACTGTATCAGCCATACTGGCTATATGCCTTCCGCTTCTCGCAGGCTGCGGCGGCGGCAATCAGGAACTGGATACCTTTCATGATGAAATGGACGGTTTTTATGATTCCCTGTCCACTGCCGTTGTCACGTTGGAAAATATTGACCCTCAGGCCGATACCGCAGTGACGGATATGCTCGCCCAGCTGGACAGCATGGAGGTGTTGTTCGACTCCCTTGCCGCCATGGAGTATCCGGATCCCTTTGAAAATATTCAGGATACCGCCATAGAGGCATCGGAATACATGGAAGAAGCGGCAAGGCTCTACCATGAGGCCTATGCCGACGGCTACGACGATGCCATCGCGGAAGCCGCCGGAGAGAACTATTCCCGTGCCATGAAGCGCATCAATTATGTCGCGATCCTGTTACAGGGCCGTTATCCGGAGGACGACAATGTGATTGTCGTATCCGAGCCGGATGAGCCTGACTGGACCGGCGGCGAAGAAGCTCCACAGGAGTAATACAGATTCCGGGCGATTGATATCGCCCGGAATTTTTATCCAGCGACAAAAAATAAAGCTCCTGCCGCCGGACAAAAGAACATGAATGTCCGCTTATTTCACTCCAGATACATATCGCGCAGCTTTTCTCGTTTTTGGGTATCCAACCCCATCTCCCGCTCCAGAAAGGCATCCATCGAACCGAAGTCCCGCCGGATTTCCCCGTAGACAGCCTCCAGATAAGATGCCTCCACTGAAAACAGCTTTTCTATCACAGTTCCGGCAATCTCTTTGCCGGTACGCTCTATCGCAAGCCTGCTGTGAAGCTCGATGACATGGCGCACGAATTCATTCACCTTCAGATAGTCTCTCAGAATCAGCTCCTCCTCCACGCCCAGCGCCTGTAAAAGCAGCATGGTTCCGATGCCGACCCTGTCCTTTCCCGCCGTGCAGTGCCAGAGAATGCTTCCCTGCCTTTCTGTGAGCAGCTCCTCAAAAAATTGCCGGTATGCCTGCCGGGCAAATTCGCTCTGCAAAAAACTGGCATACATCTGCCGCATATAATCCTCCGCCATCTCTATGGGAGATTTTTCCCCGTCCAGCATGCCGAAAAGCACCTGCTCCACAAAATTCTTTTCCGCCCCTTCCTCCCGGGTGATGCCCAACGCTTTTTCGTCCAGAATCGGAATATGCCGATAGCTGACCCCTTCGATCATCCGGTCCGGGCTCTGTATCCGCTCCTCGGATGTCCGAAAATCCAGCACTCTTTCCAACCGGTACTCTTCCTTTAATATTGCCGCATCCTCCGGCGTCGTATCACAGAGATTCCCGCTGCGCAGAAGCTTTTTGGAGCGGATTTTCCTGCCGTCCCTTGTGGGCATGCCGCCCAGATCTCTTGTATTTGGCATGCCTTCCAGTTCGATTCTCATAATTTCGTAGCTTTTATTTTGCATTTTCCATCACCATTTCCCGAAGCTGCCTGACCAGCTCCATATCCTGTGCTGTCACCTTCAAATTTGAGCTTAAGGTTTTCCCTTCCGCCGTGGTCACCGTAACCTCCATCACGGCTCCCTCGGACAGCGCTCCCTGTCCTGCCACCTTCACAAACTGCATGAACCTCTCATGATTTCTCTGAAATTCCTCCCACAGTCCTTTGATTTGAAGAAGCTTCATCGGATTCATCTGCATTGCGCCACTCTCCTCCTGGTATTTCAAAATATCCTTAAACGTACCATTTACAGACATTTTTCTGTTTTCGTATCAGTCAATCGCGCTTTCGGTTTCCACCTCCGATGCGTCTGGAATCGATAACAGGTCCTTAAACGGCTGCGTATTTGCGACCTCCGGCTCTTCCTGATCAATGGATTCCTTTGCGGAAAGATAGTCCTGTAATTTCATATACGTGTATTCCATGATATAGGACGATGCTTCATCAGTGCTATATTCCATCCTTTTGACCAGCTTTCCATAATCGTCATATTCCCAACAGCTTATGGTTTCCAGCGCACCATCAGAGTAATATGTATGCTTGACTTCCCGGTCCTCCTCATCATACTCATATTCATGTAAAGAACTGGAGTCTATTGTATAATAATCGTATGATATTTTTAACAAATTGCCACGGCTGTCATATTCATACTGCTCCAGCAGGTTCACAGTACCTTCTGCATCAGTCTCCGTCTTTTTGATCAGGTTATTATTGGAATCATATTCATTGCTTGTGGTTAAAACCAGGGAACCATCTCCATCATGCATTGCCTTTGTAATACAATTCCCCGCATTGTCATAGGCGTATTCATATACAACCTGGCTTGTGTATTCCCCCTCTCCGGAGGTGTTCACCTCTTTTATCATCCTGCTGTTATCGTCGTACTCATATTCAGATGTTTGATTATAGGAATGACTATCCCCATCGCCATACTCAGTGGTACCTGCATAAACCGCCTTTATTTGATTTCCCTTATCATCATATTCAAATTCGTGTACATAGCTATCCGTATAGCTTTTGTTGACAGTATAGCTGGTATGATTAACTCCTATTAGGAAAACACACTGTCAAAAGGTTTTTTGCTTTTGGCG
>CAJUEL010000030.1 GCA_910585455.1 uncultured Eisenbergiella sp. | reverse complement strand
CTGCGACCTCCTGGTCCCAAACCAGGCGCTCTAGCCAAGCTGAGCCACACCCCGTAGCTTACTTAACTTTAGCCCTTATCCGTGACGCAAGATTTATGATAGCAGAAATCCGCTCACCTGTCAACCACTTTTTCCAAATTTATCATAAAAACTTGTAATCCACCAGGGTAAGCCCCCGCGCCGGCGCTGTCGGACCGCTCATTTCCCGGCTTTGCGCGTCGAGCATTTCCGCCACCCGGCCGGGCGGATACTTTCCTGCGCCCACCTCCATCAGCGTCCCGGCGATGATCCGCACCATATTGTACAAAAAGCCGGTGCCGGACACCCGGATCGTGATGACAGAGCCCTCCTTTTCCACCGTCAATGCCGTGATCGTGCGCACGGTGGTCTCCGCCTGAGTGTGAATGCTGCAAAAGCTCTTAAAATCATGCTCTCCCACCAGGAAGCGCGCCGCCTCCCGCATTTTTTCCACATCCAGCGCCCGATAGGTGAAATGGGCGTACAGCCGGTCTAAGGGATCCGGAAATTCCTCGTTTAAAATCCGGTATTCGTAGGTCTTTATGCTTCTGCATTTTCTGGGATGCCAGTCAGGGGCAACCTCCTTTGCGCTGCGAATCCGGATATCCTCCGGCAGGCGCTGATTCAGGGCATAGGCAAATTTTTCCGCCGGCATCCGCACCGCCGTATCAAAAACCGCGTAATTACAGCGGGCATGCACCCCTGCGTCGGTGCGGCTCGCACCGCTGACCGCCACAGCCTCCCCCGTCAAATCCGTCAACGCCCGGTTCAGCGCTTCCTCAATCGTCCTGCCGTTTGGCTGATATTGCCAGCCGTTATAGCAGGTGCCGTCATATGCCACCATCAGGCAGATGCGGCGCTGCATCGCTTCCGTCATATCGGCAAAATCCTCCCGACCACGATCATCAATACCAGATAGAGCGCCAGCACGCCGTAGGCGGCATAATCGCTTTTGCGGTAAATGAGCGGCTTCATCTTCGTGCGCCCTTCCCCGCCCCGGTAGCAGCGCGCTTCCATCGCCATCGCAAGATCGTTTGCGCGCCGAAACGCCGCGATGAACAGCGGCACCAGCAGCGGCACCATGGCCTTCGCCTTTTGCAGAAGGTTTCCGCTGTCAAAATCCGCTCCCCGGGCGATCTGCGCCTTCATAATCTTGTCCGTTTCCTCCAGCAGAATCGGAATGAAACGAAGGGCAATGGACATCATCATCGCCACCTCATGTACCGGCACCTTTATCTTTTTCAAAGGGTTTAGCAGGCTCTCCATGCCGTCCGTCAAATGGTTCGGCGTGGTGGTCAGCGTCATCAGGGAGGAACCGATGATGAGCATCGTCAGCCGGATCGCCATCTGCAGCGCCATCCGGATTCCCGCATCGGTGATGCGCAGCTTCCAAAAGGAAACCACCGGTGTGCCCGGCGTCAGAAAAAGATTGAACACCACCGCAAACAGCATCAGAAACACGATGGATTTCATGCCCTTGACCATAAATTTGAAGGGAACCTTCGACAGCCGGATACAGAGCACAAGAAAAAGCGCCGCCAGCACATAGCCCCACCAGCTATCCACGATAAAAAGGGAGATGATAAAAGCCAGGGTCGCCACCAGCTTCACTCTGCAATCCATCCGGTGCAGCACGGATTCCGTCTGATAATATTGTCCCAGTGTAATATCTCTGATCATCGTTTTCTCATCCTGTCTTCAATGCGTTTAAAATGGTGTCCCTGGCTTCCGCAATCGTCGTCGCCTGCCTGTCCACCGCAAAGCCGCACTCTACGAGCTGATGCAGAATATAGGTCACCTGGGGCGCGGCGAGCCCCACCTCCTCCAGCTCCTTCACATGCCCGAACACCTCCCGGGGCACATCGTCAAACAGCACGCTTCCCCGGTTCATTACCACAATGCGCTCCACATAATTTGCCACATCCTCCATGCTGTGGGACACGAGCACCACGCTGATGCCGGTTTCCCGCTTCAAATGGGCGATCTGCCCCAGGATTTCATCCCTGCCCTTCGGGTCCAGCCCCGCGGTGGGCTCATCCAGCACGAGGATTTTGGGCCGCATCGCCAGCACTCCCGCAATCGCCACCCGCCGCTTCTGCCCGCCGGACAGCTCAAAGGGAGACTGCTTATCGTATTCTTCGGAGAGCCCCACCAGCCGAAGCGCCTGCCTCGCCCGCGCTTCCACCTCTTCTTTGGGAAGTCCCAGATTTTTAGGACCATAGCAGACATCCGAAAACACGTCCACCTCAAACAGCTGATGCTCCGGATACTGAAACACCAGTCCCACATTGCTGCGCAGCTCCTTTTTGGAAAAGGATTTTTCCCAGATATCCCTTCCGTCGTAAAAAATCTTCCCTTCCGTCGGCTCCAGAAGTCCGTTCAAATGCTGCACCAGCGTGGACTTCCCGGAGCCCGTGTGTCCGATCAGCCCGATGAACTGTCCGTCCGGAATTTCCAGACAGATATCCTTCAGCGCATGGACCGCCAGCTTCGTATCGCTTCCATATATATAATTCACATGCTCCAGTTTTAAAGACATTCTCTTTCTCCCACCGGTCTTTATTTTATTGACCCATTCAGTCAATCTCATATTTTCGTGGCAATCGGCAGCAAATACACAATTCCCGTGGTCCGGCAGACAATTCTCCCTCCAGCGTCCGTCAAAGACAGCGCTATCATGCGCCTGATCCGAATCATGACAGGTCAGCCTGCGTCCCGCAGCTTTTCAAGCTCCGCCGTCAGCTCCTCCGCCGTCAGAATGCCATCCGGCAGCGGCAGGCCGCTTTTTTGCAGCTCATGGGCGAGCAGCGTTACCTGCGGCACATCCAAACGCAGCTTTTGCAGCCGTTCCACCTGGGAAAAAACCTCCCGGGGCGTGCCCTGCATCACGATCCTGCCCTCGTCCATGACAAAAACCCGGTCCGCGAAAATAACCTCTTCCATGTAGTGAGTGATCAGGATGACCGTCACCCCCTCCACATCATTCAGCGCCCGCGCCGCCCGGATCACATCCTTTCGCCCGTTGGGATCCAGCATCGCCGTGGGTTCGTCCAGCACGATGCATTTCGGATGCATGGCCAGCACCCCCGCGATGGAAACCCGCTGCTTCTGTCCCCCGGACAGCTTATTGGGGGAATGCTTGCGGTAGGCGTACATTCCCACCATTTTCAGGCTCTCCTCCACCCGTTCCCAGATTTCCTTTGTGGGAATCCCCATATTTTCCGGACCAAAGCCCACATCCTCTTCCACCACCTGTCCGATGATCTGGTTGTCCGGATTCTGGAACACCATGCCCGCGCTCTGGCGCACCTCCCAGACATTTTCTTCCAGCTTCGTATCCTTTCCATCCACCAGCACAGTCCCTTCCGACGGAACGAGCAGCGCATTGATATGCTTCGCCAGCGTGGATTTTCCGGAACCGTTGTGCCCCAAAATGGCGATGAAATCCCCGGGCGCAATGGACAGGCTCACGTCATTGACCGCGCGCACCTCGCCTTCGATATTGCCCTCTTCGTCACGCCGGATGTAGTCGTAGCTTACGTGGGCCGCTTCTATGATGCTCATGCAAAACCTCCAAAAAAATCACAATATTTTTTCTTCCAGATAGCAGGCGAGAATATACTGCGGATTTTTCTATAAAATCATCGCTGACACGCTCTATATTATCGCTATGGTACACATCTGCCAGCTCATAAATCCGCTCAATTTCTTCCCGCCCCAACGCATTTACGACATCGCAGCGGCGGTTCTTTGTTTTTCTTCCCAGATATTCCAGAAAACTGCAGGTAAAAAAAAGATCGTTCTCTTTTCTGTCTTCACGCCCTTCCATGAAAAACCTCCTGTGCCCCCCGAAATGCCAGACATCCAAGCGCCCGGTCCGTACAAAAGTTCATCTGGTGCGTCGGGTATTTAAACTTCGCCAGCGCTCAGCCTGCTCCCGCAACGTAGTACAATAAAAACCGGGACCAAAATCCTTCGTATTCCTTCCCACTATAATTTTCGGATGTTCTACCGGCATGTAATCACCGTGATACACTGTCAGCTTCCCCATGCCAATCCCATTCCTCTTCCTGCCCTGCCGGGTCCCAGACTAGTAATATTGTATCACACCTTTTCAATCTGGCAACAAAAATTTTTCCGGGCATAGGGAAATCACTTTTCGGACGGCGGGGGCAGGGCTTTTGGACGGAGCAGGCAGGGACAGGGAGCAGAGCGGCAGGACGACGGCAGGGCAGCCAGGGGACAGCGGGCAGAGGGGATAGACTGTTTCCGGGAGCTTTATCCGAAGCGGAGAAATTCCCAAAACGGCAGGATATTCCAGGAACAGGGCGCAAAACTGTCCGAACAGCGTGAGTTCTTTTGCGTCCTGTTCCGCTTTGGAATATACTGCCGCTTTGTGGAATTTCCCGCTTCGGATATCGCGACCGGAAACAGTCTATCCCCTCTGCCCGCTGTCCCCTGGCTGCCCTGCCGTCGTCCTGCCGCTCTGCTCCCTGTCCCTGCCTGCTCCGTCCAAAAGCTCTGCCCCTGCCGTCCGAAAAGTGATTTCCCTGCACCTGCCAAACACAAATCCCCGCTGGAAAATGCTGTTCTTTTCCATACGGGGACCATAAACACTATAAAAGCTTTACCAGACATTCCTTCCCGCAAAAAGCGATTCCATAGCAGCTGACAAGCGGATACTCTTCCTCCTCAAGCTCCCGGATATAGCCTCTTTCCGCAATCTGTTCCAGCGCTTCCTGCGCCTTTTTTTCCAGGTCCTTTACCCGTTTTGCGACCTTGAATTCTATTACAAAGGCTTCCTTTCTTTTGGATACCGGTTTCACACAAAGATCATATCTGCCTTTTCCGGCTTCCCGGTTCGACCTGATAAGATATCCCTTCATACCAGAAAGCAATCCCGCCACCAATCCATGATAAAAATTTTCCTGTTCATCTATACAGCTGATCGTCTCCAGCAGCACATCGTTCAGCTCCTCTTCCAAAGCGTGCGCATCCTTTCCTAAAAATGCGGCGTACAGTCTGGCTTTATCCCGCTGTTTGATTTTTTCCTGGAACCATATCATGATTTTATTTCTGAAAATAGATTCCACTTCCGCATTCGGTATTTTCAATGTCAGATAGTGCTGCTTTTCCTCCACATCAAACCGTTCTGAAACCTTACGGAAATATCCCGTAAAAAACATGAAATTCCAAAGATTGTCCATCGTCTCATAAATTTCCCCATAGGTGATATCCTCATGCACGATCTTCTCAATCATACCACCACCAATTAACCGTCCGATTTCCTCTCTGGCGCTTTCATCAGACCATTCAATCAGGCTGCGCACGATGCTGTTGGATGAGGTATTCGCCCAATAAGCGCGGGGAAACCAATCCGCATTTTCCTGCAGGTCATCCATAAACTGAATGACGCTCCATGGATTGTATACATTCATTTTTCCAAACAAATATCCGTCATACCATTCTTTCATGACTTCGTATTTATGAGGCAGCTGATAATCCTCGCATATTTTCCTGACCTCTGTATCCGTAAATCCGAAATATTCATCATATCTCTCATCCAGAATGGAAATTGTTTTCATATTGTTCATTCCGGTAAAAATGGATTCTTTCGAAATCCGCAGACATCCGGTAATCACCGCAAACTCCAGGCTGCTGTTCGTTTTCAGAGAGGATTCGAACAGAGAACGGATTACATCCGTCATTTCCTGATAAAAGCCATGCATATATGCGTTCTCCAGAGGCACATCGTATTCATCGATCAGAATAATCACTTTTTTTCCATAATAACGCTCCAGACACCGGGATAAGAATTCCAGCGCATCCGCATAAGCTTCTCTCGGCGCCGTTTCCCGCATGATCTGCAAATACCGCTCCTTTTGCTCTGCCAGTCCAGGCTCCTCCAGAATGAATGCATGGCGGACGTATTCCTGCGCGATCTGTCTTTTCAGCATCGCATAGGCCAATGAAAAATCAGCCTGTTTGCTGCCCTTCAGGGTCAGATTGATCACCGGATACTGTCCCATATGAGCCAGATATTTTTCCCCCGCCCGCATAATGTGCAGTCCATGAAACAGAGAGCTCATATCCACAGCCTCTCCTTTATCTGTCCGCCTGTCCTCAAAGAAAAGCCGCAGCATGCTCATATTGAGCGTTTTCCCAAACCTTCTGGGACGGGTAAACAGATTGACATCCGCTTTCTTGTCAATCAGATCCCTGATGAAATTTGTTTTGTCCACAAAATAATAGCCCCGTGTGATCAGCTTTTCGAAATTATCAACACCCACGGGCAATGGAGCATGTTCCATGAAAATACCTCCGCCACAGTCGGACGGCAGCATCAAGCCGACACCGTCCCCTTCTGACTGCTATTCATTTTTTAAGTATAAGCGGAAATCTTTCCAATGTAAATAAGACTGTATGAAAAATATTCTGTCTGAACAATTACGTTATCTCCTCCCGGAAATACCGCCCAATCCCGGCAATAAATCCCAGCGCCTCCCGCTTCATCGGTTTCGGGAACGCGGTCAGCACGGGAGCCGTTTCAAAGCTTAAGACCCGGTCAAAATGAATCCCACGCAATCCTCTGACAAACCCCTCCCAATCGGTGGAGGAGCGGTTTTCCCGCGTCTTCGCGAAAGTAAAGGGAATCTGGTGCAAATCGGAAATGCCGTCGTTGTCATGCACATGCAGCACCTTCAGGCGATCGCCCAGTGTCCTGATAAACGCCTCGAAATCCAGTCCCACAATGTTGGCATGGCCTGTGTCAAAGCAGAAGCCCAAAACCTCCGCCCTGTATTTTTCATTGAACCGGTCAATGCGCTCTACCGCCTTTTTCGCATTGCAGCAGGGTCCCTCCACCAGGTGTCCGCCCCTGCTGTCATAGAGATTTTCGATGCAGATGGTGATGCCCATTTCCCTGGCGAGCGGTGCGACGGAATCCAGAAATTTCGCCGTTTCCTGCCATTCTGCCTCTTCCGATCCCAGAAAATGAGCCAGCTTGAACCCATGAACCACAATGTATGGGCACTCCAGAAAGGCGCATACCGCCATGCTTTTCGGCGCCACCTGCTTCCACAGATAAGCATTGATTGCCTGATCCGCCCCCGGCACGTAGACCGGATAGGGCATGTGCATCTGATTGATGGTGATGCCTGCCGCCCTTGCCCCCTGCTTATGCGGGGTAAAAAAATGCTCCAGCTCCCCGACCGGTCTGTCAAAAAAATCATTCACGCTGGACCGGTAAAGGGCGGTGTTTAATAAATACCCGTTCAGGCTGAAATCCGCGCAGGAAAAGCCCGCGTCAGCAAGCATGGCAAAGCCCTCCCCGGGACTGTTGTCATACACCACGTTCTTTGTCTGTACTCCTATGCCCATCATTGCTTTGTCCCCTCCCAGTATTCCAGTCTGTCAAAATAATACGACGGCATATATTCATCATTGAAATACTCGATAGGATTGGAAATTCCCATATCCCGCAGCTGCTGTTCGATTTCCTTATAATAAACGTTGCAGATAAAAATCGCACAGTCCGGGGGAAGCTCCCTGCACGCCTCCGGCGGCCGGATCGTGAGTCCCTCAAAACGCTCTCCCCAACGGGCCTGATTATTATCACAGGTAAAAAGCGGCGGAAATTCTTCCCCATAGCATTTCATAAAATTGCGGCACATGTTTCCCGCGCCGAAAAGGACCCGCGTTTTATATTTTTTCAGCACATTTTTCATGCCGATCTGCCATTTCAGAAATTCCCCCAGGCCATGGGCAAACTGCAAAAGCTGCGGCCGCAGAAACTGGGAGAACGCCGCCGTCATGCTGCCAAACTCCAGAATGAGGAGATCATCAAAGCCCGTTTCCCGAAGTCCCCGGATCAACCCCAGCCAGTCCGTCAAAAACTGCCCTCTGTTCAAACAGGTAAAGGGCAGCAGCGCATTTTCGTGAATCCCGTCACAGTCCCGCAGGACCACCGCCCTGATGCGGCTGCCAAGACCGGCCGCAAACTCCCGCATATCCATCCCGCACAGACTGCATGCGCCCACATCCATGCAGAACCCGAATCGCTCCCCGCCGCTTTCTGCATTCAGCCTGTCAACCCACGCGGCGGCTTCGTCTGCGTCCGAACAGATACCACGGACCAGATTGCCGTTTTGGTCGCGGCACTGATTTTCCAGCAAAATCATGACATTGTTTTGCCACGCGATGTCCGCCAGACCGAGATAATACCTGCGGTTTGCTTCCCATTCCTCTCCCCGCGCAAGCCCCGCAAAAAGCGGCCGCACAATCAGATACCGGCAGCCCGCCTGCCCGCAGAGCCGGATGCTTTCCTGTGCGAGCCGGCAAAGCAGCCCGTCCAGATCCGTCCGCTTCGTATTCCCCGCCAGATATGGCGCGCGGGCCGCCGCTATCCGGACAGATGCCTTTTGACACTCCAAAAGCAGCTGCTCCAGACCGGCGTGCAGCTCCTTCGGCTGCTCAGAAACCCGGATCGTCTCCTTTTTGGGCGGCTTTACAGATATCTGAGAGGACAGGCCGGCTTTTGCTTCCTGTTTCTCTCTTCCGAACGCCTCCAGCTCTCCCGCCGGACAGCGCGCCGACAGGTCCAGCAGGATTTCCTCAAATCCGCCCTCTTTGACCGCCGTGATTCCCTTTTTCGGGGTCTTATACCACACAATCCCTGATGATGTACACAATAACTCCAACAGCCTGCCCTCCTGTTATCGCCCGCCATGCGGCATGCCTCACTCACTTTTTGTTTCCAATCCGCACCGGGCTGATCCGCTCCTTGATCTCCGTCGAGCTCGTCGTCTCCGTATAGGGAAAAAACACCATGTCAGCCCCGTGCTGCTGTAAAAACACCTTCCGCCCAAGCCAGGCAGGGTCATCCGCATAGTCGCTTCCGGAAAACTGAACGTCAAAATGATACATGTAATAGGCGTCCTCCGTATTCGGCCGGTCTATGGGGATTTCCACCGCTTCATCCACATACCGGCACGCCTGCACGATTTCCAACCGCTCCCCAAAGGGAATGTATGGCTTCGTCTTTTTGCTCCGGATGACCTGCTCATCCGTCACGACCCCGACGATCAGATAATCGCATTGCTCCTTCGCCCGCCGCAAAACGTTCAGATGCCCGATGTGGAACAGATCGAACACCCCCGCCACATAGCCGATATGATATGGCTTCGGGGCTGCATCCTCCTGCCGCACTGCCTGCCGCAGCGGCCTCTCATAGGCAAGCCTGGGGTCATACACGGAAATATCCTTCACCTGCATCCCTTTCAGCTGAGCGAGCACATCCTCAAAATATTTGATGCAGATATACACCTTAAAGGGCTCCTTGCACCCCACAAGGCAATCCGGTCCGAAAATCCGGATTCCGCAAACCTCGCCGCCCCATTTGTCCGCATCGTTGTCCAGAATCCCGGCGATTTCATAGTATTTCCCGAACTGCTCAATAAACTGCTTCGCATAATTGCCGGAACCGAACAGATAAATCCGTTTGCCGTCAGCGCCTTTGAAAATATTGTTGAAAAGCCGGTCGTATTCCTCCTGAGTATAGTCCATCCGATACCGGTTGGACAGGACGGTCCTGTCATCCCGTCGGTGCCGCCTATGAAAGCCCGCCAGCACCCGGTCATTGCGCAGCTGATTCAAAAATGCGCCGCCCGCCTTCCACCAGGTGCTCCTGTGGGTAAACAGATGAAAATGCCGGTAAAGCTCCTCTCTGGGAAATATTTGCTCCAGATCCGGTCTGTCTTTATAAATGAAATCAATCGTCCGGATGAAAATGGCGTTCGCCGGAAAATTTTCCAGACAAAGCTCCTGATCAAAAAACAAAAAGCCCTTTTCCGTATGAAAGCAGTTGATCGAGACCAGATCCACATAGCCCCTTTTCAGGATTACCCCGATCTCGCGCCTCTCCTCCTGGCTTCCAAAAGCAAGCTTCTCCCATTTATCGATATTGGGATCGTCCTTTTTGCGCTTCTCCCAGCCCGGCTCGAACTGCCGCCAGTTGACCTGTTCATAAGGGACCTGCTCAGAGGAGGTCTCAATCAGCCGCCGAAACGCTTCCAGCTCCCGCAAAAATAAGTCCCGGTCACGCCCCAGCAAATCCTGAAAATACGCCGTCGCGATCTGCCCCTCCACATAGGGCATCACATACGCGTTCCTCTCTACGGCTGCCTCCACCATCGGCACACCGTGCCGCCGCAAATACGCCTCATGCTCTGCCAGCGCATACACTTTCTGCTTTCCCTCCGGATACATCGCCCTTTTTTCCACCGTTCTGCGTCCTTGGATGACCGTCGCCATGGCCGTATCCCGGCTCCGCTCCCCCTGCACCGTGATCTGATCGATGTCGGAAGCAATTCCGTTCGCAGGGCACTCAATCAAAAAAGCGCCCGCCATCTGATGGAACATATTGTTTTCCATCAGGGCGTCATACAGCTTTTCTTCCTCCAAAAACACCGTTTCCGGGCTGTTGTATTCCGGAAACACCCGCACCGCGATTGACTCATTCGGTCGATACCCCTCCGCCAGCATCAGCTGCGGCCTGGTCAGGCAGGGCAGAACGGAATAGAAGCGATATCCCCGAAAACCGGCCTGTTCCAGCATATCCGCCAGCTCTGATTTTGAAAAGGCACGCCCCTGCATCCGCTCCCTGCCCTTTCCGACCACCTTTTCGTAGCCGTCAATGCCGTCCAGCACATGGTGGGAAAATCTGTCCTTATCCCCGCAAAAATACCGCAGCGCCAAACGATTTTCCGCTCCCACAAACAGCCTGCCATCCGGCTTTAGCAATGCCCTGCAGGTTGCCAGAAGCGCTGCCGGACTTTCGCTCCGCTCTAAAACGCCTGCCGCAACAATATAATCAAACTGCTCCTCCACTTCCAGCTGATCCAGACTGCCGGCCTCTGCCCTGACCGCGCAAAGCTCTTTTTCCTGCAACGCCTCATACAGCGCTTCACAGGCTTCCTCCCCGCCGGAGATAAAAAGCGCCTTTTTGCCCGGCTCAAACGCGTACCAGTTGAGCAGGGCCTTTGGCAGATTCCTGATGAGTTCCTCCTCTTGCATGGCTACGACCTCCAAAACTGTTTTTTTTGTAACGATTCAGACAGGTCCAAACTGTTACCTGTTTCACTTTCCTAAGCATTCAGAATACAGAGCGTTCTCTCAACCCCCTGGGGAATATCATACCGCATCCTCCAGCCGAGTTTTTTGCATTTGCTGCCGTCCAGCCTTGCCTTTGTGGCTGTGCTATAGCCCATTTTTTCTGTGCTGTCAGGTATTTCAAAAATCACCCTTCTGCCGCACAGCCCCGCGATCACGCCCGCCAGATCCTTCAGCCTGATATCCGACTTTTCATCCGCCACATTGTAGGCTTCCCCGCATTCTCCTTTTAAGAGCACTGCCAACAGACCTGACACGGCGTCCGCCACATAGGTATAAGAATAAAACTGGTTCCCCTCGCTCTTTAAAACGATGTCCCCGCCGGATACCGCTTTCTGTAAAAACTGAGACATGGCCTTTGTGTCCGATGGCAAAAGGGTCGGACCATAGCTTCTCGTCAGTCTTGAAATCACAATATCGATCCCCTTTTCGCTCCTGTATGCCTGACAGAGCGCCTCTCCACAGCGCTTGCTCTCCGGATATCCCGCCCGCAGCGTATTACAGTCCAGATACCCGCAGTACTCCTCTGAAAAAAATTCTGCGTCTCCCCGGTTCTCGCCGTATATTTCGTTGGAAGAAGCGAACAAAAACCGCCCTGTGCCGTGCGCTGCCGCATACCGCAAAAGATTGTCCGTCCCCATCACATTCGTCGTGATCGTGCTGACAGGCTGCGTGGCATAGGCCGCCGGATGGGTGTTGCTGGCAAGATGCAGGATATAGTCAAAGCCTTCTTCCATACGGAGCGGTTCTGTAATATCGTGTAAAAGAAAGGAAAACAGCGGGCTTTGCCAATACCGGTCAAACCGCTCCCGCGCTCTGTCCCCGTTCCTGCCCATCGCGTAGATCCTGCAGTTCATCCCCGCATGTGCGTTCCGCCACATCAGCACATCCACGAGAAAGCTGCCGATCAGCCCGCCCGCGCCGGTGATCAGCACCTTTGTATGTTCCAGCCTGTCCCAGGGCAAATCCAGTCCGGCCACGTAACCGATATCTTCCCTGTAAAGCGCATGATTCCATAAATTTTTCATATCCCACCTGTTTCAATCACAATTCAGGCGACCATTCAGCCAGGCCCAAACGGTTGCCACTTCAGCCCTGGCCAAACTATTTCAGCCAGCTGTCCTTCTCCATCTTCAGATACGCCTTAAACAGCTCCAGATCATCCTTCGTGGTGATTTTGATATTTTTGTCAGAGCCGTTTGCAAAGTACAGCCTCTCCCCCAGCTCCACCATCATGGTGTTCGTATAGGAAGAGCCATGAATCCCGATTTCCTTTTCAAAGGCCTCATGATACGCCCGGTCCAGTCTGCCGAATTTGTATGCCTGCGGCGTCGCGACTCTGCGCAGGGTTTCCCGCGGAATATACCGCACGGTGGACATAGCGTCGTCCGCCACAAAAATCTGCTCATTATAAGGAAGCGCCGTCACCGCGTTCCCATATTTTTCACATTTCTGGATGACGTCGCTCAATACGGAATCGTCCACCAACGGCCGAATCCCGTCATGGATGATGACCGTGTCCTCCTCCCGGCACTTCCCTTCCAGATGATACACGCCCTCCCGGATGGATTCCTGCGCCGTTTCCCCGCCGGAAATGATCCATTTGAGCTTGTCAATGTCAAACTGCCTGGCATAGGCTCTCACAACATCGTGCCATCCGTCCAGGCATACCAGACCGATCTCATCGATTTGCGGATGCTTCTGGAATCCCTCCAGCGTATAGATCAGAACAGGCTTATCATATACATGAATGAATTGCTTCGGAATCTCCTGCCCCACGCGGTGCCCGGAGCCGCCCGCGATCAGGATTGCGATATTCATATGCTCTCTTCTCCCGCCAGCACTCTCTGTATCAGCCCGTAAATTCCTTCTGCGGAATTGAAATTTGCGGGAATAATGTCGTCGGTTTCTATCTCAATATCAAAGGCATCCGACAACTCCTCCACCAGATTCAAAAGATCAAAGGAGCTGAAAATATTCCCGTCAATCAGCGCCTTCTCCGCCGTAAAATCCACATCCGGACGCAATTCCTTTAAAATTTCCATGATTTTTTCCATCGCAAACCATCCTTTCCTATTGACCATTCCAATCACAGCGGGCGCGCATGCCGTTTAAGCCGCCAGCAGCGGAACCACCCAGAAAACCAGCATGAGCGCCGTCATCAAAACGCCCACGAAAACGCCGGACAATGCCCAGCCCATCGTCTTTTTGACCGCCGCCGGATCCCGCTCCTGCTTTGGAATCTCAAACAGGCTTTCCCGTGCCCGCTTTTCCTCCTCCGTCAGCTTCGTGCAGGCTGAGCCGATGACGATGGCAATGATATTGCAAAAGATGCCGATTATGGCGGGGTCCAGCCAGGAGGGGAGGTTTACTCCTCCCACCGATTTTACGAGGTTTGCCACAAAGCATCCTATCATCCCGAAAAGCATGCCACAAAACGCTCCTGTTTTCGTCATTCTTTTGCTGAAAATACATCCCACCGCCACAGGCATCCAGGAGCTGGCGGCGGCAGCCACCCCGAGAAGCATAATGACAAAAATTGCAGGAGGATTTATGATGGCGCACACAAGCACGATGATGCTCACCGCAATCATTGCCATACGTCCAACCCGGATGGATGTATCTGCCCTTACGGCAGCCAGATCATTTGCCGCCGATGCACCGATCAAAGACAAAAAAGTGGTTGCCGACGAAATTCCGGCGGATAAAACGCCTGTCATCAGTATTACCCCCAAAACTGTAGGAACAGCATGCATCGCCGCCCAAATCCACACATGGGAGGACTGTTCCAGATCCGGATTCAGCACGTTTATGACCGCAGCTGTCATACATGCAAAAAACTCCAGAATAAAAACGCCAAAAGCCGCTATGGGAGCGGATTTTACGACTGTATGCTCATCCTTCGCCATCAGATATCTGCTCGACTGCCACGGACCGATTGCACATACAGAGCACCATACAATGCCATAGGATATCCCCCATATCATATTATCCATGCCCGTTTCGTAAAGCGCTCCCGGACGGCCTTCCCATGTGAATAATGCCCTTGTCTCCGGCTCCCGGGCAAGCGTGGTCACCGCCAAAAACCATCCCCCGGCTTTCCCCGCTATAAAAATAACGGATACCAGCATTGCCACCGTAAACAGCCCCGCCATCAACGTATCTGTAATCAACACCCCTCTGGAGCCTGATACGACAGAAATAAACGTAAACGCCACAATTGCAATTACGATGCATGCCTGATAGCTGATACCGGTAACCACATGCATCAATGTTCCCACACCCTGAATCACAGACAACAAATAAACGGACATCATGATAATCGCCGTAACAGCCGAAAGCGTCCGCATTTTCTGTGAGCAAAACCGCTTCCCGAAAAATTCCGGTATCGTCATCGCCCCGCTCCGCCGCAGATACCGCCCAAAAAATACAGCCCCCAATATGTATCCTGCCGACTGCATGCCTGCAAAAAGGATCATTGCGGATAAAGCCCCTTCATATGCTTCCGCCGCATCTCCCATAAACATTCCCGTGCTCGCATAAGAGGCTATCATGGAACCGGCAATCAGGGCGAATGGAGCCTGTCTGCCCGCCACATAGAAATCCTCAGCGCTCTTCACTTTTTTACTGATCAAAATGCTGATTCCGAAAAAAAACAGCATGGCAATGCACATACCTGTAAAATAAATGTTCATTCGCCCACATTCTCCGTCATGCTTTTCATATTACCATCATACCTCTCTATCGCCTATGCGATAAACCTGCGGACCTGTCCGCATCAGAATCTCTATATTCCTTTTTCATGTGCCCATAAGCAATCATTGCGGATAACGCAATCCATACTCCGATAAAAACTGCAATTGCAGCTTCCATACCCATTCCCCCATTCCTCAAAAGCAGATTTCCTTCACGCCAGGTACGTCTCTTTCAGCTTTTGCCGGTCGATCTTCCCGTTCAAATTCAAGGGCATTGCTTCCACCTGATACCACTTATTCGGCATCATGTACTCTGGAAGCAGCTTAAGCAGCCGGTTCCTCAGCTCCTGCTCCGTCAAAGTCCCTTTATAAACCGACACAATACAGGATCTCTTTCCGTCATATAAGCAGCAGCCGGACTCTATTTCCTCCAGCGACAATAGCGCCGTTTCAATCTCCCCCAGCTCAATCCGCCGTCCCATGTGCTTTATCTGGAAGTCTTTTCTGGAAAGATATATCAGCTCGCCGTATGCATTCCAACAGGCCAGATCCCCTGTCCGGTAAATGATTTCTGGATACGCACAATTCAGGGGATTTTGTACAAAGGCGTCTGCAGTCTTTTCCGGCGCATGATAATACCCACAGGCAAGTCCTGTCCCCCGGACGCAAACTTCGCCGACAGCTTCCTGGGCGGTCACGAGGCGATTTTGTTCATCCAATAAAAAGACATCCATATTTGCACAGGGCTTTCCAATCGGAATACTGTCCGTATTGGCAAACTTCCGGTCCACCTCGTATATCGTACAGGTATCCGTCACCTCCGTCTGACCATAAAAATTCACGTACCTCGCGTTCGGATACCTCTCCATCCACTTATTCAAATATCTGACCGGCATCACTTCCCCGCTGAAAAAGATATTCTTTAACGCAACGGACTGCGACGTTCCTTTCCATGCAAGCGCCGCCGTAAATACCAGCGCCGACGGCACCCAGTACAGCGTATTGATGCGGTTTTTCGCCAAAAACTCCATCAGCTCCTTCGGCACCTTAAAACACCTTTGCGGAATGATGTGCATGGTAGCGCCCGTTTTCACCGTCGCATACACATCCAACACCGACATGCTGAAATAAAGCGGGGTCTGATTCCCCCATACATCACCGTCATTCAGATCAAACCGTTCTACCGCCCAGTCAATGAAATCCGCCAGCGCCCTGTGGGATATGATAACGCCCTTCGGAATGCCGGTAGAACCCGATGTATACAAGACATACGCCACATCCGTATCGATGATCCGGCTCTTTACCGCTGACAGAGTCCCGCCGGAAAGCTGCTGCCCCATACAGTCTTCCTGTTTGATCAGGATACAGTCTTTGCCACTTAAATTTTTCACACGCGCCAAATACCGGTCTGTGGTAAGAATTGCCGCCGGTTGAAAGGAAGACAATATTTTATCAATGCGGGCATCCGGCATTTCCACATCGATCACCGTATAGAAATTCCCGCTGTATGCCACCCCGAAAAAGGCGGAAATACAGGCTGCGCCTTTATCCATAAAGATGGCGATCGGCTTTTTAAAAAGGCTTCTTTCTGCAAGCGCTGCGGCAATATGGCACGCCTCCTGCCGCAGCTGTCCAAAGGTGAGCGTCTTTGTTTCATCGGTAAACGCTGTCTTGTCCGGATGCGTAACCGCTGTTTTGTCCAGATAATCCGTAATGATCATGTTCTCCCTCCTGTCATATTGGGTTCTGCTTCTTCCACCGTCATTCCAAACCGCGGCAAAATATCGCGACAGATGTCCATATACTTTTGCTCCACCGGATTATCCAGCTCACGCATCACAAACCGGTGTCGGATTCCCAAAAACCCGCCGAAGATCTCTCCGAACAGATCGCAATCATACTCCATGTCCGCATCGCAGAACCGCTTCTTGCGGATTCCCCGGGAAATCTTCTTTGTATACAGATATTTCCCCGCCGGAATTACCGTCACCCTGCCTTCCAGATCCGCCAGAGCCTCCTTCGCCAGCCTGATCCGCTCCTCCAGGGAAAAGTGCAGGTTGGAATCCTCCGCCAGAAACACATACAGCCTGTCCACCTTTCCCAAAGCGGCCTCAACCGCCCTCCTGTGCCTGTCCGTAAAGGGATCCGCCAGCACCGCCAGGGCTCCCTTTCTGCCATCTACCGCTTCCGCCGCCAGACGGTTGCGCTCCATATAAAGAAACACCTCCGACAGGATCTCACTGCCGATATAGTAGTCCTGAATCTGTGTCCTTTCACCGGACAGGCCTGTTCCATCCAAGAGCCGATGCGCTTCCAAATCCTTAAGAATCTGCTCCGCAAGACATGCGTTCACCTCATAATTGCAATGCTCCGAACTGTCCACTATCTTATTTTCCAGATTTTCCACGCGCAAAAACGCCTCTGTCAGGCTGCCCACATAAGCGCATTTGCGGGATATTTCCTCCGTCAGCCACCGCTTTTCTACATACACCAGGGCGATGTCCTTCTCGCTTAAGCTGTCTGTCATCATTCTGGAAAAAAAGTTCGTCACGTTGAACAAACCTCTGTTGACGACCTGTATCCGGGACTTTGACCGGGCATTCAGCATTCCCTGCAGACAGGACGGTATCGTCTGACTGTCCCTACAATAAGCGCCCACCACCGTACAGGGACCATAAAACAGGATACGGCTTTCCGGGGTTGGGGGATTCCCTTCTGTTATTCTGCTGCCGTCCTCACAGCGATAAAATTCTCCAGCCATGGGAACGATTTCCGATACGCCCTTTACCAATTCCGTATGAAAATTGCCAAACTCCTCCTTCAGGCTCTCTACCGCACCGGATTCTCCCAGAAAATCGCTCCATTGGCTTTCGGATAACCCCTTCCAGTAAGCTTCCCCATTCTTTTGGGCGGAGCCGGATGCATTTTTCTTCGAAAGCTCCTGCAAAACTGCCCCCTCATCCGTGTAATACAAGACCACTCTGGCCCGCGTATGGGCAAGAAAACGGCTCAGCTGACTTCTGTGCCACATTTCCTTTAAATGTCTGGAAACCACAAGGGAGGCAAGCTGATCCTGCCTGATATCGTAACGGATTGCCCGCTTCATCACTCCTTCCAGTCTGCCGCCGGCATTCACAACCGGAAATTCATAAAATGTCGCAAACCTTCTAAAAAAAGCCGCCGCCTTTTTCTCATCGATTTCATCCGCACAGGAGAAGCGACTGTTGATCTCCAGCTTTTCCTTCCTGTTCCCATAGTACCGTTCCAGGTCGCCAATGGAAATCACGCCCAGCAGGATGCCGTTCTCTTCAATATACAGAGCTTCCTGCCTGTCATACACAAACTTCCGATATGCAATTTCTGCTCTATCATTTTCCGGAAAATCGGCAATATCCAACACCGACCGCATTTCCTCTCTGGGAACAAACTGATACATAAATCCTCCCTGTCCTGGCAGCTACAAAATGTAAAAATTTTCCTCAATATCGCTGCCGTCCAAATAGTGATGGATTCCAAGCGCAGACAGCTTCTGTGCCATCTGCCCATACATTCCGCTTCCCCGCACCACCGCTACAATCACCAACGCTTCCGGATATTTTTTCACCGCGTCATCGATCTTCCATATCGGCTTTCCCGCAATTGCACACTCTGCAGAAACCTGTGAGGTCGCGAAACAGACTATGGCGTCATAAAGCCCCTCATTCACCAGCCCCCGGAAAACCCTGTCTCCGTGATGGCCCGCGCCGTAAATGATCAGGGCATTCGCCCCCTCCAGCCGTTCCTCCAGACTGTGCCTGGTTTGCACCGCGCGCGCGCAGAACTGGTCCGGATCTGTAGCGACTCCCTTCAGCCACGCTTCCAGCCCGGCAAAGCCCTTAACATAACTCTGATACGCCATATAATCCCGCCGCACCTGCTCGCAGAATTCCCTTTTATGGACATCCGCGATCCGCAGAAAATTCCCCCTGTGCCGTAACAGCCTGTAATAATAGCAATAGGGCAGATACCGGTAATCCCTTCGCTCCAGCAGGAGCTTCTCGATAGATTCATATTCCCGGGTCATCGAAAACACCTTGTCCCTGCTCTTTACCGACGAGGCTTCATTGTCCTGCCGGTAAAGATAAAAGGCTTTGCCAACCCATTTCGCCTTCCTGCAGTACAGCATTGTCTGCATCCAGAAGCCGTTGTCCTGATAGGATGCGCCGGGACTTTCATGGAAACGGATCTTTTTCTGTAACAGGAACTCTCTTCTATAAATGCCCGTCCAGATATTCATGTAAAAATCAAAAAAAAGATTCCTGTCGAGCTCCCCCAATGTCCTGTCATAATAGGGCTCCAGATGCGCAGCGTGGATGTTTTTCCGGTATCCGATCCCTTCATACCAGAAAAAAGCGTCCGACTTGACCACGTCCAGCCCCTCCGGCTGCGCCTCTTCATATAAGGTCCGGTACATATCGGGCAGGGCGCAGTCGTCGCTTTCCACGATCCCTGCGTATTCGCCAGTGGCCGCGTCCAGCCCTGCGTTCATGGCGGCTCCGTAGCCCCTGTTTTCCCGGTGCAAAACCTTCACCCGCCCATCCGCCAGAGCATACCTGTCAAGAATCCGCCCGCTGCTGTCCGTGGAGCCGTCGTCCACACATACCACCTCGATCTCCCGCAGCGTTTGGGCAAGAATGCTGTCCAGACATTGGGCAAGGTATTTTTCCGCATTATAAACCGGCACAATGATCGATACCTTCACCATCACACTCTACCCTCTCCAGAATCCTTTTTGCCACCCGCTCCGAAGCATGCCCATCGTCACAGGAACCGTATTTTTTCAAAAATGCATTCAATTCCGCTATGTATCTGCTTTCATCAAAATGCAGAATCCGCTCCGTCAGCTCTTCCTGGGAATGCGCCTTTGGATAGGGCCATTCGGAAACGGGCGCATAGAATCCCCGGTCGTTGGCATAGGCATCCTCGTCGCTCTGGTATAAAAATACCGGACGCCTTTGCAGGGAAAAATCCCACATCAGGGACGAATAATCCGTGATCACGATGTCCGCCGCTGCCAGCAGCTCCTGAATATCGGGATAAAAGGTCGCTTCCACCGCGCCCTGATACAGCCCTTTTTCGGACACAAGCTGTTGCATATAGTGATGTAATTTATATACCACCACATACTCTTTTCCGAACCGCTCCCGAAATGAATCCAGAATATGCTCCCAGTCCAGATTGTACCGTTCAAAATCATCCTCTGTCATGGAGCGGTAAGTAGGGGCGTACAGCACGATCCCCTTTTCCCGGGGAATCCGATAGATTTGCCGTATCTTTTTCCCAAAATCATTGTCCCCAAAAAATACGTCGTTTCTCGGCGCGCCACATGCCAGCACCTCCCCCTGATAGCAGAAGGAACGCCGGTAAACATCCGCGTAAAAGGTGCTCGCCGTCAGAAACAGATCGGACGCGCCGTTGCTTTTTGCGTATCGCTCCAGGCTTTCTGCATCCCGGTTCACATCCCCCTCTGCCAGCTTAAAGGGACCGTAGCCGTGCCAGGTGTTGATGAAAAACTGCCCCTCCCGCTTGTGCTCATAGAGAAGATGTACCGTATTTGTGATGTATACTTTGGCGGTCAGTACCTCTTTATAAAATTGCGGGCTGTTTATGATCACCTTTTTGATCCCGTCAGGCAGGTCGTTGACGCTTTGGTCAGAAACCAGCCATACCAGCTCCACCGGCGCTTTCTCATCCAGCAGCCGCTTTGCCAGGTATTTGCAGTTGCAGCGGTAGCCCATGCCGTCATAGGCGGACAGGACGACTTTATTTCTCTGCAGGGGCAGCTTTTTGTATCCCTCGATCAGTTCCTTTCGGATCGCTTCGATCACCTGTCCATTGATACGGAAAATACCTTTTGCCGGAATCGTACCATTACCCGCAAGCGCCTGCAGATTTTTCAGCACTTCCTTCGTTGCATTTTCTCCCAGCGCCAGAAGGAGCATGCAGTCCTGCAGGTGTGCGGTCAGCTCTGCGATGCATATCACCGGCTTTCCATAAAGGGTATCCGCATTTTGGGTTCTGTCCGTCACCGTAAAGCAGACAATATTGGGAGCCAGCCCTTTTAGCTCAAGGAATGCGTATACGAGGCTTCCGTATTGTCCGGCGCCGTAGATGATCAGTTTTTTGTTTTTTATTTTATTGAGATTATCTGGTTCTAAAATTCTGCAGGTCAAATCGGTTCCTCCGCTGACGGGCTTTCGTTGCTGTTTATTTCGTTTTCGTACAGCTTGCAGGATGCATGCGGCAATTTCTTCTAAGTTGAAATTTTTTTTACATGCCGCATTCGAAGGGGGCTCCATAGGGTCTGCCCCACAGGATGGTTTCCTCCGCTATCCCCATGGACATCAACTCGCTTTTTATTTCCTGAAATATTGACTGCTTTTTGACCGCTACGAGAATGATGTCATATTCTGTTTCGGGAATACACTCTATTGACTGTACGTCAAGGCCGTTTGCCTGATATTTTTTGTAGTTTTTATCCACCCAGGCACAGAGTTGGATGTTCATGCAGTCGGAAAGCTGCCTGTGATAGTCGGCACCAACATTTCCGGCGCCGTAGAGGATCAGGTTTTTCTGTTGCGAAAGGATGGTGGACGGGTCCAGTTGATAGGGTTCGGTATATATTGGCTTATCTGCCACAACCAACCCCAGTTTACTATTTATGGCATGTCTCGTCTCCTGCAGCAGATATTTGCCCAACTGCCACAACAAATGTTCCCGCATCTCATGTCCATCAAAGAGTTTCTTCGCATATTTGTAAAAAGAAGTCAGCTCTACGAGATAATCCTGGTTTTCCGATTGGCAAGCGCTTCCCTTGCGAATGCAATAGTGATAATACATGTCATCCAAAAAACATACATTACTATTTTGGAAAACAAAGCTGAATACAATCGCTTTATCTTCCGCATACCGTATTTCATTGCTGATATGTTCCAATACATCCTTCAGCGTTTCTCTGGGATACAGCTTTGCAACACTGTATGGCAATATACCGTAGCGATCTGTATCCTGATAATAAAACAAATCTTTTGCGATTTGGTCCGTCGCATATATGCCTGCAGGTATCGCATTTCTTTTTACAATCATGTCGTTTTCCATATCCATGTATACATTGGTGCAGACCAGAGAACAGTCACATTCCTGCATTGCCCGTACCATCGTCTCTAATAATTCCGGTTCTATCCAGTCATCGGAATCCACAAACATGACGTATTTCCCATGGCAAAGCTTAAGTCCTGCTTTTTTGGCTGCTATGATGCCCTGATTGGTCTGGCTGATGAGCCGTATTCTGGCATCCTTTGCTGCGTACCCTTTGCATATGGGCAAAGAATCATCCGTTGAGCCATCGTTGACCAGAATAATTTCCATGTTTGTGTATGTCTGGCGTAAAATACTGTCCAGACATCGCGGAAGGAATTCCTGTGTGTTGTAGATCGGAACCATTACCGAAACCAGCGGTCTCACTCCATCGCGCATCGTCCTGTCTCCCCCGTTAAAATTGCATGATTCATCTTTTTATATTTCATTGATCAGCCCGGAAATAAATTCAGCAGCTCGCTCACTGGCATGTCCATCCTCATGAACACCATACTGCGCAAAAAAATCATCCAGCTTTTTCTCATATTCCGCCCGCGCAAAGCATCTGATGTTCTCAGTCAGTTCCTCTTTCGTCTCTGCAATCGAAAAAGGCAATGTTTCATAATCAATTAAGAGCGTTCTCTCTCTATCAATATACTCTTTTTTGTCCATCGCAAATAAAAATACTGGCTTTTTCACAAATGCCGGTTCAAACATAATACTTGAATAATCAGTTATCATCATATCAGAAGCAGCGACCAACTCTTCGCCATCATAATAATTACTTACATCTATCACATAATCTGGCTTTTTCAGTTTCCCGCTCTGTCTCGCCACAACCGGATGCAACCGCAAAAGAATCAGCCAGTCTCCACCAAATTTTTCTTCCAGTTCCCCTTTAACCTTTGCAAAATCCAAATCAATATGGGTAGCCTTCGGATTATATTCTTCTCCTGTTCCGCTCCGAAATGTCGGTGCATATAATAATATTCTCTTTTCGGAATCTATATGGTAATAGCTACAGATTTTTACGCGATATTTTTCGGAATCAAATAATATATCCGTTCTTGGGGAACCGGCTTCATATATTTCCCCTGTAAATGCAAAGCCTCTTCTGCATGTCTCTGTATCAAATTTGCTTCCCGTAATAATATAATCAATAATTTTACTCTCGCGTTCACATAATTCAATCATCGCTTTATTTTGCCGAAATTGTGCCAATTCAATACCAAACGCCTTTAACGTCACGCTGGCCCAATGCTTTATCTGTACATAGAGCTGACCACTGCGTTTTTTTATGTACAATGGCATCCCTGTATCACATATCCACATTTGAGCGGTTTCCAATTCGTAAATAGATTTCTTTTGGTCTCTTTGTAATACAAGGCGAATACCTGCCGGAATCTCTATATTTAAATTCTGTACAATCCACACAAGCTCCAAATCTGTTCTAAACTTTAACAATTGTTTTGCAATTTCTTTCCCATGCCCCGCGAAATCACTCATTGTTAAAAAAACTATTTTTTTACTATTGATCCTGCATTTACAGCTTTCCTCAACATAATACTGCTCATCATGCATTTCTTTGATTTCCCGCTGTTTTGCTTCCATCGGTAAAACCGCAAAATAATGATCTATTCCCATATTTTCGAGTTGTTGCGCGATTTCTGTAAAATATTTAAGGCTGGTTATCAGGACAATCACATCTTCTATATCACATTGTCTCAAAGCAGAGGTTCCCGTAACTTTCAGGGTTTGTGAATTATTCCATATTTTCTCCGTTATGATCTCTCTTGCTTTCGTCCCCCACAATTCACTATTGTTATCTATAATCCCCTCGATCATTGCTTTTTCTTTATATTTGCAAAAATAAAAATCTGCTCCCTGTCCAGCGCCAAACAAAAAGAGCTTCTTTCCCTTTACTGCTGTCTCAAATTCATCCCATGTCTGTTTGCTCAACTTCTCATTGTCCGTATCATCCCAGCTTTTCAGAATCGCTCTGTCAATTGCATCCATATCATCATTCCTCTCTATTACCCAATTACTACATATAGTCAGGAATCATTAATTGCGCTTCACTGACCTCACGTCTCAATACAGGATAAACCTCCTCAAATGCCTTTCTTCCCAAAGCCAGAATAATACCATCGACTAAAGTAATATTTACATCTTTAAAGTTTACACAATTGGAGAATTCATCCGCATGTTCCGATACCAGAAAGCACTCATAATCCCATCTGCGATACTGAAAATAGCGTTGCAAATTCTTCCCATATTTTCCTGCTCCATATATGTATATACGGGTATGGCCAAGATAAAATTTTTCAAGCTTTTCATAGCTGAATACAGACCAGTTTCTTTTTTCTTTACTTAAACGAAACAGACTCTCCCAGATTAATTTTGTATTATAATCTGTTTTCTTTTCTATATACTCCAATGCATCCATCATATTCGCGTAGATTGGCGATTCCAAATTCAAGAACTTTTTTTTCAAAAAGGGAACTTGATATTCTTTTAAAAGTTCATAGCTATAAAAACATGGATTCTCCGTTTTTTCTCCCAAAGCAATTCCTTCTTTTAAATCCATTAAAGACTTTCCACAAAAACCTTTTGATTCAAAAAAAACAGAAAACTCAATTTCAAAATTCCTGACTGCTTCCTGATAGGTCAACGGATATGAAAGCCTCTCCCAGAATTCCAAAAAGTACCTGCTCGTGATAAGTCTGCTCTTTATTACAAGAAAGTATGACTGAATATGACTTTCAACCACTATACTGCCATCAGAAAGTTTCTGTCTGGGATGCCGCGTTATTCCCCAAAAATCCACATGATCTGATTCAAATAGTTTCCATACCTCTTTCATTGATATGACAGGTCCGAAAAAGGTATCATTCATCAACACGATTTCGTCATAGCTTTTCCATATATTTCGTGGAATAAATTTAAGAAATGCATCCTTATAGGCACCTGCATCAAATCCCAGATTTTCTCTTATATATATTTTTGTAGTATATCGCTTCAACCTCCCGACCGATTCATCCTCCAAATATCCATTAATTAAAATAACATACTCCTGAATTTCATCTTGCAACGAAGAAAGTAGTGCTTCCACATAACGATCTAATATGCCCTCTGCATCGTATAGCACTACAATTCCTAATCTGTTCATATATGCTTCTCCATCGCTTCTATCATTTCTAATAAAATACTTTTAAACGAAAGCACAGGTACTCCATATCTTTTCTCAATTTCCTCTTTTACCACTTCAAAGGCAGACTCTGCAGTAACAATTATGCCATCTATCTGTTCCATATATTTTTTTATTTGTACATCCTCCAGACAAAATACAGGTACACTGCACATAAACATTTTCGCCTGCCGATCTATAGCAAATATAATTTCAATATCCCTGACTAAAAAATCATATAAACGGTTACCAATAGAGCCCATTCCATATATTCCAATCTTAAGAAATCCCCGTTTTTGAAGGAAATCAGTAATGCTCTGCTTTCTTTTCTCGAGATACAGCCAATAATCATAAACAAGTATAATATCTGCCGTTTTATCCCTATTCAGCCCTGGTATTTTTCTGCGCAAAATAATCTCTTTTTCAATATCACTTAATATATTATTTGTTATTAAGGTCTGTTCAACTTCATGTATAGATCTCGCCATAGCAGCTCTGTCATCAGAAGCATTTTTGCCATGCCCTACATGTGTGTATATTTTTTCTTCATTCAATACAAATTCTTTTCCCTCTTTTAACATTAATATCCATAAATAGTAATCATCCGCCCCATTGACTTTTAATTGATACCTCCCCCAAGAACACGGAATGGCCTTTTTTCTAAGCATGACCTGCCCTGGAGAATAGATTGGGTTTCCCGTTGAAATATAAAATGATAAATCTTTAACTCGCTTCTGATCCTCATAATCCACATAAATAAATCTGCTTATATTTGTACAAATGTTTTTCGTATATCCATTGCAAACGACTGCATCCGCATTCTGAATACATATTTTCTGCTTCAGTAAATAATCATCCGTAATCCAATCATCCTGATCGAGGAAAACAATCCATTCTCCTTCAGCATGTTCCAATCCATAAATACGAGCGCCATGAATTCCCCTGTTTTCTTTGGAATTCAATACCTTCACAGATAACTCACATACCAGAAAATCTTCAAGCGCAATTTGTTCCTCTGGAAAATCATTTACTAATATAAGTTCACATTTCAAGTGTAATGCCCTTAAATGAATTAAGTTTTTTTCGATTTTATTGAGCCAATATGAAATATATTGTTTTCCTTTGTAAATTGGAATAATAATTGAAATATCTGCTTTCATAATTCAAAATCCTGTAATCTGTTCTTCTGTCCTGTTTATATGCATCCTGATTTTCTGCTTTACTGTCATTCTACCAGCCGACCAGCTTTTTATAGCCAAAATATCCAAACATAAGTCCAGGCTGTATCTTACCTTCATCTTTCATTATCCTCTTTTACAATTCATTCAGAATAATTTTTAATTTCTCTTCCATCACTTCTTCTGAAAATTCTTTTTCATATATTTTCCTTGCTGCCCGCCCAATCCTTTCTTTTTCTTCTCCATTAGCCAACAACCACTTTATAATTTCCATAAGTGCAGAAACATCTTCATTTGGAAACACAAAACCATTTTCATATTGTGTAATAAATTCTGCCTGTCCAACATTATCCGAAACTATGCACACCTTTTCATGCATCATTGCCTGCGTTACCACAATAGGCATAGGATCATCCCGCGATGGACAGACCAGAACATCAATGTTTTCATAGAACATATCCAATTCTGCCTGACTCATTTCCGGTATCCATTCCAAATTACTTATTCTTCCCGCCAGTTTTTCTATTTTTTTTGAAAAATTAGCATTTTTGTCTATTTTTCCTATAACTATAACCTTAAATAATTCTTTATAATTTATCGGTAAATTAATAAGTGCTTCGAGCAAAATATCCTGTGCCTTTCTTTCATCAACTGTACCAATAATTGCAATCATCATCTGTCGTTTTCCTTGTTCTGCTGTTTCGCTCCGATTTGAATCAGAAAGACAATATTGCAAATTCTCTATCCTTACATCTTCATAATGTTTCTCGAATATTCTTTTTACCCTCTCTCCTCCTGCTAAAAATCTTGCTGTGTTTTTTAATGGAAGATTTTCTTTTCCTATATAGTATTTTTCATACGTTTCATGGATCCACCATATAACTTGATTTTTGCTACCTTCTAGAATCATAGCCATTTTATATAAGCTAAGCGTCCCTATCACAATAATTTTAAACCTATCCAGTACGTCCAGCATTTCTCTTGATTGATATCCTATTTCCAGATTATCCATATATGCAATTTTTTCATTTTCTAACTCCTGTACAAACGTTCCCGTCTCCAAAGCCGCCATCACCACAGAATAGCCCATACGCCTCAATATCATTGCCATATTTTTTAGTGCAACAGGTATTCCTGTATAACTAAAATTGTGGGATATCAGCAAAACACTCTTTTCTTTCTCAATGATCCATTCCTTACAACGCATCGCTTTCTTCCCCACATGGATAGATACGAAATTATCCGCTAATCGCCATAATTGAGAATACATAAGAATCTTTTCTTTCGATATTTCCATACGCCTTATCTGACAATATACCTGTTCTGCAGAATAAGTCATAATAACCACATATGTAAAACTATATTTTTTTAATTCCACTGGCGCAATAATTTCTATACCGTCTACACTCTTCCCTTGCATCTCAATATTATTATCACAAAATTTTACGATCTCAAACCGCATTAACATTTCTCTATATTTATAAAATAATTTTCCGATTCCCCAAACAATCAACTTCATTATGGTTCATCCCTTTCCCATAGCCAGAAACTCTGCCTTCCATATCATCTTCGATCGGTCTATTGTAAAAACTTTAACTAATCCACCCTCCGCATCCCCACTTATAAAAAGTTTTCATTCTCCGCAACATCTAAAAGATAACTCACCCTTACTATATCGGTATCTATTCTTTTCTTAATTTCCTCTTTAATATATAAATACTCATCTTCAACTGTAACAATCACAATATTAATGCCTTGTAACTCTTCTTGTAATGTATGCACCGGAAATTGAAATTCCCTACGTTTATACTCATCTCGATCAATTCCACAAGCAACTTCAATCCCTTCATCCGCTAATACTTTAGCCAAAGACCTTCCAATTATTCCCAATCCATATATCGCAACATGTTTATATTTTTTTGTTACGATATATTTCGATATGAACTTACCATCCAGCTTTAAATTCAACATACGTTCAAATATTCTACTTGAAATTTTATATTTATTGCATTTGTAACTTAATCTTTCTATTTCATTCTCTTTACGATCGGATAAAAACACGTCATCCGTACTTGCTGATAAAATAACCTCTCCATTCTGCTCAATAAATTCCTTGGCTTCCTTTAATGCTTCCAGATATTGAAATCCCCATCTCTTATCCGGCTCCAAAAACATTCCTTCCCCCCACTCATTCCAAGCATTAAGAAACAAAAAATCACAATCTCTCCGACAAGCTTTTACCAACAGCCTGATCATATAATTCTTAAACTTCTGCGGTGTCGCCCCTGATACTATGGTTCCATCTTTCCCATGCCGCGGTGTATCATCATATCCGGGAAATCCACACAAATACTCTCTTTTCTTATTCATTGGAATATTTAAAATATTACTCCATACATCATCATAATCCAACAAACTGCGTATTCCTTTATCGTTTTGAAAAAACTTATGTTGCATTGCTGCCTGCGGCTCTTGAATCAAAACAGCATCTAAAATATGTTTATCCTCCCTGTTACCAATATAATATATACCTGGAAAACCAATCTGACGTATCAAATTATCCCAATATTCTTTCATTTCCGCCAAGCATTCTATATCATCCGGCGAATATATAATAAAAATTGGCTTTCCATCCTTTTTCAGATAACGCTCATCTTTAAAAAATGGTAACATATATCTAAAATGTTCTTCCCATTCCTGCTTTCCACCATAATCCTGCTTTAACAGTATACCGCTCCCATTTTGAACCACTGAACTTTCATAAACTTCCGTCCAACAATTTCCTGCAATATTTGACCATGAACGTACCCAAGATTCATTCGCCCAATAAAAGCAAAAAGGCATATTTATATCCGTCCATTCAAGCAGATTCTCTGCTGGTTTTTCCAATATCCTTCTACCCTTTGCAAAATAGTAATGGTAAAAACACATACCATCAACTCCATATTTTTGCATGTCATCTGCCTGCTTTTGCATAACCCGCTTATCTAAAAGGTCATAGCAACATACGGGCTGTACAGGTTGATTATGCCCCTCAAAAAGTGGTTTTGCATTTTTAACTGTTTCCCACTCAGTAAATCCCTCTCCCCACCATAAATCATTCTCTTTTACTCTATGAAACTGTGGCAAATATATCGCATATACCTTTGGCGTTTTCATTCATTTTCTCCCCTAACTATCATTTGCTCCAACTTTATATCTATCTAAAATATAATCGATCATTGTTCCCTCGTTCCGGGCAACACAAGTCCGATCTAATGATGTAACAAAATTACCTAATGTATATTCCTGATATTTTTCTTCTGTATACTTATCATAACAATGTATCCTGATATCCTGTTGCCTTACATTATTAAATGGAATATTCAAAAGTTGTTTCCTGATTTGTGGAAAAATATTGATGGCAATTGCCAGCAAATAATCACTCGTCATATAATATTTCAATTTATTATTTTTCTTAAAATAATAAAAAAATGCTTCCATCCAAAATTGAAATAAAATATTCCCTGCTTTTGCACAAAAGAACTGAATATTCCATGACAAATCCGAACCAAATCTTGCATAATATGGATAATGGCCGTCATAAGATTTTCTCGTATATAGCGTGTACTCCAAACACTCCTCTGGCATAGGTGCTGTCATCAGAATTGCTGCATCCATCCATATTCCACCATATTTATATAATAAAATAGCTCTAATAATATCTGAAAGATGTGTCAACCGAATATTACCGTCATTCACTTTATTTACTATATAATCGGGTATTTCCACATAGTCTTTATAATTTTCCTCTGTTATTACAATTTGCTTCACATTTTTCGGAAGATTTCTCCTTTTACTTTCCCAACAAGCTTTAATCACATCAGGGGCCTTTTCTTCCCCCTGCCACCACATAGACCAAGCTACCAATGAATCTAAATGTGTTGGTTGGTTTAAACCAGAAAGCATTTCGCTATAATTCGCAATCAATGGCTTTATATCTTCGTATATTTCATCATAAACTACCAGATCATGAATATAGTGCGTAATATGAAATAGCTTTGCGCCAGTATTCTCAAGCAATTTCACGTCTTCATCCGTTAAATATCCCCTCCAAATAGTTACCATCAGATAATCATCACTACTCAAATTAGCATTTTCGATACTATACACTGGAATATCATTAACTATTTTAGGATTTTTATTTTTGTCCGCTACAACTATACATTCTATGCTCATATAAATGTCAAATTTTTTTAATGTCTTAAAAAAAACAGTTGTTCTAAATCCGGCACCATATATTTTTATTTTTTTACGTTTCCCATATTGGGCAATATCCCTTAGCTCATCAATCGTATAAAGCGATATCATTTTTCTATCTCCCTCTATATTATTTTTTATCACATAATGCCCTATGATTAACGACATTTCTTTTTGCAAAAAAATTTGCAAATGATATCGGCGGTTCCCAAATAATTTTCTTTTCTTCTATCCCATAATTATATAATTGTCCTTTTATTTCATCTGCTACATTTTTTTGTCTAACAGCTATCAACACATAATCAAACTCAATTTCTTTTATATCATCTATACCAATGCAATTATTTTTATCTACCCATTTTACAATCTGATAAATATTTAGTATATCAATCCATTTTCTGTATTGTTGCCCTACTGTACCTGTCCCATAAAGCAAGATTTTGCTCCCTGGCAAAAATAATCGCGTATCAAATACATATGTTGGCAGGCTATACCTCCCTCCCAAAAAAACTGGAATACATTGAAGGATATGATGAATCATATATCCATCCAACTGATTCCAAAGTCTTTCCTTGTAAACACTTTTCCCTATAATCTCTTTTAAATAAAAATATGCTTTTGACAAATGCTCATAAACATGCTCATCCGAACTATATGTAATCGAATTTTCTCTTTCCCGGTGATGATAAAACGGCTCATGTTGTATATATACCTTTGATGCTTGTAATATAGCTGCAATATTAATTACATTATCCTCAAATATTGTGAAATTATCATCAAAGCGATTCACTACATCTAATATAATTTCCCTTTTGTATAATTTATTCCATATTGCTCCGTTCGGAGCATACTTTCTATTAATCCCTGTCGGAAAAATGTTGTTTAACAATAAATTGGATGAATCAGCCATATTATATATTCCCGTTGGCAGATTATCTTCAAGCAAAACCGGACCTGTTCCCTGCAAATATTCCCTATAACCTGAAGAAGTTACCATTTCTGCTTTATGCTCTATAGCAAATCGATACAGATTCTCATACATATCTTCTTCAATCCAATCATCCCCATCTACAAAACCAATATATTGACCCTTAGAATAATTTACACCATCCCTTCTTGCCGTTGCATTCCCGTTATGCTCTTTATGCAACACTTTAATTCTTTGATCACGCTTAGCTAAAAAATCGCAAAGCACAGCACTTCCGTCAGTCGAACCATCATCCACGAGCACAATTTCTAATTCTTGATAGGTTTGGCAACATATACTTAATACACATTGTTCTATATAGGATTTTATGTTGTACACTGGTACAATGATACTTATCAAGTCTCCCATTATTTTTTTCCTTCCTCTTTTATGCTTCTCCCCACTGCCCTTATTAGGCATTTAATATTCTAAAAATCCGTTCATAGCCCTTTCCGTCTACCAGCTTTTTCCCAGTGTTTCGCATCTCCTCTCTCGTTTGTTTTGTTTTAATCTGCCCATATAATCCCTTTAATTCCTGGTAAGAAAATTGTCCAGAGATACTACCGCATAAAGAAAAACCAGCACTCTCAAACGCTTTCCCATTCCGAACTTCATGCGGCATGCTTGGAATTATTATAGAAGGAATTCCAAGCACCGCAAGCTCATGCAGTGTATTCCCTCCAGCGCAGAAAGCCAAATCTGATTCGAAAAATAATTTATCCAAATATGAAATATTATAATACAACTTTATCTTATGATTATTTGCTGTCGTTCTCCTAAGCTCATCCCCATTCTTATATGCCCCTCCCAACACAAGATTAATTTCCAGTTCATTATCCAGTAAAGGAAGCCACTTTGCCAATTTCAAGGTGGTATTTCCAACATCTACTCCTCCCATAGAAACTGTAATTCTTTTTATTCTATCCTTTGTCCCTTTAGGTCTCTTTCGAAATTTTTGCAACTCCATAGGAAGTACTAAATAATCTGCACCGCAATATAATTTTGCTGTAGAATCATATTTCCAAAAATATTTATCTATCATAGGATTGACTATAATATCAGCATCCAGTCTTCGATTTCCGAATTCATCTATGCAGACTATTTGTCTCATATTAGCGCCCCTGATTTTATCCAGAAAATCATTCTCAACTTTTCTAAGATTAAATAAAATCGTGGTATATTTTTTACTATTAATTAACTCAGCCAAAAAAGCTGTTTCCTTTTGAATATTACTTTGATAGGTGAAATATTCCCCTTGAATTCTGTCTTTCAGTGCACTCGGCATATCTTCATTTACCAACAAATCAGCTTTAACACCCATTCGCTTCAAATATTGTCTGCAAACAAGAGATTCAATCAAATGCCCACTGGCGACTCGTTCATTCGCCTCTGTTACCAGCAAGATCCTTTTCATATTCATCGCTCCACGTACCTTTCTCGCAAGAAATCACATAATATAATCTCACCTTCTGAGCGATACCATTCCATATCCCCCTGACAAATCTCCATTCTACGAATTAACTCCACCATTCTTCCCAAGGCCTCTGGTTCCACGGATAAAACATGATCCGTGCCCATATATTCCTTTTTTTCTATATAATTATGGATAGGTGTTTGCCTATCTAAAGTAAAATGTTTCTCTATCACTTCCGCCCCCATAGCAGCCGCAACCAATGGAACAAAAATTCCGTCCGTGTGATCAGAATATCCAATTCTATATGCCGGAAACTCTCGCTTTAATATATGAATCATATTCAAATGAGCATCTCGCTCATTTAGTGCCTTTAGCCCTCGCATTTCCAACAGTGGTCCTGTCGGATACTCGGAAATACAATGTAAGATAATCACCTCTTCCGGCTTTTTCAAAATTCTTACACTTTTCCTAACCTCATCTAATTCCGCCATACCTGTTGACACATAAACTGTCTTGAAATGCTCATTGATGTATTTGATCAATTCTTCTTTTCTTACAAAACTGCTGGCGATTTTAACCGTATAGATTCCTTCTTCTACCAAGAAGGATGCCGTTTTTACTGAAACTGGGGTAAACAGAATTTCTATATGTTCCTCCTCTGCCCAGCTTTTCAAAATCCTTATACTTTTCCTATCCAACTCAATTTTTTGGAACCATTCGTACTCTGGGTCATCTACAGACACCTCGTCCATATCAAGGATTTGAAATTTTACGATATCACATCCTTCTTGCGCAGCTTTTTTTATCATTCTTCGAGCCTGCTCCATGGAACCATTAAAGCACTCTCCAACCTCTGCTATGACTTGAACCGCCATCACTCCAGCCCCTCCGTTTGCTGTTTTTCTAATATTTTCTCCAAAACCCAAAAATCAAACATATCATCTATTTCTGCATTTTCATATCGACTGATTAATTTACGTCCAATTTTTTTCCCATAACGGTCTCCTCTCAAAATCTGATCTGCTCTTATCACATATATATTTCCATCATCATAAAAGAAACCTTTTATCTGCTGACGCGGCAAGGTATTACTACCATACTCCTTATAATTACACATAAACCCCGTTGCCAAGGAATCATAGTCATTTATGATAAATTCATGAATGCACTCATCAATCAGTCCTTTTGAACGACATGGCGAAGTAGGCTGCAAAAGCACAAGTATATCTGCCGGCATTTTTTGCAGAGTATAATACATAACATCCTGAGTAGATGCCGTATCTGTAGCTAACTCCGCTGGGCGTATCATTACGTCTACCCCATATTCCTTTGCCGCTGCAGCAATTACTTCGCTATCAGTCGAAACTATAACTTTATCCAACAAATGTGACTGCAATGCCCTTTCTATTGTCCACGCAATAAGCGGCTTTCCATATATCATTTTTATATTTTTATTCGTTATTCCCTTGCTGCCACCCCTGGCAGGAATTAATCCCAAAACCATTTGCTCGTCTCCTTTAAACAAATGTTTTTTCATATTCAGCAATTCTTTTTTCTATATCGAATCCGCCCAAGACATCCGGTGTACAAACAGATGCATATTTCTCAATTAGTGGATGCCACTCCATTTTTTTTCCATATGCACATGTTACACATGGCAGTCCATCAACCTTTCCTTCCAAGTGAGCTCTCCGTAGATTTGTTATTGCTTCATTATCCCATATATCTTTTAAAGCAGTCTGGTTTAAATCTGCATACACCAGATAATTCTGAAAATCAGCACAACAAGCTGTGGCATATCCTTCATAAGTAATAAAAAGACTATTCCATAATAAATAGCATGGAATGGTCATTCCCTTGTTAAAATCCATATTTTTCCGGGTCTGCAAATATTTCATTTCATCCTCAATATATCCTCCCATCTCAATGACAGAATTGGTCACAAGATCATCACAATATTGCTTGCAACAATCCACAAACCAGTCAACAGAATTTTCTATATACCTTGTCACTGCTATAGAAACATATACATTCAAGGGACGATCCAGGCTTTTTTTATAATTATATGTTTTTTTTAGATTATCCATAACTCTACTAAAATCATCACGACCATGAATTAATTTATAACTATCTGGATCTGTGCCATTAATCGAAAATTTTATACTGTCCAATCCTGCATCAATTGCGCGTTTTATTTTAGTAAATTCTACAGCACCATTTGTATCAACATACACATAAGAATATCCTATCTGTTTTGCCCAGCCAATGTATTTATCCAATTCAGGACTGACGAAAGGCTCCCCATTCGAATAATATCCCACATCGCTGAATCCCTCATCATGAGCCTCTTTTAATACCCGTTTCAAAAAGGATTCATCCATAAATCCTTTCTTTCTACTCATCTTCCTGTTGGCACAAAACAGACATTGATGATTGCACACATTGGAAAGCTCGATATGTAACCCTTTAAGTGGATATTCCGGATATAATTTTAAGCTTTCGGCATTATGAAAATTTGAAATTCGTTCCTTATATTGTCTCTTATCCATCTACTTTTCCTCTGCTTCTACGGAATGGCATAACAAACTGTTTCCTCATCTGATAATTCATATTGTCTAAAATAAATTTTGTATCCCGAATAAATACCCTTTATTAAATTTGGTATTTTGTAAAAATCATCTTCCTTATGATATACGCAAATTGCTAATATCGGATGCCATTTTTTTATAACGTTTTTTGCGCCAAGTAAAGCCTCATATTCGCTTCCCTCAATATCCATTTTAATAAAATCAAGCCGCTCATATGCATTTATATCAAATATATGATCAATACTGTCGCATTCAACTTGAATACTTCCAAACGTAGACGGTCTTGCAGACATTCCACTTATACTGTCAAAATATAAAACCCTTTTTGTATCGCAGGCCCCCATTGCAAATACATCTACGTCATGATAACCATTCACTCTGATTGCTCTATTTATCAATTCTATATTGGTCTTTATCGGCTCCAAACAAATTATCCTTCCGTACTCTCCACCAGAAAACTTTATAAATTCCTTCAATGTATCTCCTGTATAGCTTCCCGCATCAATAAAAACTGCTCCCTTCTGCAATTTCACCAGTTTAGAGTCAAAATACTGCACTTCATCTACCACCGAACTAACATATTCCTTTTTATATGTCAATTTATAATTCAATAGATTCCGAAAAACTTTCCTGGATTTTTCATCTTCCAGATAATTATATACATTTTCAAATTCATTTATATGCCTTAATATAAATTCACCTTTACCCCTTGGATGTGTTAGCCATTTTACATCAAAATAAAATATATGATCTTCTGGAAGCCCATAGGTTGACAATTGTTTTGTAATCTCTCTGAATGCATTACAGGTGATTACTACAAATTGTTCCTTTTTTATCTCATTTGGTGAGATTATATTTAACCCATTCCATCTCCCTCCAATTTTTTCAATACTATTGTCACTGTAACATAGTGGTTGAATGTTATGTCTTAAAAGATATTCGCAGATAACCCTTCCATATTCTGCGGCTCCAAAAAGTATAATTTCTTTCTTATTCGACAATATTTCTAACGCTTTTTCTGCATATTCATATGGTTCACTTTTATCTAAAATATCTTTCAAGTTCATTTCTCTTTCTCCCAATTATCATCTCCTCCTTTTTTGGCTAAGACTCTATACAAATCATGCTCATTGGTGCTCTCAGTATTACCACTTGCACGATCATAATAAGGATAAATCTCGGCTTCCATTCCATAGCGTTTTAATAGACAAAGACTTTCACTCCTTGTATACGACCTAATGATATTTTTAAATGGCTCTTCTTCATCGCTGCCTCTTCGGATAAATATCTTTTCATCTATTACATTCTTATCATCATCTAAACCAAGCTTATATAGTCCATATTTAAAGGGATCTTCTTGAGGAAACTCTTCCCAGAACCGATATAGGCCATTCTTTTTTATATACTTAATCTGCCTGGAATAGTCTTCCAATTCAAACAAAACCATGCCATCTTTCCGTAAATGCCTATAAATCCATCGCATGGCATCATCCTCTGCTTTGTCATATAGCGGACTGATAATTAGCCAGACAATATCCACTAAAATAATTAGATCATATCCACCTACATACATATCGCCACGCTCTTCTAAAAAATTCTGATTTTTTATCTCTATCTTTTTACTGCCATATTTACTTAAAAACCTATTTGCAAATCTGCACCTGGATTGACTCACTTCATAACCAATAGCACGGGAAATCATATTCTCCCGCTCCATAGACAGTAAAAGCTTTCCATTCCCACATCCAATCTCACATACATTCAATGGCTTACCTTTATAAACATACTTACGAATAAATTCCTTGTCATCTTCTGCAGACTGCAATTTCAATTCACAATATTTTTCAAACTCCTTGTCAGGTAAGTTAAGTTGAATACTCTCAACATCCTGATAGCTCGTTAAATTCTCCGTATTATTCATATATCCTCCATAGCTTATAACAAAATTTCTCTTAATTCTTTTATGCTTCTATCTGCGCTTTCATAGCCATAATATATAGGGACACACTTATGGTGGCTCGCAACCCAACTGCTACTTGGCAATTTCATTTCTGCGGCATCAATAACATGCCCTAAATCGCCACTGCCAAATACTTGACCCGTCTCCTGTTTCAATTCCGTATCAAATACAATATATTTGTAATATCCCGATATCATTCCCACCGGAAAATGCACCCGATTTTCAAATATCTGATCATATTTTTTAGCAAGAGTTCTTTTAAATTCCAATATTGTACCCAATCTTTCCATCTGTACAATACCAAGTGCCGCATTAAACTCGCTTAATCGGTAATTAAAACCGTTTAGTAGACGATAACTGACATGCCCATCAACTACCTCTTTTCCATAATTGCGGTATTCTTCAACCCATTTTAAAAACTCCTCATCCTTACTCACAATCATGCCACCATCACCTAATGGTAGCGTTTTTGTCGCATAAAATGAATATGCTCCCGCAAAACCATAATGCCCACCAGTTTTCCCATTCCACCACGCACCATGTGCATGAGCACAATCCTCAATCAGATAAATACCTCTTTCTTTGCAAAAAGCTGCCATTTCTTCTATTTGGAATGCTATGTGTCCTCCTATATGTACAACAATAACAGCCTTTGTATTCTTTGTCGTTTTTGCTTGCATATCTTCAAAGCTCATACACAAGTCATTCCTGTTGCAATCCACATAAACCGGATTTCCCCCTGCCAATTTTACAGCCCTTGCATCTGCCCAAAATGTATTTGAAGGAACCAAAACATCCTTTCCCTTCACATCAATGTAATCTAAAATAGCGAGCAGTCCTGCACCACCGCTTGACACAGCTCTTGCGCCCAGTTTCACATATTCCCCAAATTTTTCTTCAAATGTCCGCAGCATTTTTCCTTCTGACCAAAAGCCAGAATCAAATATCTGTTCTTCCAACTCATAAAATTTCCTTCTGTATTCCTCTTCAAATGGGATTATCATTGCTTTCCTCTCCTAAATAAAATGAATTGATTTTGTTTGTAACAACCTATGAAATAACAAATTAAACTTGCTAATCCGGCACTGTGGGCAATTTCTACTACAAAAAGAGGCATTCCCTACCATATTAAGTTGCCTTTTTCTCTCTTCTCCTCTCCATATGTCCGAAAAACTTTGTGTTTTGATATTCCCGATAGGATTAAGCCAATCATAAATGTTCAATCTTCCACATAAAAATACACTGCCATCACCTGAAATAACACTTGTCAAACTATTAGCAATACAAGGAAGTTGCCCATTTCCGCTTTCCATATTTTCCTTCATCCCATCAACAATTACATTAAATGTTGCACTCCTATAGCTTTCCAAATATCTTAAATCCTTTTCATCTGGCAAAAGCGCTGGCGCATCCACTACTGGTCTTAATTGAATATAAGACACCTTTAATTCACGCAACCGCAATATAAGAGTTTCTATATCTGAAAGATTATTATTAGTCACCACATAACCAATTCCTACTGTTTTGCAATACTGCGCGTAATATGCTATGTCCGCGAGCACTCTCTCAAAGACATTCACTCCTTTCAATTTCGTATACTCTTCCGCATTCGAAGCATCCAAACTCACCCTAATCCATTCAAGATTTTGTAAATCTGCTTTGTCTAACCGAATAGTACCATTTGTAATCAAACCTACTGCCAAATTATTTTCTTTGGCGCTTTTAACCAACCGGCTGAAATCCGGATGCAATGTCGGTTCTCCCCCGCCTTCAAATACGACTCCCTTAGTTCCCCCTTTGGCTAAATTCTCAAATAATCTATTTAAAATATCAAAATCCAAAAATGCTTCCGTTCCTTGCCGTTCCCTCAATTCCAAATCAGAACAGTATACACATTGCAGATTGCATCTATTAGTAAGAGTCAGTTCCACACTAATCGGGTACGACATAGAGTGAGTCCCATTTTGTAAAATATCCTCCACCTTTTTTTCATGTAAAAACAATTTCTCAATGCCCACCTCTTTAGGTGGTGTCTCTACATTGTATGTAGAAACAATTTCATGCGTACTTAAATATTCTATTATTTCCCGATTTGTTATTTCTTTCGTGTTATTAATCAATTCTTGTATTACCTTTAAGTCTTTTTCTGTTTCATAACTTAATTTGTAATCCGGACGCTTTTTTATCACTTCTTTTTTATATACACTGTACTGTTCCTTATTCTGCTGTAAATAGAATGAAACCCCTTCCCGCTGATAAGGATCCAGCAATAATTTGTTTAGTTGTTCTAAAGTTTCTGTTCGAAATACATCGCATCCCGTTCCCCACACGACACCATTACGATGCTCATTATAGGAATAGTCATACGCTCCCTCTATATGTTCCTGTGCCAGCTCTTTAGCTTGCTCTAAATCCACCAATGGATAATTTCCATATATCCTAATAAAATTATCTGCATGTAAAAAATATGCGGCTTCAAGAAGTCTTGATAGAATATCATTAAATTTCCCACGATAGATCTTTATATGAAGTATTTGAGCTATCGTTTCCACATCATCGTCTTCTGCCCTATTGGTGGTAGCTATGATTATATTTTCCCCAAATTCTTTCTTCAATCGCTTAATTAAAAAAACAATCTGCTGTTCGCCGTTAATCAACTGTTTATTCCTATTTCGTAACGATTCATTTATATTTGAAATTTGAATTATCGCTGGTATCATCTCTTTTTAACACTCCCATGATAGATTTAGCCTATATTTTCTTATGTCTGTACAAATTGGTCTATAAATACCATAGCAAAATACCTTTATACAAAAACCTCCATATTTTTTCCGCAACTTACGCTATATATTTTAATTACATGCTGGTGCCGCTCGACAGTTATGAAAAACATTTATTACACCTAAAAATCCCTCAAATATAAATCTCATCACACATACCATCCAAAAAAATTTTATCAAAATCGATCCGATCAAATACTTCTAAATATCCACCACGAGTTGCATTATATATCTGAATGCCATGAGCAACAGCATAGTCCTTGGCAGCTTGATATGAACGCAAAATTTTGTTTACCCACATTTGAGGCCTTTTTTCCTGTTCGTCTGTCTCGAAGAAATTAGAATAATGAACTGCTGACTTGTTACCAAGTTTATATGGAACCAAATCCATCCCCAACAGATAAATTTTCTTGAATCCCATATATATAGCAATCTGCAAACAATCGTAAGCTACAGTAGCGCCAAAATATACTCTTTTACTTATATCCTCAGAAAATTTCACCGTCCTTGTATTCATATTCCTTATTGAATGATATTTAATATTACTTTCAGATTGATTTTCCTTCCAAAAATCTTCTGACATATCCGCAACAAAACATTTTCTTTTTGTACTTTCTTCCCACTTAAAATGTGAATGTTTATCTAGCACCCTTCTATCCATAACAACGTAATAGTCTGGTCTCCATTCCGTTTTATCAAATAACTTATATGTCAAATTCATACTAAAAGTAATTATATGATTCTGCCACAACATATCCAAATCACTAGTACTTAAACTTGGTCCATGGCCTATAACAAAACAGCTCTCACCTTTATGTATATCTTTATACTGTTCAATTTTAATATTGTGGTAACTTTCTTCTTTATCCGAAATATCATACAAATTTATTATTCTCTTTCTATCAATTCCTCTTTTTTTTAAACAATCTATATACCATTCATCTGTTACAAGAAAGTTGACATCTTCTTGCATAATGTAATCGCTTTCACGAACAAAAACCATTTCTGTATTTTCTCTTTTCATGTTTTCATACATAGAACTTCCAACCGACTCTGGTAGCACTATTGTTAAATAGTACCCTTTGTTTTTCTTTACCCATTGATTTAACACAATTATAAAAAATGTACTTCCATATATAATAAATTTTTCATTTTTTGTGATCTGAGCCATAGCAAATTGCTCTAAGGTACACGTATATTCGACATTTGAAAACTCACTTGGACAATCCGACAATCTAAAATAAAACTCAATTCCTCTATTTACTAACAGATCCTCTATTTCCTCTTCTGCGAGTGGAGTAATAAGAATGGGAATATTATTATACTTCGTTTCATACTCTTCTAATGATATAACAGGAATTTCCAAATACAAAGTTCCCACCTTACTTGCACTATTGTCTATAAAAGCAACTATATTATCTTTATCCAAATATGGAACTACACGTTGTCCCATATCACCAGCTCCCCAGATTATTACTTTCATTTTCCAACTTTCCCTTTCTGAAAAAAATAAAAATTTGCAAACCTATGCTATAAATCTTGCATACATGAAATATCTATTCTTTAGACTTCATCTCATCAACTAACATGAGATGTTTGCACTATTCACTTTTTTAACTTGACCATCAATCATATAAAAAAAAATCCAAAAAGCCTATAGTATCTGTTCCAAATACTCTCACTATTTTTTCTTACCTTTGCAATTCTTATGAATTATCCTCTATATCAATTTTATCTCACTCACCGGATGAACTTTTCTTTCCTCTTCTGGTGGCAGTTTCATATAATCACCATATTTAATTGTTAAATATGCATCAAAATATTTACTTCCTGGAAAATTTTCCCCTTCAAACATAACATCCACCAGTTCTTTAAAAAAAGCAATTGCAAAACCATATGGCCTACGTGTAGGAAACAAATTAAGCCTCACGGTATTACTTGAATTTCTGCTATTAATATACTTATAATAGTGGCTATAAATACATTCCTTTGGAATTCGCTCCAGTACCTTATATACCCACTTCTTAAAAATATTTTTCTCAACCCTTGCTCCTACAGGTGCCCATAAAATTTTCCGGATACAAAAACAGTGAAACGCATGGAGTTTCCTTAAAAGCGTATTATCCGGTGCAAAATCGAGTGGAAAAATATCAATAAAAACTTCCTGTCCAAAATCTAAATGGCTTTGATTTTCTCTCATAAACAACGTATTTTTCCGCCTTAGTTTACCATACCCCCAACGATATCCCTCCGTATTCCTATCATCTTGAAAATAAAATTTATCCGCATCCAGCTCCGATTCACATACAATACGGAATTTCTCGTAGTCCTCCCGTAACATTCCAACATCTGCATCATCATCCCATGGAATATATCCCTTATGACGTATAGCTCCTAATAGTGTTCCTCCAATCAAACTATATTTTATATGATTTTTATTACAGATTCTCTTTACCTCTACCAACATCTCCAACTGGATTTTCTGCAGACACCTCAATTCCTCATCTGTCAGCTGTATCATCAGTTCCGTTCCTCCATATGTATTTGCTTTGCCAATAACATATCATTCACACAATCCACTTCTGTCCATCTATAATCTTTAATATCCACATAGAAAAGCTCGAAATCATCATTAAAAATCATCTGTACCAATGCATTTTCATACCACTGGTCATACATCCCGGCTTCTACCATTTCTTCAATACATCTTCTAATTTTTCTTGAAGATTGGCTATCTAATTTTGTTACTCCAGCATACTCCCCATAATATTGATCCAATTCTTTACTCATTACTAAAATTTTATCATCTTTTATCTCTACATTATAATCTCCCTTATTCTTTATACTGCTATCAATGCATACTTTGGGCACGGCTGTTTCTTTACAAACAATTGCTTCTATCAGCCTTTCTTCCATCACTATATCACCATTAATTATGGTGACATTATCGTCCTCAAGATATTTTCTTGCAAACCAGAGGGAAGCAATCGAATTTGTCACCTCATAAAATGGGTTACTAACAAATATCACTCCCTGAACCTCTTTCCTGATATATTCACTTTGAAATCCGGTAACCACCACCACAGTAGCATCTTGGTCATACTTTTTAATCAATTCAACCATTCTCTGTAAAACGGTCGTATTTCCATGCAACTTATATAAAGATTTCGGATAATTCAATGTGAGTGGATGAAGTCTTGTCCCTTTTCCCGCCACTAAAAAAATATACGTCATACTTACCTCCCAATTACTACCACAAAAGCAGACCGATACGCGTTATGAATTCTTTTGGAGGAAATGTTATCTCAATTCCATATTGGGCTGCACTACTTACCACATTTATTCCTAATGCTTCTACAGGAATCCGGGCTTGATACGGATTAGCACAATGTGTAGGCGCACAACCATTCTTACATAACTTGCAGGAACCTCCTATAAAAGAAAGTGCTGTAGTATTGTTATGCAAATACAACCACTTTTCACAAAGCAACATTGCCTGGTGTAAATACAGAGAGCTGTTTTTCCTTACTAAATCAAAATCATTCCCACGTAATAGCATCCTTATATATATAAAAGACATATTTTCGAATTCTGAAAACATTTTTTTATAATCTATCACCGGTATTTTTGGTGGGCATTTCCAATTAACATTATATTTACCGCAATAAAAACAATTCATTTTAACTCTTTCCTCGAATATAAGAGCCGATTTATTAATCATAACCCCATCCACTTGATATCCATTTTCATTTACCCAGGAAATCATTTCCGCCAATCTGGCATCCAAGTTTTCTCACCTCCTTCTTGACCATAGAATTTATATCTATTTATAAGAATATCCCCCATTAATCTCCAAAACTGAACCATTGATATAGGGCGTATCTATAATCGCCATACACAAATTGGCTATTTCTTCCGGATATCCAAATCGTCCCATGGCAATTTTACTTATTATTTTCTCTTTCTGTTCTTCCGTCTTATTCTTCTGCCATGAAGTATCTACAAAACCGGGTGCTACCACATTAACTGTAATACTTCTCCCTGCAAAAACCTTTACCATTTCTTTCGCCATTTGGTGAATTGCAGCCTTTGAAACTGCATATGATAAAGAACGTGCATGAGGATGGATTCCCAATACCGATCCGATAAAAATGATACTCCCTCCTTGCGAAATCATTTTCTCCAGTCCCTGTACAATATAAAACGGCACATTCAGGTTCGTATTCATTACCCGTTCCCAAGATTCCTTTGAAATATCTTGAAAAACTGCCCGATCCGTTATTCCACAATTCAAAATAATGCAGTCAATTTACCTCGTTACTTTCCTGATTTCCGATACAAACATCATCGTATTTTCATAAGACAAAAGATTTTGCTTTATGATAAGAAAATGCTCCCCATAATTTTGCATTTCCTTTCTAAATAAATTTGCAGCATAATCCTCCCCACCATAATTTATAAACACAAAATACCCCTTTTTTAATAACTTAATCGCAATTTTCCCGCCCTATTCCTTTTGTGCTTCCGGTTACTACTGCATATTTCATAAACACAACTCCTGCCTCTTTCATATACAATTACTTTTTTGCTTCTTCAATATTTTCCGAACATTTCCAAATTTGTATTCGTCACTGTATGAATACAAAATATTTTATTTCCAGCACAATGTTCTTCATCTGCTATGCAAACTGCTTTTGACAAACTTCCAGCAAAGCATATTAGCATTCCACACATTAACATCACAGCATATTAATCTTGTATTCTAAAATATCTTTTCCAGAACCCATCCCATTCCTTCTTTTGTAAACCGTCTATCTTTTTTCACCTTTGATGTCTTAAGCTGTGGTTTTTATTCCCTATTGCATTATTTCAAATTCATACTTCAGTTTGTCCATCTCTGAACAACCGCTCTGTATCGACTACACGTTTTTCCAGAAACCGCTCCATCATCCCTGCCAGCCCGATGGATTCTCCCTGGGTCAGCTGAAACGCCCGGTCCCCGTTCCCGTTGATCAGGGACAAAAAATCACTGATTTCATACCGCAGCCCGTCGCCCAGAAAGGTTTCCGAATATTTTTCCACCCTTCCCGGGTCCTCATAGTGTACCTCAAAATAGCTTGTTTTCCACCAAGGGGCTTCCGCCACAATATAGCCCTTCGTTCCGGCGACCAAAAGCCTGCCCTCGGATTTCACCCCCAGCCCGCAGGTCGCCGTAGCAATGCCTGCAGGATAGCGCAGGGAAACTTTTGTAAAAAGGTCCAGCCCCTTCTCATCACAGATGGAATCGAAGCGGATATCCTCATAATCCTTCCCAAAAAGCTTCAAAACCGGAAGCATCACATAGCTGCCAAGCTCCGTGAAGCTGCCGCCGTATGCCCGGTCGGTCAATTCCCGCCTCCCTGTCTGTTCCAGCTTCGTAAAGCATGCCTCCACATTCCGGATGCTGCCGATCGTCCCGCTGCAGGCGATTCCCAGAAGCTTATGAAAACCGGGACAGTATGCCGTTTTGATGCCTTCCATCAAGACCAGCTGCTTTTCTCTGGCAGATGCGTATAGCTCCTCTGCCTGTGCCTTTTGCAGCACCATCGGCTTTTCACACAGCACATGCTTTCCGTGCTCCAGCGCCGCTTTGATATATCCGTAATGCGTCTCGTGGGGAGACGCGATATAAACAAGATCAATTGCGTCATAAAACTTCTCAACATCCTCATAGGCGTTGATTTCCCACTTTCGGGCAAAGCGCTCTGCGCTTTCTCTGTGCGGATTGTAGACGCCCTGGGTGCTGACGCCGCTGACGAGCTTGGCTTCCGGAATGAAACGCTCGGCAATCCTTCCCGTGCCGATGATGCCCACCCTGTGGATCGGACTGTTTTGTTCCCGCAGCATGGTGCTGGAAATATTTTTCGTGCGCTCCAGATAAACCACCCTGCAGTAATCCTGCAGGTAATCAAACACGCCCACCCAGTCGGAACCCACGGTGAAAATATCGATCTGATACTTCCGGATGTCGTTCACCTTCTGCCCAACGGATTCCTCCACGATGATTTCATCCGCAAATCCTGTCTTTTTCACATTTTCAATGCGCGTAACCAGGGAATCCACCACGTTGAGCTTTCCCCGCGCCTTGTCATAGGCCTCTGTCGTCACACCGACGATCAGGTAATCCCCCAGCTCCTTCGCCCGCTTGAGCAGCCGGTAATGCCCCTCATGGAGCAAATCGAAGGTGCCGTATGTTATGACCTTAGTCATGAAATCTTTCCTTTCACAAAGCCGTGGACATTCCTGCCGCACGTCCCGTCTGTATTCGCGTTTATTTTGGAAAAAGCCCGGATCTGCCTCTCCCTGTCAAAGGGCTGTCCGGTGATCGCATCATCCAGAAGATCCTTTAAGGAATTGAACGCGTTCTCATCCAGGCAATATTGCATCCACTCCGATTCTTCCATAAATCCCGGCTCATGCCTGACCAGATCCTCATAGTCAAAGTCGATCTCCACCTCTTTGTATGCCTTCGTATCAATGTTGATATCGTAAAGCTTTCTTTCCGGGTCATACCAGATCCGGCAATCCGGCTTTCCAAGCTGTGGATAGGTGATCGCAAAGCCTCCCATGCTTCCCGAGGTGAAATATCCGTTCCTGCCGCGCCTTTGAAATGCCAGCGGCGGCTTCCATTCCTCCATTTTCCCGGTCTCCCTGTCCAGGGACAGATACATGTTCCCCCAGGATGGCGATATGACAATGTTCTCCTTCCCATTGCCCTTGGAAAATGCCATCGTGCCAAAAGGTCTTTGCCTGCATTCCTGCCCGTAAGGCGGCCGGATGGAACGAAAGCCCTCCGGCAAATCGCTGTATTCCCGCACATCCCCTGTCTTTGGATTCCAGCAGGTGAGCGTCATCCCGTTTAAGGGCATGAGCCACAAATTATCCCCCTCTGTCACAACGCCCTGCGTCCCCAGCCTGCACGGTGCGTTGCTGCTTAAGCTCCTGATCCGAAGGGTGTCGATTTCCATGAACAGAAACTGGTCATCCGCCGGAGATGCAAACACCAGCTCGTTTTCATACAGACCTATGCCGCCAATACACTGCTCCCCTTCCACATTCCTGACCAGGAAACGGTCCATACCCTCTATATAGCAAATCTCCTCCGTACGCATGTCAAACCGGATCAGATGCGGGTATTGATTCGGGAACAGAAAAATGTATCTTTCATTATACCAATAGGAAAAAAATGCGCCCGGCCGTGCGATCGGCTCCCTGAATGCAATTTTCCTGATTTTCTTATCCTTGATGATCAGCAAATGCTGGGCATTGCCCGGAAACACATAGATCCTGTCATTGAGCTCTGCCGCTGCAAGATAATAGCCGCCGTCGGAATAGCCCGTTTCCAGATCCATGTAGAACCGGTAATGGTAATCATTTTTTTCCGAAAACCACAGCTGGTTATTCCCGGTGACCCGATACCGGTCATCCCCCCAGCCATTCAACTGCGGGCTGCTGATCCGCTCCCCCCTCCAGTCATCCTTTTCGGGCAGCGTATGGATATTGTTGTTAAAAATGAACAGCGGCTTTCCCACCATACCGAAAAGCGAGGTGACGCTCGTCCCGGAATCTCCGATGTAAACGTCCGAATACGCGATGGTCCGTTCCATATCCGGCGTATCGTCGTATATGCCGATCCCCTCCTGTATAAAATCCCTCCGCAGGGCGTCATAAAACTGCTTATACATCGGCCGCATGGAATCAAAGGTGGAATCCATCAGCGGATGCGGTCTCCAGATCAGGCAGGCATCCGTCCTTCCCCGGAACGTATCGAATACATACCGCATTTTTTTCAGAAAAGCATCCGTGTTGCCCAGCATGCCGCCGATGCTCGTATTGTAAAAATACACCTTTCTGCCCTTCATCCTGTCCGCCCATTCGGCAGGCGGCATAGGCGGATTCTGGCATTTGTGTATGATGCTGTCAAACTTCGGGGAACCCATGACGAGAAATTTGCCGTCGGGTATCCCGCTGTCAAAAAACTTCTTATATTTCTCCGCCTGTATGACAATGTAATCCGCGTTATAGTAGACCGGACAAGAAGCCTGTCCCTCCGCCATGCCTCCGGCTGTTGAATAATAAGGTATATAAACCAGACATTCCGTATGCTTTTTTAACTCTTCCGAGTAAAAGCGGGGATCTATGCTCGTCACAAAATTCATATTATCATATGGATTATGTATATAAATTACATCCGGCTTTCTCTCTTCCAGAGAGTACGCGTCATAATGCGTGACCGGCACCTCTTTGGGGAACTCCTTTCCTTCATAGTGGAACGCTCCCAGAGAATGATCCTGGTTGCGGTCATAGTAAGGGATCGGAATGACATAGGCATCGCAGTCCGGATCGGCTTCCGCCGCCTGCCAGACGCTTTCCAGCGAATCCCACATGGATGCTTTATAGGGCATAAAGACGATCTCATAACGCACCCTGATGTCATTTCTGACGCTGTTTTCCACCCGGATCAGCGCCTTACGCAGTTTTTTATAAATTTTATTTCCGTTGATCTCCTGATTTTGAGCGAGTCCTTCATACATCTCATAGACGAGCTCACAGTAATTTTCCAATGCCCAAACCGCAGGAAAATCCTCTCCTTCCGCGTTCTCGATCATTTCCCCCAGCTTCACAGCGCCCTCCTGGCACTGTCCCAACAGTTCCAGCGCTGCCTCAATTTGCCCTTTCCCAATCATCTGCCCGATTTCCTCATGAGCCTGATCGAGCAGCAGGAGAAAATCCTCTGCCTGCTTTTTCTGCGCTTTTCTCATTGTCCTGTTCCTTCCGCCGTTTCCTGCATCCTGTTGTTGACCGGCCCGTTGCCAATGGAGCCTTGCCGGCTTTTGCACAGTCGCCCGGCTTCCCGCAGCTTTCCCATTTTCCTGCGGTTATAAAATATGGCACATTGGTCATCCTCCGCTATCCGGAAGATGATGCGGATTTCTCCGCTTCGCTCCCCGCTACCTCATGGCTTTTTGTCTCCTTGACATCCGCAAAATGCGCGCCATGTTCACAGGGTCCTGGCATACCCAATACGCGGAGCGCATGCCCCGCCTTCTAATGCCGTAAAAGCTTTTTTATCACAAACGGGCGTTCCAGTCCTCTAAAGGGTTCTCCCCTTTCCGGTAAAACCCCGGTTCATCGCCGGAATTTATCTGAATTGCCGTTTTCATGATCCAACTATCCTCTATTTTCAAAAATCAGAAGCAGCTTCTGCGTGACAGTTCAGAGTTGACTGTACCGTTACGCTTCTACCGCTGCGTATCCTTCTCTTCCACTTCCTGGCTTCCACGTTTCAGCGCATTCTGCGCCGTATTCGTTTTCTCCTCCACCCGGTATCCACAGCTTTCGCAGAGAAAAAAAACGTCCTTCTTTTTCCCCTGTGCGCCGCATCTGCTGCAGGTACGCCCGATTCCGCTCCCGAAAACCTCTGTGACCTCCACGGATTGCTCCCTGCATTTAAGCAACAGGCGCTCCCGGATATATCCTCTCTGCCACAGCGCTACGCTGTTATTGATCCCGCCGTCTCCCTTCCCCGCCTGCATGGCGGGCAGCCTCGGGATATAGACAATCCGCGGCTTTTCCTTCTGTAAAAAAACGTTCAGCTCATGGTTGATATAGCTGTGCAGCTGTTCTGTCAGGCGCTGCTTTCGGGCGAGATACTTTTTCCTGCCCGGATTGTCCTTTCGGTTCCGGCTATAGCTGCGCATCTGTTCCCGCATCCATTCGGCGTAACCATTCTGATATTCTCCCAGCCGTTCCCCATACCGGTTCCCTTCATGGGTTGTAAGCATGCAGAACATGCCCAATGCCAGACCGACCCGCTTTGTGTAATCCGTATGCGTGCGCACCGCCACATCTACCGCCACCCGGATTTCCAGCCTGTTTTCCTCCGGATATAACCGGATATAGATCTGATTCCGGTAAGAATTATGATCCGTCAGCCCCACAAAAATCCGCTTCCGGTTCTGCTTTGTGGAAATGTAAATTCCATGGTCTCCATAACGATAAGCGCGCTCCGTGGCAGAAAACCCTGTCGCCTTATCCGCATGCAGCTTCACATGGTATTTTCTCACCTGCCGGCATACATACCGATGCAGCTTTTCCGTATCCACCCAGGCTGCCAGCTCTTCCTGCTTCTTTACAATTTCCGTCGGCAGATCAAACGCCTTTTGATTCAGCACCGCATCAAAGGCATTCGCGGTTTTTAACAGGAATCGCAGATAATGCTTCTCTTCGGGTGAAAAATTTTCATTCTTCCCGATCAGCTTTGTAAGCTTCGATTTCGTCCGCGTCCACTGCGCCTTGATATCTCCCAGGGCGTCAAAAACCGCCAGATTGAAATATACTGATGGCAATCCGAGTTCTCCCCGCAGTCCACTTCGCGTCATCTCATTCTGAACCGTATAACCCGGATACAGCTTCGAAAGACTGCCAATCCCTCCATAGCGCGCATAAACGTAATTTTTCACCCTGCAATAATCCTTTGCAATCTCCGTAAGCTTTTCTATATCTTCCGGCAGGATCGGCTCCTGATTGTACTGGCGCACCGTTTTGCATACTGTTTGGGCTGACATGTCATTTCCTTTGCGTAATGTGATCCGTACCCGCACAGAAAAATTTCGTAGAATATCCCATTCTGCGAAGCAATATGCTTTCTGTCTGCAAAATGCGGCAAAAACGCCGTATTCTCCGATGCCTTTGACCATAAAACTGACCATAAATGACATTGTTCATGGTTTCTCATAACAATACCTGCATGCAGAACATATTTGCCGTACGTCATTCTTATTTCTGACCACATTTCTGACCACGAATAGTGGAAATAAATGGATAGCGCCATACTAATACATGATAGCTTTGACAAAAATGCTAAAATCTGCCTGTGCTTCTAATTTCATTTGACAAATCAGGTGACTATCAGTATAATAATTAACGTGTAGTAAATTATTATGTGGTTTTCAGACTGTTCTTAAAAGGAATTTTACCCGTCGAAATGCTTCGCAGAATGGGATAATCTGCGAAAATCGCTTGCCATGATTCCCCAACAATGCTATACTGATTTTATGGAGTGCATCACCTGATCTGAACTTTTCCGATGTGCTTTCTGTTCACAGGCATTGCCCTGTAGAATCCGAATTCTGGCTTTTCGCCACAGTTCAAAATGAACCCTTAATATGGTGCAGACAGGCGGAAGGTCGAATTTTCGTAACCGTTTGGACAGCTCGAATCTGAATGCTTTCCTTCTGTAAATGGCGCCGAATCACACCCAAACAGGAGGAAATTGAATGAAAAATGATCATTGCAAGGAAACAGCTTCCGCATCCCAACAGATGCGGGACGTAAACAGCAAGGAAATCTTCAAAAATCCAACGCTCTGCGCACAGTTTTTAAGGGATAACATGAATATCCCCATGTTGAAGCAGGTGCAGCCGGAAGACATTGAGGACGTTACGGAACGGTATCAGGCATATTTTGGAGTGGAATTTGAAACAGATACAGTCAAGAAAATTTATCTGAAATCGGCAAAAGGGGAACGTCATTCTCTGCCTCTTTTTATGATTTCACTCATTGAGCATAAAAGCAGAGTGGATTATGACATCACAATGCAATTGCTTCGGTATATGGTCTGTATCTGGCATGAATATGCGAAAGATATGGAGCATAAAAAAGAGGGAATTTCCAAACGGAAAGACTTTCGTTATCCCCCTGTTCTGCCGATAGTCTATTATGAAGGAAGTGCCCGCTGGACAGCGGCCCGGCGTCTGCGGGAACGAATCTGCCATGGTGATGACTTTGCCAGTTTTGTACCGGATTTTCATTATGAAATCGTACAAATCCACGAATACTCTAATCAGGAGCTTCTTGACAGAGGCGATGAAATGTCACTGCTCATGCTCCTCAATAAGCTCCAACGTGCGGATGATTTCCAGGCTTTTTCCCAATCGCCGCCGGAGAAGCTCGAAGGTATACTGCAAAATACGCCCCCTGACCTTATCAGGCTCATTCAGAATGTCATGTATAGCCTGATGATGAAAATAAATATACCGATAGCGGAAGCCAATGAATACATAAAGGCGATAGGAGGAAATCAAATGGGATATTTATTTGAAAATATGGAGAAAATTGACATACAGGCTGAACGTCGGAAAACGGCAGAGGCAAGAAAGGAAAGAGAGGAAGCGCAGGAACAGGCCCGTTTGGCACGCGAAGAAGCAACCATGCTGCAGGAACAGGTCGCGGTTATGCAGGAGCAGTTGGCTGAGGCGCAGGAACAGGTTGCTGCTGCCCAGGAACGGGCTGCCGTAACACAGGAACAAGCTGTCGCAGTACAGGAACAGGCTGTTGCTGCAAAAAGAGAAGCTGAATATAAAACCTATATAACCACCTGCCAGGATTTCAACTGCACAAGGGAAGAAACGATAAAGCAATTTATCCTGAAATACCTGTCCGCTTTCGGGAATTCTTCCGAAGAAGCTGAGACTATCGCAAGAAATAAGGTCGATCATTATTGGGGCATGGAGCTATAATGATAACAGTAACCGCAATAATTCACATCTGAGACCCTGCTGAAGCTCCCGTGCCACGATCATGGCACAGGAGCTTCAGCGGGGTCTCCTTGAAACTTACATTTTTCATGTTTTCTGCAAATCACACGTTCTTTTCTTTCTGATAGACTGCCAGCAGATTTTCAAAATAGGCATCTCTGATTTCTGTTGCCTTGGCATAAACCAGGTTTTTCTGATATTCCGGCAATTCGTCCTCTCCATGATTACACCTGTTTAAGACATTCATCCTGATATTCAGATTCTCATAAAAACTATTCAGATCCTGTTGCATATCAATCTCATCAAAATGACATACAAATACAGAAAATCCACCGTTTATTAAATATAGCTGGTGGGAACGCTCTCCTTTTCCCCTGTCCTCACAGACAGTTTTCTCCGGTTTTTCTGCCATAAATGCCACATTCCATTTCCGCAAAACTTCCTTCCTTTCAATAGATAAACGATCAATCTTATCATTAAGTTCTGCCAATTTTTTATCCGCTTCCTGTAATGTCATATGTTCTCCCTTCCGGAGCGTTTACGCAATAGCACAATGCGAATTCGCACAGGCAAATTCGTATCAGCCATCAAAGTCCTTTGTGACGCTCCGGCACGAAAGACTTTATAAAAAAACTGATAACCTGCCTCCCCAACTGTTTTTCTTTAAAAAAAGCAAAAACCAGCACTCTTTTTCAGAATGCTGGTTTTATTCGTTTCTTGCTGCATCAGTTGCAATGAAATTCGATTCGTGATAGTCCGGCTCCGCCTAAACGTTACTTCAGATCAGCTCAAGCACAACTTCCAGTGCGCCGTCACCCTTTCTCTGACCGATCTTCACAATTCTGGTGTAACCACCCTTACGATCCGCATATTTGGGGGCGATTTCATCAAATACCTTGTTCGGCATATTGATATTCTTCGTGCCTTTCTTCCTTCCTGCCGCAGTTGTGGGAACTTCCTTTACAGGATAGAAAACCTTCAGCATCTGGTGCCTTGCATGAAGTCTGGAAGGCATATCCTTTTTGATTTCCTTCTGCACTTCATCAAATACAGTCACCTTCTTGCCGTCTACAACTTCCTTCACACGCTTGCCGTCCTTGTCCTTACGGGGAACCTTGGCGGTAACGGTAACAGTTTCGTAGTTATCCTTTTCACGGATACCCATAGCGATAATACCTTCCGCAATCTTACGGACTTCTTTCGCCTTCGCTTCTGTGGTAACGATTTTACCTCTGTAAAGCAGGCTCGTCACCTGACTTCTTAAAAGAGCTTTTCTCTGATCAGAGGTTCTGCCCAGCTTTCTGTACTTTGCCATTGTTTTGTTTTCCTTTCATTTCTGGTACATCCGGCAACGCTCTTTGGACTTACTTACCGGACGCGTTATGCCGCACAATCCATCGCGGATGGCGACGATCCATCATGTTCCGACAGGTATCTCCCGTCATCATACACCGCCGCGCCTTTTGGTCTTACCTACAGTGCATCCTCCATGGCAGGATCATTCTTCGCTGGGTCTGAAATGGAATCCCAGCTCGCTGATCTTTGCCTGAACCTCCTCCAAGGATTTCCGTCCCAGATTGCGGACCTTCATCATATCCTCGGGAGTCTTGTTAATCAGTTCTTCTACCGTGTTAATACCAGCACGCTTTAAGCAGTTAAAGGAACGAACAGAGAGCTCAAGCTCATCAATGCTCATTTCCAGTACCTTTTCCTTCTCATCGTCTTCCTTTTCTACCATGACCTCTGCGGTTCTTGCATTCTCAGACAAGTCAATGAAAAGGCTCAAATGTTCGCTGAGTACCTTTGCAGCTAAGCTGACAGCCTCGTCCGGAGCCAGTGTCCCGTTCGTGTAAACATCCAGTGTAAGCTTATCGTAGTCTGTCACCTGACCTACACGGGTATTCTCCACTGTCATATTAACTCTTTCAACAGGAGTGTAAATAGAATCGACCGCGATAACGCCAATCGGCAGTTCCTCGCTCTTATTCTTATCTGCGCTGACATAGCCTCTGCCTCTGGATATAGTCAGTTCCATGTACAGTTTGCTCTCCTTGCCTCCGCTTAATGTGGCGATTACAAGGTCAGGATTGAGGATCTCAATATCCTGGTCAACCTGAATGTCAGAAGCATGGACAACGCCTTCGCCTTCGAACTCAATGTACGCAGTTTTGGGCTCATTTGTTTCACTGTTGTTTTTGATTGCCAGGCTCTTGATGTTCATGATGATTTCCGTCACATCCTCTTTGACGCCGGGAACAGAAGAAAACTCATGCAACACGCCTTCAATTTTCACCTGGCTCACTGCAGCACCCGGAAGAGAAGACAGCATAATTCTTCTTAAAGAATTCCCCAGCGTGATTCCATAGCCTCTTTCCAGGGGCTCAACCACGAACCTGCCGTACTTCTTGTCCTCGGATATTTCGGTAACCTCAATATTGGGTCTTTCAAAATCAAACACAGCAAATACCCTCCTTTACGAACACACAATAGAAAGTCATTTTGCAGACTTTCTATTGTCATGAATTTAGATGGAACGTTCCCTTCATTATTTGGAGTACAACTCGACGATAAGCATCTCATTAACCGGAACGTCGATCATCTCCCTGGAAGGAAGCTGCTTAATCGTTCCTTTGAATGCCTCTTTATCAACATCCATCCATTCGGGAGTGAGTCTTCCCGCCGTAATCTCGAGGATATCCTTGTATCTCTGCATGCTCTTTGCGCTTTCCTTCAGCTCGATCACATCACCTGCTTTGATCAGGTAAGAAGGAATATTGACGCATTTCCCGTTTACCAGAATATGCTTGTGGTCAACGACCTGCCTTGCTTCTCTTCTGGTTCTGGCAAATCCCATACGGAAAACAACGCTGTCCAGTCTGGACTCCAGCATAACCATCAGGTTTTCACCCGTCATGCCTTTCATTCTGTCAGCCTTCTTATAATAATTACGGAAGGGCTTCTCCAGCACGCCATAGATGAATTTTGCCTTCTGCTTCTCTCTCAGCTGCAGTCCGTATTCACTCATCTTCTTGCCCGCTTTTACTGCCCTGTTGGACTTTTTGTCATAGCCCAGATAGCTCGGCTCAAGTCCAAGCGTTCTGCATCTTTTTAATACAGGAACTCTGTTTACTGCCATTTTAATTTTCCTCCAATTATTGTTTACAGCATGGCGCCACCCGTTCTAAGCCTGGGCATGCGCCATGTCTTCCTCCAACCGATACGTTACCCATTAGACGCGGCGGCGCTTGGGAGGACGGCATCCATTATGCGGAACGGGTGTCACATCCTTGATGCTCAGCACATCCAGACCACATGCAGAAAGCGCACGGATTGCCGCTTCACGTCCTGAACCGGGACCCTTCACGAAAACATCCACCGTCTTTAAGCCATGCACCAGTGCCGCCTTGGTAGCAGTCTCTGCCGCCATCTGTGCTGCATACGGAGTAGATTTCCTTGAACCCTTAAATCCCAGACCGCCGGCCGAAGCCCAGCTTAAGGCATTCCCTTCAGCATCTGTCAGGGTAACAATCGTATTGTTAAAAGAAGACTGAATGTGTGCCTGTCCGTGTTCAACGTTTTTCTTGACGCGTTTTTTTGTCACTTTTCTTGTAACTTTTTTGTTTGCTGCCATTTAAACTAACCTACTTTCCCTCGTCTGATTATTTTTTCTTGTTTGCAACTGTTCTTCTGGGACCTTTTCTTGTTCTCGCGTTGGTCTTCGTGTTCTGACCGCGGACGGGAAGTCCCTTACGGTGCCGGATACCTCTGTAGCATCCGATTTCCTGCAATCTCTTGATGTTTAAGGCGATCTCTCTTCTCAAATCACCTTCCACCATCATGGTGACATCAATCACTTCGCTGATCTTCTTAACCTCTTCATCCGTTAAGTCCCTGCAGCGCGTGTCGGGATTGACTCCCGCCTGTGCCAGGATTTTGTTCGAGCTGGATCTGCCAATGCCATAAATGTAGGTCAGTCCGATCTCGACGCGTTTTTCTCTGGGTAAATCAATACCTGCAATACGAGCCATACCATTTCCTCCATTCCTCTTCACAGCAGAATTTTCTGCCGCGCGTGCGCAGTTTGGTTTTTACGCACAACGAGCACAGGGCAAACTTATGACCTGTGCGTGTAAAAATGTTACTAATTGACTGGGGTACCCTGTACCCAACCGGTATACCGGTCTTTCCGATACACTCTCATGGACATCCCATGCGGAAACCATGTGCTTTACACACCCCAGGGGTGTTCCTTCACACATCTGCTTCCGACTCTGACCGGCAATGTAGAGCAATTGCTTTCCTTCCCCGCCAAAGCCTCACCTCGGTATCAAAAAGTAATCTCCCGTAGCGAAATGTCCCACGGACAGCCATATGGCCATCCTGTGAAGAAATGGTTCTGCTACGTTCAATTATTTCCAGGCGGACCTTAGTAAAAATCCGCCGCCAGCCGTCTTACTGTGGACGGGCACATTTCCTGCAAGCAGAAAAATCAGCCCTGTCTCTGTTTGTGCTTGGGATTCTCACAGATAATTCTGATAGAACCCTTCCTTTTGATGACTTTGCACTTTTCGCAAATCGGTTTTACGGATGCTCTGACTTTCATCTTAACCTGACCTCCTTCCAAAAACCTTCCAAAAAGACCGTTTCTTATTATAGCATGTGTTTTGCTGCATTGCAACCATTTTTTCATGCTTTTCCAAAAAAATGTTAAATGAAAAATTAAATTCCACTCCCCGCTGAATTTAGTCTTACAATCCAT
>CAJUEL010000029.1 GCA_910585455.1 uncultured Eisenbergiella sp. | reverse complement strand
GTCAGGAAACAGCCTGTGTCCTCTGCCCGCCCATCATCCCGCGTCCTCCTGTTCCATCTGGCCGCCCGGCCTTTCTCCCCACCCCATGAAAAGTAACCATTCGGCGGCGACGGGAGCAGAAATGTAGAAAATCTGCTTGCCATTGCGCAGAAAAAATGCTATATTGACATCATGACAGCGCATGTTTTAGTCAAAGCTTTCTGATGCGCTTTCTGTTTTGGGTATTGCCCAAACGGAATCCGAATTCTGGCTTTTCGCCACAGTTCAAACAGACACCTGACACGGTGCGGCAGGCGGAAAGGTCACTTCCTCCTGCAAAACACCAGGATACCAACAAAACAGGAGGAAACAGAATGGAAAAAAGAGAACAGGCTTTTTCTGTGCCAGAGCATGCACGGGATGTAAACAGCAAAGAAATTTTTAAAAACCCCAGGCTATGCTCCCAGTTTTTACAGGACAATATGGATATTCCACAGCTTAAGTGGGTTCAGCCGGAAGATATCGAGGATGTGACAGAACGGTATCAGGCTTATTTCGGTGTGGAATTTGAAACAGACACGGTCAAAAAAATACGTCTGAAGGATGAAAACGGAAAACCGGTTGCTGTTCCACTCTACATGATCTCGCTGATAGAGCATAAAAGCAGCGTGGACCATGACATCATGATGCAGCTGCTCCGGTATATGGTCTGTATCTGGCATGAATACGCGAAGGAAATGGAACGGGAGAAGAAAGGGATTTCACAGAGGAAAAATTTTCAATATCCTCCGATTCTACCAATCGTATATTATGAGGGGAGCGGCAAATGGACAGCATCCCGGTATTTGAAGGACAGAATACAGCTGAGTGATGTATTTGGCAAATACGTGCCGGACTTTTGTTATGAGGTTGTCCAGATACATCATTGCAGCACGGATGAGCTGCTGGATCGGGGGAATGAGATGTCGCTGGTCATGCTTCTCAATAAGCTGCAGAATCCAGAGGATTTCCGCAAATTCCGCCAGTCACCTCCCAAAAAGCTGGAAGAAGCTTTAAAAAAAACTGACCCATATATTCGCGGTCTTTTAGAGAATATTATGTACAGCCTGATGATGAAAATGAATATACCTGTAGACGAAGCCAACGAGTACGTGAAGGCAATAGGAGGAAACCAGATGGGATATTTATTTGAAAATATGGAAAAAATAGACATACAGGAAGAACGAAGGAAAACAGCAGAGGAGCGAAAACGAAGAGAAGAAGCAAAAAGGCGGGCCGATGAAGAGGAAAAACGCGCAAATGAAGAAAAAAAGCGCGCTGACGAAGAGAAAATACGCGCCGACATAGCAGAAAAACAGCTGGCTGTTGTCGAGAATACCCGCCGGGAACTGGAATTTAAAGTTTATATTGCTTCCTGCAAAGAGTTTCAATGCACAAAGCAGGATACCACCGAACGCCTTATTCATAAATTTGGGGAACGGCTGTCGGAGGCGCAAACGGAAGCTGCAGAAATTGTAAACCGATATTGGGATGAAATTTGAAAAAACTTAAAGCCTTTGCATCAGCTCTGCGCACCCGTTGTGTGCAGGAAAGGGGTGGGAAATATGAATACGCCAGCATTGTTCACAGAGCGGCTGATTTTGCGGAAATTTACCAAAGACGATATCGGGGCCCTGTATCAGATATACGGGGATAAAGAGGTCAACAGGTTTTTGCCCTGGTTTCCATTGGCTACAATCGAAGATGCGGAAATATTTTACATAAAACACTTCGAAAGCAGATACAGGCAGCCACCCTCTTACAACTATGCGATTTGCTTCAAAGAAGATAACATTCCCATCGGCTATGTCAATGTCAGCACAGACGACAGCTATGATTTCGGCTACGGACTCCGCAAAGAATTCTGGCACAACGGAATTGTCACAGAGGCGGGCAAAGCGGTCATTGCACAATTGCCCAGGGACGGGGTTCCGTACATTACGGCCACACATGATGTCAACAATCCCAAAAGCGGCGCAGTCATGAAGCGGCTGGGAATGACTTACCGGTATTCCTATGAAGAGCAATGGCAACCGAAGGATTTTCTGGTCGTGTTCAGAATGTACCAGCTAAATCTTGACCAAAATAAAGACCGGATTTACATGAAATACTGGAATCGTTCAGCCGTTCATTTTAAGGAAGCAAATCTGTAGCTTTTTGCCTGCCGGGCCGTGCCGCCAAAGAGTTACTATTCAGACACGTCTGAATAGCAACGCCAAAGATTACAGAAAATACAGCAAATTGATCGGAAGGATGTCTGTTGATCCCTCAAACCGGCTCCATCCTGTCACCGTCCTCCGGACGGGCGGCTTTGCACCGTCCGTCCAGATTTTTGTACCCTCCATCATTCCATGAGTTCCAGCTTGCTCACAGAAACCTCGTAGGCAATTCTCTTTTCCAACTGGTCCTCGGAGAGCTTTTTCATGTATTCCCGGCTCTGTATCCTGCCCCACACCGCACAATGAGCGCCGACCTCAAAGCCGCCTGCATAGCGGGCGTTCCTGCCCCAGCAGATGCAGGGAATATAATCGGATTTCCCGTAAGGACGGTTCACGGCAAGCAGCACATCCGCGATCTCCCTGCCCAGCGGGGTCTTTCGGTAAATCGGTTCCTTACAGATATAACCGTCCAGATAAATCTGGTTGGTCCGGGAGCTTTCCTCCAGCTCATCCACAAAGACGATCTCCCGCGCAAAAACGGACAAAATCAGCTTGTTTTTCCGTTCCTCATGGCGATTATAGGAACGGAACTGTCCGGAGATGCTCACATATTCACCCTGATAATCCTCGTCCACATTGATCAACCGCTCGGACACCATGATCGGAATGATGTCATAGGACTCGCTTAAGCGCGCCACCTCCACATCCACCATGAAAAATCCTTCCCCGAAGATTTCATGGCTGTAGGTGAAGCCGCTCACAATTTTGCCCATGATTACCACCTGATTGTTTTCAATAACCTTATCTGTCATTTTGAAGTTCTCCCTTCTTGATACAAGAATTTTTTCCCGGAAAGTGCATTCATCTCGACGCATCTCCTGTCATGTATTATCATTTTATGGACATATGCCGCAAAATAGAACCATACGGCAGCGCACCTTTCCCCCGCATTCGACATCCCCGGCAAAAAGACGCGCGCTTTTTGTCGAACAGCAAAGAGCTACTGTTGACTTTCACCGGATGAAGAGAAAGACAGGGAGGGACGGCAACGGCAACGGGAGGCAGGAATACGGACAGCGGAGGACACAGGCTGTTTGCTGTCGCATTATCCGGAGCGGGAAATTCCACAAAATGACCATCTATTCCCAAACGGGGCAGGGCGCAAAAGAACTCACTGCGTTCAGACAGTTTTGCGCCCTGTCCCGGGAATATCCAGCCATTTTGGGAATTTTTCCGCTCCCGGATAAAAGCGACAGCAAACAGCCTGTGTCCTCCGCTGCCCGTATTCCTGCCTCCCGTTGCCGCTGCCGTCCCTCCCTGCCTTTCTCCCTCATGAAAAGTAACGAACTGTTACCTGAAATTACAGAAGAATGCCATTTTCTCTTGCATCATGAAAATAAGGGTGATATACTTGTACCGTTTGTAAAAGGAAGAAATCTGTTACGATTCAATTGAATAACGGATACCAACGGAAGCGGCAATAGCAGCTCGGGTTGCCTTCCTTGCCAAAGAGGAAGTAACATCTGGAAATAAATTTCCAGACTTTTGATTGATATGTGCGCCCAGGCGCACAAGGAGGTATAAGCATGAATCAGAAAAGAGAAGATGTCAGAAATGTAGCCATCATTGCCCACGTTGACCACGGCAAGACCACGCTGGTGGACGAGCTGCTAAAGCAAAGCGGTGTGTTCCGGGAAAATCAGGAGGTCATGGAGCGCGTCATGGACAGCAATGACATTGAACGGGAGCGCGGCATCACCATTCTCTCCAAAAATACAGCCGTCATGTACAACGGCACCAAAATCAACATCATCGACACCCCCGGACATGCGGATTTCGGCGGCGAGGTGGAGCGGGTATTAAAGATGGTAAACGGCGTCATCCTGGTGGTGGACGCCTTTGAGGGGCCCATGCCCCAGACCCGTTTCGTGCTCCGCAAAGCGCTGGAGCTTCAGCTTCCTGTCATTGTATGTGTCAACAAGATCGACCGTCCTGAGGCACGCCCCCTGGCGGTGGTGGATGAAGTGCTGGAGCTGTTTCTGGATTTGGATGCAAACGACGAGCAGCTCGACTGCCCCTTCGTCTTCGCATCCGCCAAAACGGGCAGCGCAACCACGAATATCACCGTAAAAAACAAGGATATGAAGCCCCTGTTCGACACGATCATCGATTACATCCCCGCACCGGAGGGGGATCCTGACGCGGGCACCCAGCTTTTGATCAGCACCATCGATTACAATGAATACGTGGGACGCATCGGCGTGGGCAAGGTGGATAACGGCAAAATAACCGTCAATCAAGAGGTCGTCATCGTCAACCATCACGATCCGGACACGCTAAAAAAGGTGAAGGTGAGCAAGCTCTACGAATTCGACGGATTAAACAAAGTGGAGGTCAGAGAGGCCGGCATCGGCTCCATCGTGGCGATCTCCGGCATTTCCGATCTGCATATCGGAGATACCCTCTGTGCCCCGGAAAATCCGGCTCCGATCCCCTTCCAGAAAATATCGGAGCCCACCATCGCCATGCATTTCATGGTAAACGATTCCCCCCTTGCCGGCAAGGAGGGAAAATATGTGACCAGCCGCCATCTGCGGGACAGACTGTTTCGGGAGCTCAACACCGACGTGTCCTTACGTGTGGAGGAAACGGATTCCACCGACAGCTTTAAAGTTTCCGGACGGGGCGAGCTGCATCTGTCCGTCCTCATCGAAAACATGCGCCGGGAGGGCTACGAATTTTCGGTGAGCAAGGCGGAGGTCTTATACCGCACCGATGAAAAAGGACACAGACTGGAGCCGATGGAACAGGTCTACATCGATGTGCCGGAGGAATTTGCCGGAAACGTGATTGAAAAGCTCGGGCAAAGAAAGGGCGAACTGATCAACATGACCCCGGGCAGCGGCAGTACCACCCGTCTGGAATTCATGATCCCTTCCCGGGGACTGATCGGCTACCGGGGAGAATTTCTGACAGATACCAAGGGAAACGGCGTCATGAACGCGGTATTTGACAGCTATGGTCCCTACAAGGGAGATATTTCCTACCGGAACCTGGGCTCCCTGATCGCCTTTGAGGCGGGTGAAGCCATCACCTACGGACTTTTCAACGCCCAGGAGCGCGGCACCCTCTTTGTGGGTCCCGGTGAAAAGGTCTATGCCGGCATGGTCATCGGTCAGACCGGACGCAGTGAGGATATCGAGGTCAATGTCTGCAAAACCAAAAAGCTGACCAACACCCGTTCCTCCAGCGCGGATGAGGCGCTGCGCCTGACGCCGCCCAGAATTTTAAGTCTGGAGCAGGCGCTGGATTTCATCGACACGGATGAGCTGTTGGAGGTGACGCCCACGTCGCTGCGCATCCGCAAAAAAATCCTTGACCATACCCTGCGCAAGCGGGCGGCGATGCAGGGTAAGAACTAAACCGGTCCGGTTTTTTTACAAAGCGGCAAACAGGCTGTTTTTCCAACCAAATATAAAAGCGATACCTTCCTGCGGCTTTTCCTTTCCGCGAAGGTATCGCTCTTTTTATGTCAGTCTGCAACTGCAATGCTCCGTTTCTCTCCCCTTCAAAGCTCCCCTTCCACCAAAAGCCCCACCGGGCAATGGTCAGAGCCAAACACATCGGCATAAATCTGCGCATCCACAAGTCTGCTCCTTAAGCTCTCCGACACGATGAAATAGTCGATACGCCATCCCACATTCTTCTCCCGGGCATGAAACTGATAGGACCACCAGGAATACGCGTTTTCCCGGTCCGGATAGAAATGCCGGAAGGTATCCACAAAGCCGTTCTGCAAAAGGGCCGTCATCTTCCCCCGTTCCTCATCCGTAAAGCCCGCGTTCTTACGATTGCTCTTCGGATTTTTCAGGTCAATTTCCTCATGCGCCACATTCAAGTCGCCGCAGAAAATGACCGGCTTGTTTTCCTCCAGCTTTTTTAAATAAGAAAGGAAATCATCCTCCCACCGCATCCGGTAATCCAGCCGTTCCAGTCCCCGTTGGGAATTAGGCGTATAGACCGTGACCACGTAACAGCCGGGATATTCCAGCGTGATCACCCTTCCCTCATGATCATGCTCCTCGATGCCGATTCCGCAGGATACGGACAGGGGTTCTTTTTTTGTAAAAATGGCCGTGCCGGAATACCCCTTTTTCTCCGCGCTGTTCCAGTACTGATGATACCCCGGCAGCTCCAGCGATATCTGCCCAGGCTGCAGCTTGGTCTCCTGCAGACAGAAAATATCCGCGTCCGCCTCCCCAAAAAAATCGGAAAACCCCTTCGTCACACAGGCCCGAAGCCCGTTCACATTCCAGGAAATCAGTTTCATGTAAACTCTCCCCTTTCTCCACAAATCAGCCAGACATCTATCGCCTAAAGTCCCAGCAGCACAGTGGCAAACCGGAAATAAATCATCAAAGACAGCGCGTCCACAATCGTCGTGATGAACGGACTTGCCATGACCGCCGGATCAAAGCCGATTTTCTTTGCAAGCATCGGCAGGGTGCAGCCCACCACCTTTGCGATGGCAACCGCTGCCACCAACGTCATGCACACCACCGCTGCCACCAAAAGTCCTACCCGATCCACATATAAAAGCTTTAAAAAATTACACGCGGCGAGCGTCAGCCCGCATAACAGCGCCACCCGGATCTCTTTCCAGATGACCCTGAACGCATCCTTAAACTCAATATCATTTAAGGAAAGCCCCCGGATGATCGTCGCGCTCGCCTGTCCGCCCGCGTTTCCGCCCGTGTCCATCAGCATCGGAATAAACGCGGTCAGTATCACACAGGAGCTTAACGCATCCTCAAAGGACGTGATGATCCGTCCGGTAAAGGTGGCGGAAATCATCAAAAGCAACAGCCAGGGAATCCTGTTTTTCCAGATTTCCAGCACGCCGGTCTTCATATAGGGCTTGTCACCCGGCAAAATCGCGTTCATCTTCTCAATATCTTCCGTCGCCTCTTCCTCGATGATATCCATGATATCATCAACCGTGATAATGCCGACCAGACGGTTTTCATTGTCCACGACCGGCATCGCGGTAAAATCATACTTTTTGAACAGATCCGCGACCTCTTCCTGATCCATCAGCGTATTGATGGAAATGACGTTTTCATTCATGAAATCGCCGATCGTCTCTTCCCCCTCATGCAGCAGAAGATACCGCAGAGAAACCGTGCCGATCAGCTTACGGTGCGGATCCAGCACATAGCAGATGTTGATCGTTTCGCTGTCTAAGCCCACCTTCCGGATACGGTCGATCGCCTCCGTCACCGTCAGGTTTTCCTTTAAATCCACGTATTCCACCGTCATGATGCTGCCTGCGGAATCCTCCGGATAACGCAGCAGGTGGTTGATATCCCGGCGGGTGTCGGGACTGGCATTGGCCAGAATCTTTTTTACAATATTGGCAGGCATTTCATCCATCAGATCAGCGGCATCATCCGCCATCAGGTTATCCACGATCAGCCCCGCATCCTTATCGGACAAGGAGGTGATGACAAACTGCTCATTATCCACATCCAGATAGGAAAAAACCTCCGCCGCCAGGTCCTTGGGCAGAATGCGGAATACCTTGAGCATATCCTCCTTTTCCATTTCCTCCAGAACCGCCGCGATATCGGCTTCGTTATATTCAGACAGTCCCTGACGGATTTTCGTATACTGCTTGCCTGCAAGCAGCGCTTCAAGCTCCTTGATTTCTTTGTTGTTTTCCATACGCAATTCTCCTTTTCCCCTGCAAAAGGGCATACCTTAAGCAGGGCATGGTGGTTTTATAACATCGTCGGGGCACTGTAGAGTCACTGCTTATCATAAAACCACCTCCTTTCAATTGCGTTAGAATCCGTTTTTCCTGCTTCCGGCAGTTCCTGTAACAAAACAGCTCAGACAGGTCCAAACTGTTCCCCTGTAACTGCCAGGCTGTTATCAGAATACTGCAATCAGCTGTTTTTGTCAATAAAATAGAGCTTCTCCAGCTCGGTGATCACCGCGCGCGCGGCGGTCGCCTCTGTGATTTCCTTTTGCAGGGACAAAGCTTCCATATAGGGCAGAATGACCCGCACCTGCACCCGTTCCCCATAGCTTGTATCCTCCACACAGACGCCCCGCTGCCCCAATATGTACTGGATTTTGCCAATCCCGTTGTAATCCGTGTCGATCAAAAGCCTGGATCCATAGCGCATCGTCCTGATCTCGCATGCCAGAAGTCCTTCCTTCACCGCTCCCGAATAGGCGCGGACAAGCCCGCCGGTACCCAGAAGGGTTCCCCCAAAATACCGGGTCACCACAACCGCAACGTTGCGCACGCCCTCTCCCAGCAACACCTCCAGCATGGGACGCCCCGCAGTCCCCGACGGTTCTCCGTCATCGCTGCAGCGGGTCAGCTCCCCGCGTTTTCCGATCACAAAGGCGGAACAGCTGTGGCGGGCGTCCCAATACTTCTTTTTCATTTCTTCTATGAAGGCAACCGCCTCCTCTTCCGTTTCCACAGGGCGCACCGTAGCGATGAACCGGGATTTCTTCTCCACCAGCTCCCCCTGTCCTCCCTTCACAACAACCCGGTAGGGTGCCTGATCCTGATTTTCCATACACTTTTTCCTTTCTGCCAAAACCCCACAGCCAGCCTTCTTCTGTCATAACACATCAAAAATGATACAAGCCGGCTCCTTCTATGATTATACCCATAATACCACAAATTTTTAACTTGCAGGCATAAACAGGAAAATTTTGTGAATAATTATAGACTGACACTTTACTTTTGCGGGACGTGGAAAATGACCGGACGGGGCAGCTGGAAGGGAGTAGCAGTCAGCCCTCAATGTCATCAGGTCTGTCGGCGGGCGCCGGGAACGGAACGGGAAACCGTCAGCGGACGCAGGGGCAGGAGAGCGGGCAGGAAGGGACAGACTGTTTCCGGACGCTTTATCCGAAGCGGAGAAATTCCCAAAATGGAAGGATATTCCTGCCACAGGGCGCAATACTGTCCGAACGCAGTGAGTTTATTGTGCCCTGTGGCGCTCAGGAATATCCTGATATTTTGAGGAATTTCCCGCTCCGGATATCGCGGCCGGAAACAGCCTGTCCCTTCCTGCCCGCTCTCCTGCCCCTGCGTCCGCTGACTGGTTTCCCGTTCCGTTCCCGGCGCCCGCCGACAGACCTGATGACGTTGAGGGCTGAACCGTTACGGAAGGAACAGGCATTTTTCGGAAAATTTGACTTGCGGGAGGGTTTTTGGTATAATCAAAGGGATAATGTCCAGAAAGATTTATTTTGGCAGCCGGCCGTAGCGCCCGGCCGCCCGTTTTCAAGGAGGCAACTTGCATGGACTATAGCAAACAAAGCGTAAAAAAGAAAAAGAAAGCGCTCCATTCCAGCACAAACCGCTGGGGCCGCAAGTTCTTTCTCACCTTTACAAAAGCATTCCTGCTTTTGCTTTTGGGAGTCGGAATTATCGGCATCTGCGGCGGAATCGGTGTTTTCAAAGGGATTATAGATTCGGCTCCGACCATAAATCTGGAAGACGCGACCCCCAGTCGTTTTTCCTCCTTCATTTATGACTCGGATGGCAATCAGATCGCCAAGCTGGTTGCGGAGGATTCCAACCGTGTGCCCGTCACCATGGAACAGATTCCGCAAAATCTCGCCGATGCCTTTGTCGCCATTGAGGACCAGCGCTTCTACGAACACAACGGCATCGATATCATGGGCATTCTCCGCGCAGGCGTCACCGCCATACGGACCGGCTTCAAGCGCAAGGAGGGCGCCAGCACCATCACCCAGCAGCTGATTAAGAACACCGTTTTGACCACCTGGACACAGGAAAAAACGCTGGGAGAACAGATCAAGCGTAAAATTCAGGAGCAATACCTTGCCCTGCAGCTGGAAAAAAATACAAACGACAAGGCAAAGATCCTGGAGCAGTACATGAACACCATCAACCTGGGGCAAAACACCCTGGGCGTACAGGCGGCCTCCAAACGATATTTCAACAAAAATGTATGGGAGCTAAACCTTTCTGAATGCGCCTCTATCGCCGCCATCACGCAGAATCCCACCCGGTATAACCCGCTTTCCCACCCGGACGGCAACGCGGAACGCCGTGAGAAAGTTTTAAACGACATGCTGGAGCAGGAATTCATTTCCAAAAGTGAATATGATGAGGCAAAGGCGGATACCGCCGCGCTCTATGACCGCATCCAGAGCGCCAATGTGGTGGTGGAGGAAACCTCCATTGATTCCTACTACGCGGACGCGGTAAAGGTCGCCGTCATGGAAGATCTGATTGCCGCAGGCTACAGTGAAACCCAGGCATACGTCATGGTGTATTCCGGCGGCTTAAGCATTTACGCGGCAATGGACCCGGATATCCAGCGCATCTGCGATGAGGTCTGCTCCAACGAGGAAAACTATCCTGCCGGCGTCAGATGGCAGCTGAGCTATAAGCTGACCTGGCGCGAGGAAGGTCAGGAGGCTGTCAACATCAGCTCGGAAATGTTCAAGGCATACCAGCAGGAGAACGGCAATAAAAGCTTCAACCTGCTTTTTGACTCACAGGAGCAGGCCTATGATACGATCGAAGCCTATAAGGCCGAAACCGTTCCCTCCAATGCCGAGGTTTTGGGCGAATACATTTCCCTGACCCCGCAGCCGCAGATTTCCATGGTGGTGGAGGACCAGCATACCGGTTACATCGTCGCCATGGTCGGCGGCCGCGGCGCCAAGGAAGGAAACCGCACCTTAAACCGGGCCATGGATAGCGTGCGGCAGCCCGGCTCCACCTTTAAGATCGTATCCACCTATGCCCCGGCTCTGGACAGCGCGGGCATGACGCTGGCGGATGTGGAGGTGGACGGTCCGTTTAACTATGAGGACGGCAAACCGGTCAGCAACTGGTATTCCTCAGGCTATAAGGGGATCTGTTCCCTGCGTTACGGCATCGAGCAGTCCTTAAATATCGTCACCGTCAAGGTGCTGACACAGATCACCCCCCGGCTGGGCTATGAATATCTGCTCAACTTCGGCTTTACCACGCTGGTGGAGAGCATGGAACAGAACGGCAAAATTTACACGGACGTCCGGCAGCCCCTTGCCCTTGGCGGCATTACAAAAGGAGTCACCAATCTGGAATTAAACGCCTCCTATGCGGCGATTGCCAATAACGGACAATACATCAAGCCCAAGCTTTACAGCATTGTAAAGGACCATGAAGGCAAAGTTCTTTTAGACAATACCGGGGTGGAAAGCAGGCAGGTCATCAAGCCCTCCACCGCCTTTTTGCTGACGGACGCCATGGTGGGCGTGGTCACCTCCGGTACGGGCGGCTCGGTCAATTTCGGCGGCATGTCCATCGCGGGCAAAACCGGCACCACCTCAGACTATAATGACGTCTGGTTTTCGGGCTATACGCCCTATTATACCTGCACCACCTGGACCGGCTATGATAACAACACCAAGCTTCGCCAGGGCGACGAACGCAATCTCGCCAAAAAGCTCTGGCGCGAAGCCATGAAGGAAATTCACGCGGAGCTGGAAAATAAACCCTTTGACAGACCCTCCGATATCGTTTCCGCCACGATCTGCTCTCAGTCGGGCAAGCTGCCCAACGAGGCGCTCTGCGGCAACACCCTGCGGGTGGAATATTTTACTCCTGACACGGTTCCGACAGAAACCTGTGATGTGCACTATCAGGGAACGGTCTGTGCATACAGCCAGCTCCCCGCATCCGAAGGCTGTCCCTTTGCTGCTACCGGCATTCTTTCCATGCTGCCGGAAAATGAACGCATCCTGACGGGCCTTGCCAATGCGGACGGCACGGCGCAGGATACCTGTCCCCACACTCCGGAATTCATGGCGGACCCGGCAGCGGAAGCGATCATTGCCCAGCAGCGGATGGAGCTGGAGCTTCGCACAGACCAGGCGCTGTTCCCGCAAAGGCTTGCAGCCCTGCAGCAGCAGCTTGAGGAGGCGGTCATCGCCAAAGCCACCGCCGATAACCAGCTCGCCACCGCGGCAGACGAGACGGCGCGGGCCACGGCACAAAATGCCGTCAATGAGGCGCAGGCGCTGATTGACAGTCTGAATGCCCAGATCACCCAGCTACAGGCCGCGCAGAATGCCGCCATAGCGGCGCAGGCGGCGGAAGCTACAGCGCAGGGAGGGGAAGGCGGCGAATAGCCCCTTCCTCACATCAGCGCCCGCTTCACCATTTCCAGCTCTTCCATATAAATACAGTGAGGAATCCGGTTTTGCTCCACCGCCCTTACGCAATCCTCAAAATCAAACCACTCCACCGCAGAAACCTCTTCCTTCTGCAGCGTAAATTCCTCCGGCTCCCTGTCCAGCCACAGCGCATAGACATTGCTCACCTGCCTGTCGTGAAAGGGCTTTCCGTGGAAAACCTGATCGAAGGAAAGCAGGCGCTGCCCGCAATAGAGAAACGCTTCCTCCTGCGCTGTGACCCCCAGCTCCTCCCAGAGCTCCCGGATCGCGGAGGGAATAAAATCCACCCCCGCCGGAATATGACCCGCGCTGGAGATATCATAACAGCCGGGATAAGAATCCTTTTCTTCGCTGCGCTTTTGCAGCAGAATCTGTAGTCTGCCCTCCTTTTGGCGCACCAGCCAGACATGGGCGGTGCGGTGCAGAATTCCCTCCGCATGCGCCCTTTTGCGCTCCACCGTTTCCCCTGTGGGCATTCCCTTTTCATCCACGATATCCAAAAATTCCATGTTTTCTTTACTATTCATTCGGCGCCTCTGTGCTTCGCAGCAATTCATGCTCCCATCATGTCAGCTTCACGTTGCTTTCCCCAAAAAGCGTTCCCAGCCGTTCCAAAAGCTCCTTACCAGCATAAACGTTGCGGTTGGGCGGCAGCTGCTTTTTCATCCTGTTTTCTTCTATATAAATGACCAGACCATCCCGCCCGTCAGAATCCTCGATGGCGTCATACAGCCGCTGTTCGGCGTCCAGCCATTCCTGCATGGTGGTAAATTTGATCCACACCCTTTTGGGAATTTCATCGAAGGTTTTGATGGATTCGCAGATCAGCTTGCCGTCCCGGTCCTCCTCGGCGGATACCCTGCCCCGGATGAACACCTTGCTCTCCTCTGCAAGCTTATTTGCGCATTCCTCGTATACCTTCGGGAAGACGATGACCTCCATGGACCCCACCAGATCCTCCACCTGCAAAAAAGCCATCACCTTATCGTTTTTGGTATATTTGATCTTCCGTTCCGCAATCATGCCGCCGATCGTCGCCCGCGCGCCGTCCTGGGCATGGATCGCATTGGTTTCCTCGTCCAGCATGAAGTCCGCCGTGGTGTTGGTGATGTTCTTGCGCCAGAGCTGCTCGTATTCCTCCAGCGGATGTCCGCTGATATAGATGCCCAGCACTTCCTTTTCAAAGTTTAGCAGGATCTCCTTCGGATATTCGCCCACATCCGGCAGCCGCACCGCGTAATCCTGCTTTTCCTCCTCGCTGACCAGATCGAATAAGGAAAGCTGTCCCGCCAGATTATTCTTTTTATTCTGCTGCTGTTGGTCCATCATCTGCACGAAAACGCTCATGAACTGCTTGCGCGTGCCGCTCAATCCGTCAAAGGCTCCCGCCTTGATAAAGCACTCCACGTTGCGCTTATTGATTTCCGTATCGCTCATGCGGGTGATGAAATCGGACAGATTTTTAAAAACGCCCCGCTGCCTGCGCTCCCGCATCAGCGCATCCGCCGCCGGATGTCCAATGCCCTTGATCGCCGTCAGCGCGTAGCGGATGGATTTTCCCGAAACGGAAAAGCCCGCCTCCCCTTCATTGACGTCGGGGGGCAGAATGGCGATGCCCATCTGGCGGCAGGTCAGAATATATTCCGCCACCTTCCCCGGATTGTCGATCACAGAGGTCATCAGCGCCGCCATGAATTCCACCGGATAATAATATTTCAGCCACGCCGTCTGTACCGCCACCACCGCATAGCATGCGGCGTGGGACTTGTTGAAAGCATATTTTGCAAAATCCATCATTTCTCCGTAGATTCGCAGACCGACCTGCTCCGGAATGCCGTTGCTTACGCATCCCGGCACCCCCTCCTCCTCATTGCCGTAAACGAAATTCGCCCGTTCCTTTTCCATGACGGACTGCTTCTTTTTGCTCATGGCGCGGCGCACCAGGTCGCTTCTGCCCATGGTATAGCCGCCCAGATCCCGCACGATCTGCATCACCTGCTCCTGATAGACGATACAGCCGTAGGTGGGGGCGAGAATCGGCTCCAGCTGGGGGCAGGAATAGGTGATCGCGTCGTGATTGTTTTTTCCCTTGATATATTTGGGGATGAAATCCATCGGTCCCGGCCGGTACAGGGAAATGCCGGCGATGATATCCTCCAGATTCTGGGGCTTTAGCTCCTTCATGAAATTTTTCATGCCGCCGCTTTCCAGCTGGAATACGCCGTCAGTTTTTCCGGTACAGAGGGAATCCATCACCTGTTTATCGTCAAAATCGATGTGGTCGATATCCACCCTCGTGCCGGTGTCCTTTTCAATCAGCTTCACCGCATTATCGATGACCGTCAGGGTGCGCAGCCCCAGAAAGTCCATTTTCAAAAGCCCCAGCTCCTCCAGCGTGGTCATGGTGAACTGAGTGGTGATCGAGCCGTCGGAGCCCCGGGAGAGGGGCACAAAATTGTCCGCCGCCTCCGGGCAGATTACCACACCCGCCGCGTGCATGGAGGTGTGGCGGGGCAGTCCCTCCAGCCGTTTGCTCATGTCGATCAGCTCATGCACCCGCTCGTCGCCCTCGTAGGTTTTGCGCAGCTCCGGATTGATTTCCAGCGCCCGCTCCAGCGTGATATTTAGCTCGTTGGGCACCATTTTGGCGATGGAGTCCACGAAAGCGTAGGGCAGATCCATCACGCGCCCCACATCCCGGATCACGCCCTTTGCCGCCAGCGTACCGAAGGTGACGATCTGCACCACCTTCTCGCTGCCGTATTTTCTTCCCACATAATCGATGACCTCCTGCCGCCGTTCAAAGCAAAAGTCCACGTCGATATCGGGCATGGACACGCGCTCCGGATTCAAAAAGCGCTCAAACAGCAGGCTGTAGCGGACCGGGTCGATGTTGGTGATGTGCAGACAATAGGAAACGATGCTGCCCGCCGCAGAGCCCCGTCCCGGTCCCACGGGAATGCCGTTTTCCCGGGAATAGTTGATGAAATCCCAGACGATCAGGAAATAGTCCACATAGCCCATCCGTTTGATGACGTCCAGCTCATATTCCAGCCGTTCTTGCAGCCTGCCGTCATCCTCCGGATAGCGCTCCCGCATGCCGTCCGCGCACAGCTTATTCAGATAGGACCAGGAATCATAGCCCTCCGGCACCTCAAAATGAGGCAGCTTTGTCACACCGAACTCGATCTCCACATGGCACCGGTCCGCGATCCACTGGGTGTTTTCCACCGCCTCCCAGGCATAGGGAAACAGCCCCTTCATCTCCTCCTCGCTTTTCACATAGTACTGTCCGCCTTCATAGCGCAGGCGATCCTCGTCCTCCAGCTTTTTTCCCGTCTGCAGGCACAGCAGGATGTCATGGGGCTTCACGTCATCCTCATAGGTGTAATGCACGTCGTTTGTGCACACCAGCGGAATATCCAGCTCCTTTGCGATCTGCAAAAGCGCTGCGTTCACCGTCTGCTGCGCCGGAATGCCGTGATCCTGCATTTCCAGAAAATAATTGTCCTTTCCGAAAATCTCCTGATAGCGGCGGGCGCATTTCTTCGCTTCGTCCATGAGCCCCTTTTGAATATAGCGGGGCACCTCCCCCGCCAGGCACGCGGACAGGGCGATCAGACCCTCGTGGTACTGCTCCAAAAGCTCCATATCCACGCGGGGCTTATAGTAGTAGCCCTCGGTGAAGCCCTTGCTGACAATTTTGGTCAGGTTGGCATAGCCGGTGTTGTTTTCCGCCAGCAAAACCAGATGATAATACCGGTCGTCTCCCCCTGTCAGTTCCCGGTCAAACCGGGAATTGGGCGCCACATAGACCTCACAGCCGATGACCGGATTGATTCCCTCCGCCTTTGCCGCCCTGTAAAAATCGATCACGCCGTACATGACGCCGTGATCCGTGATCGCCGCCGCCGTCATGCCCAGCTTTTTGACCTGCTTCACATATTCTTTGATCTTGTTGGCTCCGTCCAGCAGGCTGTACTCCGTGTGGACGTGTAAATGTGCGAATGCCATATTGATACCCCCTGCTTTTATCGCCCTGCGCTGTCCTCTTCCTTCGCGGTTTTGGCAATTGGTAATCCGCCCGTTCCGCAATCGATCAGCACCAGCGCTTCTTCCCGGACCCGGTATGTTTCGTAGCAGGCGCTTCCGCTCCTGTCCCTGTACATCACATGGAACAGCCCGTTGTCCTGCCGGACACAGGACAGCCCGCCGTCCGTCAGCTCTGCGCTGCGCGTCAGATGCAGGGTCACCAGATGCCGGACCACAGCCTCTCCGTTTTCATATGCCAATAGCGCCTGCAGGCTCATTTCCGCCGCTTCATACTCTGAAAGTGTCCCGTCTGTCCAGTGATAATAGCGGGGCATTTCCCCGTCCGCGCCGCCAAACCAGGCGGTCACATCGCCGTTGTCCGCCGCTTCCAGCCGGACAGCTCCCGGAAGCAGACGGCACACCGCGCCGTCCTCCTGCCCATAGAGCCTGTCCTGTGCGCCCGCCGCCATGTAGCCCTCCAGTAAGAAAAATGCATCCTGTCCGCTCTGGAAAGAGAGCACATTCTTCACGGGAAGTCCTTCCTCCAAAAGCGTCGTTTCCTCTCCCTTTACCAGCCACACATCGCACACCGGCACGCCAAAAATCCCGTCATAGTGCCCCGCCGCCACGAGGCCTTCCTTTTCGCCGTCACCGTCGTAGTCCGCCCACCGCACAAAGCACAGCTCCTCTGCGCCATAGCCGCCTGCCGCCACCACCTGTGTGAGCGCCGCCCGTTCCTTTGATCCCAGCCCGCCGGACGCCCTGCCGATCTGATTTTTTCCGTAAAAAGCGGGAACCGCAAAGAGCTCTGCCAGCTCCTCCTGCCTGTTTTCCCAGTCCGCAAAATAATAGCCCTCTCCTACATGCGAACTGCTCCGCATCGTCAGCTTTCCGTTCTCCAGCTCAAAAATTTCGTAACGATACTCCGCTACCGCCGTGGCATCAGACCTTTCCCTGTCCTCTGCAGGCACGCTGATCCGGCATTCCTGATAGCCGACCCTACTTTCTCCCAGCGCAAAAAAACGGTAACGGTATTCTTCCTCACCGTCTTTGGAGGAAGCCAGGAAACGCTCCTCCTGCCGCTTTTTCCACGCCAGCGATTCCTCATCCTCACCGGGCGCAAGGAAAGCGAGATATTCCTCTGTCCCAAGCTCCCGCAGGGACTGCTGCACAAATTCCGTCTCTTCCCATTGATAAAAACAGGGCAGTTCTCCCTGCTGATCCGCCCATCCATCCGGGGCGTAGCGCACATACTCCGTCCTGTAGGTCACGCACAGACCGTCCCCCACGGCGCTGATATCCGCCGCGCCCACGAAACAGCCGGACGCTTTCCCATCCTGCACCCGGTAAACCTGCGCGCCCGTTTTGCCGTTCCGGTCCGTCTGCACCAGCAAAAAGACCTGGCCACCCGCTTCATACCGCGCAAGCTTTTCCGCCTGCACGTCCTTTAACAGCCTAACCGCCTTTTCCTCCGCATAAAACCACAGATCGCCGCACACCCTGCCGCGGTTCACAAATGCTGCGCGCTCAAACAGCAGCAGAAAAGTGCTGGTTTCAGTCTTTCCTGTCTGGATGCGGTTTGAAAGGCACAGCCTTGCGTCCTGATAGTTCGCCTGCGCCAAAACCGCCTGCAGCGCTTCCTCCTCCGCTGCATCAAAGGCGTCCCGGTCCGTCAGATGTCCGGTGAAGCAATCCGCCTTTTTCTCCATCTCTGCCTGTATCCGCGCGGCTTCCCTTTCTGCCCCGGACAGCTCCGCCTGTCCGCCCTGCGCCGTTGTATCTTCCCCGAAGTCCTGCGATGATTCCTTGTCCTTTGCGTCCTCCTCTGCGGAAGCTTCGGTTTCCGCGCCTGTCGATTCCGTTTCTGCGGTTTCTGCGGCTTTCATTTCGATGGTCTTCTCCACCTTCTTTTCAAACGATGCCGCTTCGGCTGCCTCCGACAGCGACAATGCCTCTCCGCCCTCTGCCAGAACGGTATCTTTTTCACCGACAGTTTCCTCTGTGGTCCCGCTTTCCTCTGCTCCGCTCTCCTCTTCTGCCGCCGCTTCCTCTGGATTTTGGGATGCAGCAAAAGCCGTCTCCTCCTCCGGCGCTCCGTCCTCCATGAGAGCCGTCTGTTGTGCCTCTCCTTCAAACATCGCTTCCCCTGCCCGCTGCACCCGTGCCGTATACCGGCTGATGTCTCCCGGGGCGCACCCCGCCGTCACAAGGCATAGCGCTGCCATCATCGTCATTGCGCCCACCGCTTTTTTTCTCATTCGTTCCACACTCTTTTCCGAAAAAAATTATCGTTACCGCTCATAACCATATCCTAATGCTTAATAAAGTCCTCAATGTCTTGATTCGTCGGACATGAAAAAGAGGAGAGGATAGACTTTGTCGCATCCTCTCCTGATTGTTCAAGCATATCGCTCAAATTCATCTCTACAAAATGTGTCTTAACAAACCTCTGTTCCATATCATTTGTTTTTACCAAAGAATTCTTTGATCTTATCTCCCGTAAGTTCTATACATTCCCGCGTCATCTGCACGGGCTTGTATTTGCTGCTCTCCGCCTGGCTTAAAACCTCTATAAATGTATGGGCAAGCTGTTTATCTCTGCGTACTTTTATTATAACCGAACGACTAAAAAAATCAATGTATTATGCATTAATTTTTTCTTTTTTTGCCACAAAGAGAAAATGATTCGTCTTCCCCAAATGCTCCGGCCTTTCACAATAGTGGAAATGCATTTTCAAATATTGCGCGTATCCCTTTTCATCGAGCTTATTGACTCTGTCCTGCAACAGCTCGCTCATGCCGTCCGCCGCGATCTCGTGAATCACAGTGAGCCCATTGCTGGCGAGCATTTCACGGCACTGGTTCAGGTCAAAAAATACAAACGGAAAGTCCACCGCCCGAAAGGTTTCCTTATCGTATGGACCGGACAGAAGATAATCCGGATTATATCCCCATTCCGTATAGGGAATCATATCATTATTAATAAAGGCGACAAACAGCACGCCATCCTTTTTCAGCACTCTTTTCGCTTCCCGGATCGCGGTATCCCTGTCCGCACGGTCATGCAAATGGTAAAGCGGTCCCAGCAGCAGCACAATGTCAAAGGCTTCATCCGCAAAATCCGATAAATCCAGCGCATTTCCCTGCCTTAAATCAACGGGAATGCCATCCGTGATTTTTTTGCGGAATTCCGAAACGTTCTTATCCGCAAGCTCAACCGCGCTGACCTGGTAGCCCTGGTTGGCAAAATACAGACTATACGCCCCGGCGCCGGCTCCGATATCAAGAATCCTCATGCCCTGTTTCAAATATTTTTCAATATATGTTACAGTGGTCACAAACTCAACTTTCGCGGCATTGCTGCCGCTTAATCTGGATGCCTCGTCGAAATAATTGTACACGACATTGACCAGCTCCGCATCGTTTTGTATCTTTTGCAGCTCTTCAAAATCCATTTTTCTTTCCTTTCTGAAAAAAATGTGCGCGTGCCGACAGGCAGCCTCTTCCCCGCACGCGCGTATGCAGTAACGCCTTTTTTGTACGTCAGGAAGCAAAATTTCCTATCGTATAAAAAACGGTTCCGGACCGCGCACTGACGCCCGGTCCAGAACCAGAATGCTCTTTTCTCCTGCGTAACGGTTCAGACAATTCTGCCCCGCCGCTCTCCTACAGATATTTCTTCAAGACATCCACCTTGTCCGTCTTTTCCCAGGGCAGATTCAGATCATCCCTGCCAAAATGTCCATAAGCGGCTGTCTGCTTATAGATCGGACGGCGCAGATCAAGCATCTTGATAATGCCCGCCGGGCGCAGATCAAAGTTTTCGCGGATGATGCTCACCAGCTTTTCATCGGACAGCTTCCCGGTGCCGAAGGTATCCACCATGATGGAAGTGGGCTGTGCCACGCCGATCGCGTAGGAAAGCTGAATCTCACATTTATCGGCGATGCCCGCCGCGACGATATTCTTCGCCACATAACGCGCCGCGTAGGCCGCGCTTCTGTCCACCTTGGTGCAGTCCTTACCGGAGAAAGCGCCGCCGCCATGACGCGCATAGCCGCCGTAGGTGTCCACGATGATCTTACGGCCGGTCAGGCCCGCATCGCCGTGAGGACCGCCGATTACGAAACGTCCCGTGGGATTGATGAAAAATTTAGTATTCTCATCGATCAGCTCCTTCGGAAGGATCGGGTCAAATACATACTTTTTGATGTCCTCATGGATCTGCTCCTGCGTCACGTCAGGATCGTGCTGTGTGGAAAGCACCACCGCCTCTAAGCGGACCGGCTTATCGTTCTCATCATATTCCACGGAAACCTGGCTCTTGCCGTCGGGCCGCAAATAGGTGAGCGTGCCGTCCTTGCGCACTTTGGTCAGCTGCTGTGCCAGCTTGTGCGCCAGGGAAATCGGATAGGGCATTAACTCCGGGGTTTCATTCGTCGCATAGCCGAACATCATGCCCTGGTCTCCGGCGCCGATCGCCTCGATTTCCTGATCGGACATTTTATTTTCTTTGGCCTCCAGCGCCTTGTCAACGCCCATGGCGATATCGGAGGACTGCTCGTCGATGGAAACCATCACGGCACAGGTATTGCCGTCAAAGCCGTATTCAGACTTATCATAGCCGATCTCCTTGACCGTATTGCGGACGATCTTCGGAATGTCCACATAGGCGTTGGTGGTAATTTCACCGGTCACCAGCACAAAGCCGGTGCAGCTTGCGCTCTCGCAGGCAACGCGGCTCATAGGATCCTGCTCCATCAGGGCGTCCAGGATCGCATCAGAGATCGCGTCGCACATTTTGTCCGGATGGCCTTCCGTCACGGACTCGGATGTGAATAAACGTTTTTCCATACTCTTCTCCTTTGATAAAAAAAATGATCCGCTCATCATAAGCGGACCGATATCTCGATAATCAAATCCTCTTATTGTTCGATTAGCTCGCTCAGGGAGGCACCTTCCATAAGGGGTTGCCGTGGCTTCACAGATCCTATGTATCTCCACCACTCTGAATAAGAGAGAAACAATATTGAATTTTCTTATCTGTTACGCATATACCATACAACAAAACCGCTGCCCTGTCAAGCCCCATTTAGCCGGTTTTCAGGGCAAATTTCCGAAGCTCCCGCTCGGACTGGACCTTTTCGATTTTCGCGCCCAGCTTTTGCAGCTTTAAATGAAAATCCTCATAGCCCCGCTCGATGTAGCGGATATCGTCCACAACGGAGGAGCCTTCCGCCGCCAGCGCCGCGATGACAAGTGCCGCTCCCGCACGCAGATCGGGCGCGTTGATGCTCGCTCCCGTATAACGGGATACGCCGTCGATGATGGCGGTATTTCCCTCCACCTTAATATTCGCCCCCATGCGGATGAGCTCCTCCACATAACGGAACCGGTTTTCAAAAATACTCTCCGTCACGATACTGGTTCCGCCGGAAAGTCCCAGCATCACCACAATCTGCGGCTGCATGTCCGTAGGAAAACCCGGATAAGCGAGCGTTTTGACATAGGTATGTCCAAGCTCTCCTGACGCGGCGACGCGCACCGCATCATCGGATTCCCATACCTGACAGCCGATTTCCACCAGCTTGGCGCTGATGGATTCCAAGTGCTTGGGAATCACATTTTTTACCGTCACATCCCCCCGGGTCGCCGCAGCGGCAAACAAAAAGGTGCCCGCCTCGATCTGGTCCGGAATGATCGTATACTCCGTCCTGTGCAGCTTTTCCACGCCCCGGATGCGGATCACGTCCGTGCCCGCTCCCTTGATATCGGCGCCCATGCTGTTTAAGAAATTGGCGAGATCCACCACATGGGGCTCCTTCGCCGCGTTTTCCAGAATCGTCCTGCCCTCCGCAAGAGCCGCCGCCATCAAAATATTGATGGTCGCGCCCACGCTGGCAATATCCAGATAAATATGACTTCCCACAAGGCGCTCCGCACTGGCAGTGATCATGCCGTGAGAAATCTGCACAGACGCGCCCAGCGCCTTAAACCCCTTGATATGCTGATCAATCGCACGGCATCCGATATCACAGCCGCCAGGCAACACCACCGTCGCCTTTTTAAACCGTCCCAAAAGCGCGCCCAGAAAATAATAGGATGCCCGGATTTTGCGCAGAGAATCGCCGTCCATGTACAAATCATGAACCAGCGCCGCGTTCATTTTCACCGTATGCCTGTCGATCCGTTCCACATGTGCGCCAATGCCCTCCATGGCTCCAAGCAGGATGTTGGTATCCCTCACATCCGGCATATTTTCTATCAAAACAGTTTCATCCGTCATCAAAGAAGCCGCCAAAATCGGAAGCGCCGCATTCTTCGCGCCGCCTATCTCCACCTCTCCAACCAACGGATTTCCACCGCTAATCGCATATTGTTCCATATCTATCCCTCAACATACTGCGGCTTTAGCCATTGCGCATGCCATATCACATACCGCCAACAGCCGTCCGCAATATCCATCTTCCAAAGCCCCAAATCCCTTTTGGGCTGTTATCGTTTATGTAACTATTATACTGCCAACAGTTACCTCTATTCATTATCTGCAAGCTGCAAGATATTATTCATGAAAAAATGACACTTCACAGGCACCAGCCTGTTCTGCCGGATTAACGGATTGCCGCATCCCCCTGTCACCTTTTAGCGTTATAACACATTCCATCCTATTTGTAAATACGAAACATTCGTTCACCGCCGCCCAACTGCTTAATTCAAGTAGTTGAGCGGATTCACCGCCGCGCCGTTGATGCGCATTTCAAAGTGAAGGTGCGGACCCGTGCTCCGCCCCGTATTGCCGCTGAGCGCAATCTTCTGTCCCTGCTTCACCTTCTGCCCGGCAGACACCAGCACCTTGCTCAAATGTCCATACCGGGTCTCCCTTCCGTCCTCATGCCGGATATAAACCACATACCCGTAGCCGCTTCCCCAGCCTGCTTTTGTTACCGTTCCGCCGCAGGACGCCACCACGGAGGTTCCCACAGGCGTTGCCCAGTCGATACCCTTATGGTTGGTTGACGCCCCCTTGGTAGGCGCTTTTCTGCCGCCAAATCCGGAAGAAAGGCGTCCGCCGGAAATCGGCTTGATATAGGTGGGCGGAATCTTCGTTCCCCGCTCCACGATCTTGGGAACCGCCTCCGCCACCACCTCTTCTTTTACGATCTCTGCGGAAAGCTCTGCGTCATTGCGGTATGTGATGACTGCCGCCGCTTTTCTGAAACCTGCGGAGGGCTGCTGGCGCACCTCGGACTTCGTGGTATACCAGCTGTCATTGTCAATATAAACCGTATCCGCCTCATAGCTGCCTTCCGAATAAACCCGCTCCTGATGCACCACGGACAGCTGCGGCTCCGGCACGGTGATGATCAGCTCATCCCCCACCCGGATCATGGAATTTTCACTCTCCAGCGTCGGATTGATCGCCACCAGGTCCTCGAGCAAAAGTCCGTTATCCTCCGCGATCTCAGAGAGGGTGTCCCCGGACTGCACCTCATAGATCTGTTCTTTTTCCTGCTCCGCCGTCACTTCGGCGATCGCGGTCTCCAGAGGAGAAATCTCATTTTCCATCAGATAGGCATCCACGATCTCCACCGTATCGCCGAAGGAAATATCCACCAGACCGTAGTCCAGATTCGTAAATCCGCTCTTTTCCACATCCGGCTCCACTTCCGCAAACAATTCGTCAAAAAAAGAGTCCAGTCCGGCGCCCTGTCCCGCGGTGTGCTCCTGCTTCGTCTCCCCGTCCTTTTTCTGTATGGCGGTCGTGAGCACATTTAATTCCCGGTCCGGATCGACGATCAGACTGACCTCATATTCCTGCGCAGCATCATATTTGCGCAAAGCCTCCCCAAGCAGCGTAAGAACATCCTGGCTGCTGCCCAGATTGACCATATATTCGTTTATTTTTACAGTATAGGCATGCTTAAGCGTCTGCATCACGCTCTTTTCCAGCTCGCTTTTTATATTGGAAAAAAGCTGCCGCCTGCTGTCAACCTGCCCGACCAGCACCTCCTGCCCCGTGACAGAAACCTCCACGGGAATATATACCATATCCTCGCTCTGCTTCGCGATCTCCCGGCGCGCCTGCACAATCAGCGAGTCCACAAGCTTGGCATCTCCACAGGTTCCCACCTGGGTCCCGTTGACGCTGACCGTGAAAAAATTGTCGCCCGTCCGCTCAAATCCGTGAAATTCGGGTACAAAAAACAAAGCCGCGAAGCAAATCACTCCGGTGCTCAAAAAAAAGGTTGATTTTGCCGTCTGTATATACCGTGTCGTTTTACTCATTCCTCAGATTGCCCTTACTGAAAATGCGCATCGTTTTTGTGGTCCGCTCTTTTGGGTAACGATTCAGACAGGTCTGAATTGTCACTTTCTTTTATTGTTGTTTTTCAGATGTGCCGTCTTTTTCTTCGCCACGCTGTAGCCGAAGGCGCCGATCGCCTTGCCCAGCTCAAAATAAGTTCCGTGGGAATAAACCACCGGATCCGCCCATTCCAGATGAAAACGGTTCTGGCTGTCCAGATATTTTTCATCCACGCTCACAGATACCACCTCCGCCAGAAACATCGTATGGCTGCCCAGCGGAATTTTCTGTGTCACACGGCATTCCAGACATACCGGACTTTCTCCGATCAGGGGCGGACGCACCTTTTTGGCAGGCAGAGCGGTCAGCTTCATCTGCGCAAACTTATCCACATCCCTGCCGCTTTTCACCCCGCAATAATCCGCCGCATACGTCAGCTGCCGGGTCGTCAGATTGATCACAAATTCTCCGGTTTCTTCGATGCAATGGTAAGAATAGCGCTCCGGACGCACGGAAATGGAAACCATGGGCGGATTGCTGCACACGGTTCCTGTCCAGGCTACGGTAAACACGTTCGGCTTCCCCTGCCCGTCTGCCACGGACACCAGCACCGCCGGAACCGGATACAGCATATTTCCGGGACGCCAGTCCTGCCTGTCCATCACAGCAGTCCGGCGATCTGCGCCGCCATCAATGCAATATTGGCAATCGCCGCCAGAAGTGTCACAATCACCAGCGGGCGCAACCCCTTATTCTGCTTTTGCAGCAATGCATTCTGCGCCGCCAGATCTTCATTTTGCGCCGCCATGGCCTCTGTCTGCTTCTTCACCTCATCCACAACTACCGCCTGCACGTTCCGATACACCTTGACATTCTCTTTGTGGGTGAAATCATCCGACTGCTTTAAAAGCTCCTTCATCGTGTCCATGTGCTCCAGAATCGCCGCTTCGATCTTTTCCACAATTTCTGCGGTTTCCCGACTCTTTTCATACGCGGCTGTGATCTGTTCCATGCTCGCGTCCGCATAGCTTCGCAGGCTGCTTAAGCACTCCGCCGCCACGGTTTTTACATTTTCTTCCCCAGTGGAGGCCAGCGCATCCAGCCTTTCCAGAGCATCCTGCGCCAGCCGGTTGACGGCTGTCTCCCCGTCTCCCGCCAGCTGTCCGATCTGCTTGACGCCCTCCGCGACAGCGAGCTTGATGCTCTCTGCACCGGCATCCGCGTTCTGGCTGATGTTGCTGCTTCCCGTTTCGATCATGCGCCGCAGTCCGCCCGCGCTTTCCGCCGTCACCCGCTGAATCCCTTCCAGGCTCTGCTCCGCCAGCTTCTGCATCCCTGCCGCGCTCTTATCCGTATAACGCTGGATCACATCCAGCGTTTCCATATTTTTCAGCGTCACCTGCCGCATTTCCCGCAGGTATCCTTCGTATTCCATTAAAGAATCCCTGAGCTTCTTCGTCTCCAGATCTTCCATCTCATCCTCCCTCTGCTCACAGCCTGCCAGCGCCAAAGGCGCGCCTGTTTTTTTATTGTAACACCAAAAGCCCCTTGATACAAGCCGGAACAGACTTTCCCCAGGGAAATCAGTTTTCAATCCGAAACAGGGAGCGCCGGTCCGCCGGGATGGGAAATGCGGGCATGGGAGGGACATAAGACATGGTTTTTTCACGGCTATATCCAAACCGGGAAATTCCACCCGGTTCCCAGCCCATTCCAAAACGTGTCATGGCGCAATCAACTCACTTCGTTCAGACAGTATTGCGCCATGACACAGGAATGTGCCGGAAACCGGGGGAATTTCTCCGTTTTGGATATCATGCCATGAAAAAACCATGTCTTGTGTCCCTCCCATACCCGCATTTCCCGTCCCGGCGGACCGGCGCTCCCAGCTTCAAACTGAAAATTGATTTCCCCAGGCTTATCCTGCGACACCTGGTAAGCAATGTTGTATTTGTATATTATGTACTATTTTCCAAATCCCCTATTCTGTTTTTTATGCGAATTAACCCCATATTAACATGGTGTTCATAATATATTCACATTTGAATGTTATATTTTATTTATCAACAAAAACAAAGACATTCAGAACACAGATAATTTTTTCATAATAGCCCGGGTGCCGTGAGGCCCCGGGCACTCCTCATTTTATCTCTTATTATATGAAATAAAAAATGCTTTTGTCAGTAAATTTTTTGAAACTTTATGTTTTATCTTTTAAAAAGTATGGTGGCAACAGAGAAATGGAACAATGCGTTCCGGTCGATATGGCGTCAGGCGGATATGTGGGCGGACAGAAATGGACGTTCTCCGTCACGCAACCGGAGATGGTATTTTTATGCGGCTATATCCAAAGCGGAGCAATTTCCAAACCGTCAGGGCATTCCTGCGGTAGGGCGCGATACTGTCCGAACAAAGTGAGTTCATCGCGCCCTGCCGCGTTTTTGGAATGCCTTGGCGGTTTGTAGAAATTGCCCGCTTTGGATAATGCCACATAAAAATACCACCTCCGGTTGCGTGATGGCGAACGTCCATTTCTGTCCGCCCGCATATCCGCCTGACGCCCCTCCCGGCCGGGCCACGTCCCCATTCTTCTGCCGATGCCGACAGCTTCAGTCCGCCAGTCGGTATGGCGCTGCGCCCCGGGCATCGGTCTGGCATTCATAGAGCTGCCCGCCTGCTCCCTTTGCATCCCGCGCAGTCGTGATGTAGAGCGTACTGTAATCCGCCCCGCCAAAGGTACAACAGGAAACGTTCCGGTCCGGAACCGGCACAAACCCGATCTGCTCCCCGGTTTCGGGATTGTAGCGCGCCACACCATAGCCGCCCCACAGCGCAACCCAGAGCATTCCCTCCCGGTCAATGGTCATGCCGTCCGGCGCGCCCTCTCCTTTGACCTGCACAGCCACCCTTTTTTCAGAAATCGTCCCGCTCTCTTCACAGAACCGGTAGCTGCAAATCTGCCCGGTGGGCGTATCGACATGGTAAAAGGTCCGGTTATCCGCAGAAAATGCGATGCCGTTGGGAATGGTAAAGCCGTCTGCCACAGCTGCCACCCGTCCCTTTTCATAGCGGTACAGCGTTCCGGCCCCCTTCGCCCTGGGCGAACCCTCATCCGTCATCATCGTGCCGACCCAGAGTCTCCCTCTGCAATCACACTTCCCGTCATTAAACCGCATTCCCTCATCCAGCCCGAAATCAAACAGCTCCCGCTGCTCCCCCGTCATGGGATCCAGCCGCACCAGCATATCCTTCCGCGCCGCAATCAGATTCCCTGCCTCATCCAGCACAATGCATCCGACCATATCCTTCATCGGAAAAAAGGTATGCATTCCACTTCCCGGATCATAGCATCCCACCTCTTTTCCCCGGATATCCACATAAAATAACAGCTGTCTTCTCTCATCCCAGACCGGTCCTTCCGCCAGAACCATCTGCTTTTCACTGATCCGCCGCAGCATTATCCCCCTCCATTCTTTGTAACCTTGCTCAACGTCTCCCGGTACGGCAAAGGCACAGGGAAAGCAAAAGCGCTGCCGCCGCGCCGCTCAGCTTTCCGCCAAAAAGCGCCCCCAGCATGCCGGGGTCTGTGCCCATCACAAAGCCCATATGGCCTGCAAGAAGGCTGGCAGCGCTCACCAAAAAAGCGGCATTGACCACCTTCCCTTTTTCATCCATGTCCGGATACATGGAAATCGCGGGAATGACGCTCACGCTGCCGATCAACAGCGCTGTCATGCTCTCCGTTTTCATGCCCAGAAGCTTTCCCAGCCGTGTAAAAGGCTTTTTTAAAAGCCGCTGCACCAGCTCTGCCACAGGAAGGCTGCCCAGCATAACGATGCCGATGGAAACCACCACCTCCATCGCCTCCGAAAGGGGCGCCATGCCCTTCACCGGATTGAAGCCGCACAGATATTCCACCGCCGCCAGCACCAGCCCTGCGGTGATCACCGCCCGGATGCCGTCCGCAAACAGACAAAAGCCCCGGATCATTTTTTCCGGAATTTTCCATAGTCCGGCAAGCAAAAGCAGGGCGAGGAAAAAGACCGGCAGATTCTGGCGCAAGCATTCAGCGAAGGAAAGCCCTGCGATCAGCCCGCCCACGATCAGCCCTGCCGGCATGGTCACCAATCCGTACATAATGCCCCGGGCAAAATGCCGCCTGTCCTCCTTCGGTATCATCCCCATGCCCACCGGAATGGTGAACACCACGGTGCATCCGAAAATCGCCGCCACCACGATGCCCGCATAGCTTCCGATCCGGGCGTCCGCCGCCAGCTGCTCCGCCAGCTGATAGCCGCCCATATCGATGGCGAGAATGCTGCCGAACATCGCCGGATCGGCGCCGATCGCCTGATAGAGCGGAACGATTATTTTCCCCAACAGATTCGCCAGCACGGGAGACAGACAGATCATGCCCGCCATGGACAGCGCGATGGGGCCCAGAAACATAAAACCCTCTTCAAACTTTTTCCCGTATCCCAGCCGGTTCCCCAAAAGCCTGTCCACACCGCCCAAAACCGCGCCGGCCGCCATAATCCACATCAATATCCCGTTCATAGCTTTTCCACAATGAGCGTGTTTACGCGCTTTCTGATTTCCAGCACTTCCTCTGTCCTGCGCGCGCTGTGGGAAAACTCCCGAAACGCGGCATCCTGATACAGCTGCTCCACCTGCTGCCTGTCCGTCAGGCTTTCCGCCAGCTCAAGCGCCCGCAGATCCTGCAGCGCTTCCAGAAACAGCTCCAGCCCTACCGACGCCACCGGGCCGTCCGCTCCCGGATACACGCTGAAGGCATCTCCTGCCGGGAACGCGCCGCCCGCATCGCTGACCCGGTAAGGATCGATCACCTGCAGGGAATACTGGGTCATCCAGAAATTATAGCCCCAATGCAAAAATCCTTCGATTTTCCCATGATAGAGGGAAAGACCGATGCAGCGGTTGCGCGCGCCGGGCATGGCGAGCATGCGATTGCTCACGTCCTTGCGCTGTCCGCAGCAGTAATATGCCCACAGATGGGGCGTTGCATGCTCCAAAAAGGGCGCGATGTGATTGGTCGCACAGACCGGCACATCCACCAGACCCTTTTCATAAAAGGCATAGTCCGAAAGGGCGTCCATCTTGGGGTAGCCCTCCGTCAGCGAATGAATGAGCGCCGAAAGCCTGCCATAGCGCTCCAGATGCTCCGCTGAGGGCTCGTCCGAAACATGAAACCAGACCTTTCCCTCCATCCCTTCCTTTTTGAAAAAGGCGGTCACATCCGGCAAAAAGGCTTTCAAAAAATCCTGATAGGCTTCCCCTTCCGCATCCGTTTCCCAGCCGAAAACCCGCTCCTGCTTTCCGTCCACCTCTGCCATGATCTTCGGCGCATGCTCCGCACCCCATTGGGTAAAAAGATGGCTCGCCTCCAGATACGCAATGCCACACCTTTTACACATGGCAATCCACTGCCCGAGCCTGTCATAGCCAAATTCCCAGCCCTGCGCCGTTTTTTTCACATCCACCAGCTGCACCGTCAGGCGCTCCGTTCCCGGCAGCGTATCCAGCGGCGGCGTAAACAGCGGCGTGAGCAGCATGTTCATGCCGTGCTGTGCGGCAAAGCTGACATAACGCTCTGTAAGCTCCCACCAGCGGGGCGAAAAAACCGCTTCCCCATACTGATGCGCGATGCAGTCCGCATGGAACCACTGGGTGAACAAAAGCCTCTGCGGCGGCAGCGCACAGGGCAAAAGCCGGAAGGAAAAGGTTTCCTCAGCGACCTTCTCCCCTTCCACCAGAATGCGCACCGTCACCGGATACTCTCCGGCGGGCTCCGCCGTCGTATCGATGCTGCACCAGAGCGCACGCCACTGCCCCGGAATCAGCCGCACCGGACCGTCCAGCGGCTTTAAAATATCCGGAAACAGCCCCGCATGCGTCCGCAGATAATTGTCGTCCGGCTCCAGATCACACACAAACTGCGCCGGTTCCAGCTCCACCGTCCGGACGCTCACGCTGCCAAGCTCTGATTCTGCCTCCACCTGCGCCCAGGCACAATCTTCCTCCCAGAAATACGCCAGCTGGAAATTGAAGCGCTCCCCCGCAAACGCCTCTCCCGTCCTTTGCTCCTTTGCGGAAAGCTCCCGCTCCGCAAACACCTTTTCCATGGAGCTGACAAGTCTTGTCTTCATCTTATGTCTCCCCCTCTTTCTGGCTGAACCGTTACCAGAACAGCCTTTATCCTCACAGATTCGCCATGCCTTTTGACAAACCGCGCGGCAGACGCGCAATCCCATCAGACATGCGATCGTCACGCTTCCATGGCAAACCCTTTGATTTCCTCGTTCAGCTCCTGCATCCGCTGATCCAGCTCCGATACCATCCTGGAGCATTCCACCAGCTCATTTTTCACATGCTCCGGCGCGTTTCCTTCAAATTTATACTTGATCTTATGCTCCAGGCTCGCCCAGAAATCCATTGCGACCGTCCGGATCTGGATCTCCACCTTCACCTCCACCGTCCGGTCCGACAAAAAGACCGGCACCGTCACCAGCATGTGGTAGCTCTTATAACCGCTGGGCTTGGGATTGCGGATGTAATCCTTCACCGTCACCACATGAATATCGTTCTGGAGACGGATCATTTCCGCGATCCGGTAAATGTCGGAGGTAAAGGAACAGATCACACGGATTCCCGCTATGTCGTTCACGTAGCGCACCATATTTTCAATATCGGATTCGTAGCCGTGGCGTTTGAGCTTCTTCACAATGCTCTCCGGCGTCTTGATCCGGGATTTGATATGTTCAATCGGATTGTACTGATGTACGTGCTGAAATTCGTCATTTAAAACTTCCAGCTTGGTGTTGATCTGTTTCAATGCGGAATTATACACCAGCGTCACCTCCTGCCAGGTTTCGATCTGGTTATCCGCACCCATAGTATGTTCCATAAATCCTGCTCCTTTTCGATTTCAGAATAAAAAACCAATACGGCTCTGTCTGCCGGGACAATATATTCATCCTGTTTTTGCTCAAAGTATTGTATTGATTATACCATACTCCCTTTTCTATTGCATAGAAATGTGGAAAGTTTACAAAATGTTAATATGTGGTAACAGGTAACAGTTCAAACCTGCTGTTCCATATGTACCCGCTTGCTTTTGTAAACCCACAAAATTATTTTTATGCGGCCATCCTGCAAAATATGTCTCCGGTATTCGCAAATATTTTCCCTCGCCCGCATAGACTTTTCAGTTATTTTCACTACCATGCCATTGCTTTCTCATCAATACCATCCAGCCCATTATATAATGCGTATATCTCCTGTTCACATTTTTCACCGGCATACGCTATAAATTCGTCAGCCATTTCTTTTGTGAAGAAAAAGATTGTACCTGTCGCAACGCCCTCAAAATCCGTTTTCATATCTGCAAGAAACTGTTGAATTGAAAAGCATGCCAGGCTGTTTAAGGGTTCTGCATCAAATGAGGCGGGAATTGTGATATCATTCATAAGCCCATATTTTTCTATCACATATTGGTTTATTAAGGAATAGTCATTATGCAGCCTTTCCACATTTCCCTGTGGAAACGGATTCCAGTGGTAATGGTGGTAAACAAAATTTCTAAAATACAGGTCCTGTACCAAATGCAGATAATAGCCAAGATACAGGTCATCCTTAAGCATTGCGGAAAAAAAAGCGGAACGAAAAGCGGTCAAATCATATGTTTTTTTCATTCCATTATGTACGGTAATTTTCAAATGACTGTTTCCGCTCATGATAGCATCGGGCAATATGCTGCCCAGCGCAAGCCTGTTTTTGTCCTTACATCTATAATTCTGTAAAATGCGATCCGTGACCGCCAAATGCATGATTCTGGATGCCATTTTCCCCTCCTTCCCGCTGACGCTCATTATATCATGAACCTGCGGTTCATGATCACCATTCGCCGTTCGTCGAACATGCAAGCATGCTCTCCTCACTAACGCTCATTATATCACGGACGCAAGCGTCTGTGATCGCAATTCGTGCAAAAAAAGCGACATTTCGTGCAGACTCTTCCCGTTATCCTCTCCTTTGCTTTATAATAAGGCCAATACAGAGAGGATCAGGGCAGACAAAGGGCACGAGACCGGAATCTCTGTCCGGTTCCACCTCGCGGGGACACAGCGCCGCTTTCCCGACCGTCCTTCCGTCATACCCTTCCGGTTCCTCCCGGTATGCACATGGAAAGGAGACATTTGCGACATGAAAAAGAAAAAGCGGTATTCGGTCCTTAGCAATTACCGGTATGCCTTTGTGCGGTTACAAAAGCTGGTAGGCACAGGCGCTTTCGTCGTCTGCATCGGCGACATGCTGGCAAGCATCCTGCTGCCTTTTTTGGAGGCCGCCCTCGCCGGGGCGGTGGCGGCATGCCTGGTGAGCCAAAACGGTCCGGGAACCATCCTGCTCATGGTGACGGGCTACATCCTCCTTTTGCAGACGGCGCGGTGGACCCAGGGGCATTTCAAATCCGTGCGGGAGGAAAAGCTTTTTCTGTTCCGCATCCGGATGGGAACGGAATACCACCAAAAGAGCCTTGAAATGGATGGGCAGAGCCGGGAAAGCGCGGCGGGACAGGAGAAATGGGCTGCGGCACAGCGAAACATCTTTTGGGGCAGCCAGCTGGGGATCGAGGCCTTTGCCACCTGCTTCTGGGATTTTGGGATCAATCTGGGCGGTTTTGTTCTCTATGGCATCCTCATCGGAAAAAACAGTCTACCCCTTTTGCTGCTCCTTATCCTGCAGGCGCTGTTGGCCATTCTCTTTCAGGGCCCGGCTGGAAAGCGCTACCACCGGCTGAACGAAAAGGTGGATGCTGTCTGGCTTAAATTTCGATATTTGCGGCAGGAATCCCTTTTGCCCGGTAACGGGAAGGATATCCGCCTGTACCGGATGGACAAGTGGCTGCTGCGGGCCTTCGAAGAGCAGATCGACGAGATCGTGACGCTGACCGATCGGCAGCAAAGCGGCTATATGGTGGCGAACCTTGCGGAAAAGCTGCTTTCCTTTTGCGTCTCCCTGTTCATCTACGGGTATCTGCTGCGGGGCATGATCGCAGGCGCGATCACTCTTCCGGCTTTTCTGTTATATGTGGGCATTGTTTCCGGCTTTTCTGCCTGGGCAAACGGCATTCTCCAATCCCTGCAGGCGATCCGCCAAAACGACGCCGTCATGGATTCCTACCGGGATTTCATGGATTTCGGCATAACGGACGACGATACAAAGCCGGCTCCCGCCCATCCGGGAAGGACCCACGAAATCCGGCTGGAGCATGTGAGCTTCCGTTATGAGGGAAGCGATACGGATGCCGTCCACGACGTCAGCCTGACCATCCGTCCGGGAGAACGGCTGGCGCTGGTGGGCTTAAACGGCGCGGGAAAAACGACCCTGATCAAGCTCATCTGCGGACTTTACCGCCCCACCGCCGGTCATATCTATCTGGACGGACAGGACATGCAATCCCTTTCCCGGACGGAAATTTTCAGGGAATTCTCCGTGGTCTTCCAGGATGTGTTCGCCTTTTCCTTCCCGCTCTGTGAAAATGTTTCCTGCCGCCAGGAAGGACAGGAGGACGCTGGGCGGCTCGAGGACTGTCTGGAAAAGGCGGGACTTTCGGAGCGGGTAAAAAAGCTTCCCAAAGGCGTTCACACCTCCATGAACCAGGATATGGACGCAGAAGGGGTATCCCTCTCCGGAGGCGAGCTGCAGCGGCTGATGCTGGCCAGAGCGCTCTACAAGGGCGCGCCTACGGTCATACTGGATGAGCCCACAGCAGCCCTGGACCCGCTGGCGGAAAGCGACATGTACGAAAAATACGACTCAATGCTGCAGAAAAGAACCGGCATTTTCATCTCTCACCGGCTCAGCTCCACCCGCTTTTGCGACCGGATCCTCTTTCTGGAAAAGGGCAGCATAACAGAGGAGGGCAGCCACGAAAGCCTGCTCGCCGCAGGCGGCGCTTACGCGGAGCTGTTTGGTCTGCAGGCGCGCTATTATCAAAACTCCAGGGAGGAAACCTGTCATGCGTGATTTCATTGCCGTCCATAAAACCGGTCTTCGGTTGCTTAAAAAAATATACGCCCTGGACCGTTCCATCATCCCCATACGCCTTCTGGAAATCTGCTTTTCTCTGCTTGGCGTCTATGGCAGCCTGTTCTGGACTGCCGCACTGGTGGACGGTCTGCTCGGCGCGGATTTTAAACGCGCTCCCCTGCTTATCGGCGGGCTGCTTGTGTGGAACCTGCTGTTCGGTGCGGCAGGCTGCATCATCCGTCAGAAATTCTACGGACAGGAAAACAGGCTGTGGCTCTCATTCTATGTATGGCTGCGGGAAAAGGCCTTTTCTCTGGACTATGAAACCATGGAAAAGCCGGAGGTGTCGGAGAAAATCCTGTTTTCGGAACGGACCTCAGATATGTACGGCGGGCTGGGCTCGCTTTTAAACCACTATTGCGAGCTGCTGCGCGCCGTTTTGGACGTCCTTTTCTCGGTCTGCCTGGTGTTTTATCTGTGCGTGACCACGCCCAAAGCCGCTGCTGGGATTTTAGGGCTTCTGGCACGCCCCCTGCCCTCCCTGCTGCTCTTTGCCGCAATGCTGGCGGGCATGATGCTCTCCTCCTTTCTGGTCTTTCACCGGTACGCCGCAAGACAGCAGCAGCTTTTTGACTCCCAAACCGGCGTGGAAAACAGGCTCAGCTATCTTCTGAGCCAGATTTTCGGCAATCCCGACGCGGGAAAAATCATCCGTCTCTATGATATGAAGGAAATGCTCCTGAAAAACGCTGATCATTGTTCCAAACAGTCAGGAGAATTTTACCGGAGCATGGGGCGGCTGCAACGGTCGGAAGGGGACGCCTACAAGGCGGTGAACAGCCTTTTTACCATATGCTCCTATCTGCTCGTGACGGTCAAAACGGTGACCGGCGCCATCACCGTGGGCGCTTTCACCCGCTACGTGGGCGCATTGAACCAGTTCGGAAACGCCTGCTTTTCCTTCCTGTTCCGCCACGGGGAGCTGCGCAAAATCGCGTCCACCATGGAACAGTTTTTATCCTTTCTGGAGCTGGAAAACGCCCACGCCACAGGCACCATTCCGGTGGAAAAACGGGCGGACGGAGAATACGAGCTCTCCTTTGAGCATGTGAGCTTTCGCTATCCGGGCACGGACGCCCTCATTTTAAAGGATGTCAGCTGCAAAATTTCCGTGCGCCAAAAGCTCGCCGTGGTGGGAAAAAACGGCGCCGGGAAAACCACCTTCATCAAGCTTCTGTGCCGCCTGTACGAGCCCACCGAAGGGCGCATCACCTTAAACGGCGTGGACATCCGCAAATATGACGAGGAGGAATACCGCAGTCTGTTCGGCGTTGTGTTCCAAGACTTCAAGCTTTTTTCCCTGCCCATCGGGGAAAACATCACGGCGGGCTATGAGCGGCAGGAAGAGCTGCTGCAAAAATCCCTGGAGCAGGCGGACGCCCTTTCCCTGGTGCAGGGACTTCCCGCCGGTCTGGACACGCTTTTGCACAACGACTGGGGAGACGGGGTGGAACTAAGCGGCGGAGAAGCCCAGAAAATCGCCCTCGCCCGGGCTCTGTACAAGGACGCGCCCGTGGTGGTCCTGGATGAGCCCACCGCCGCCCTGGACCCGAAGGCGGAGGCGGCAGTTTACGCCCATTTCGACCAGATGGTGGAGGGCAGAACCAGCATTTACATCTCTCACCGGATGAGCAGCTGCCGGTTCTGCGATGATATCATCGTGTTTGACGAGGGAAAAATTGTGGAGCGCGGCAGCCATGAACAATTGCTTTCCGCAAAGGGACACTATACGCAGATGTGGGAAGCGCAGGCAAAATATTATGTGGAGACACAGCCTGCATAAGCCCTCCTGCTGCCTGTCAAAAACCGCTTTTCGCGCGGCAGATGGAAACATCCTGCCGCACGAAAAGCGGTTTTATCGTAACAGTTCAGCCAGGTCTGCCCGTTCATCCGTTTCACAGCGGAAGCCTTCCTTTTTCAGGGACAGTTCAACCGCCTTCGCGTAATCGATGAATTTGTCCAAAACCGGCAGTATTTTCGCCTGCACGGAGTTTTGTTATGGAAATCACTATGTTTTCAAATGCTTTTTCGGGTATTTTCAGTTGTTTTTTGCTTGATATGCGCCTCGTATCTGACCTTTTCCAAATTTTTGTTATCATGGGACAAATTGCATCTGCGAGTTTTTAATTGATTTCCACTCGCAAAACACTCATAAATAATGAACCATTCTCTGGCATTTTCTTTCCTTTCGAGTTTTTTTCGAGTAATTTTCGAGTTTTTAATCATTTTCACTCGAACAAACTCAATCATCTGCCCTGACATATCTGCTGAGCTTGCCCTTCCCCTCCATCTTCAATATATTTTCTGCACGCATTTTATCAGTGACTGCCCGTGCCTGTTGCTTTGTAAATCCGCATAATTCCCGAATCTTTTCATTGGTTATTGAATTTTCCTGTTCCAAATAGTCTAAAATCCTGCTTTTTGCCTTGATAAATTGTATAGTCTTATCCTGCGTATACTCAACATCTGATTTGATTGCTTCATATACCTTTGGCGTCAACATATATTCCTTGCCTGACAACTCAATCAACCCATTTTTTGCTAAATCATTACAGCTTTTTCGAGCCTCTGCTATTGGAAGCTGTGTCAATTCCTGCACCTCAGACAATATGATTCTTTTATTATCTGTCAAATAACGCAATATCATCAGTTCTGGCAAAGGAAGCATCTTTTGCAGCTTGTCCTGCTCACTTGCAATAAACCTGACAAAATTTACATCATCAATCGCACTGAATATAGCCAACGTCACTGCCTCATTATATGCATGATATTGCGGATATGGTTTCCCTGAAGAAATCATCTCGCGAAAGATAATATCAACACCCTGTCCTGTTCTTTGCACATATTTTAACCTCTGCAACGTTTCCGCAATCAGCTTATTTCTTGGCGTAGAAGGATGTGTAATTATATTTTTCTCGTTTACTCCCTCTGGAAAAGCACCCGGATTTTCTATAACGATTCTATCCGGATAATGTTTTACATATACTGCACCCATATTCATATAGTCTCTATGCGATAATGCATTCAAAAGCGCCTCTTGAAATACCTTTTCCGAAAAGTCCTCAACTTCCAGTCGAAACAGTCCCACCTGAATATTTACAATTTTATTTGCATTTTGGATTTTCTCAGTTAAACGATCAATCACAGATATAATCGGCTGTTTCAAATCCAATCGGGAATCATATTCTTCCATATTGTTTGCTGAATAATGAAGATATATCACTTCTGCCTGAGGCAACAACCGGTTAATCGCCGTATCTTTACCTACAAAAAGCAGTCCTGCAATCGTAAGTTTGTCAACGCCTTCATCTTCTTTTACCAATCCCAAATCTCTCAGAAAAGACATATCTTCCAACTCAGGCAGGGAAGATTTCGGATCACGTATTTTCAACTTTTCTTTCAGGTTATATATTTCCAATGCATTTATATCTTCTACCGTACTATCCGCTAAAATTTGCCCCGAAAAATCAGGACTTTGTATCGTAGTATACTTATTGCTCATTTCATCCGGATAATAAGGTTTAGAATTTTTCCCCAACCGTTTTAGGCATCTTCCATCTGAGGTAGCATATGTTGTCCCGTCTCTTTCAACTGTAATTGCCAATACATCTTTTCCATTATATGGAATGACTTCTATATCCGCAAATAATGCCGGGCGGGTTCTATCATAAATGGATTCCATTATTTTCTGCACATCATATCCGGTACAGCCCGTCACCTCTCCATTATCTTCTACTCCCATATACACAGTACCGCCCTTTGCATTGGCAAAAGCAACCAGCTCATCTACTGCTAAGGAAATACGTTCCCGCATGTCTTTGGCATGTATCCATGTTTTAAATTCGACCTTTAAATTTTCACCTTGCTCAAGAATTTGTTCCAACCCGGCACTTGTCAATTATATCGCCTCCTAATTACGGTGTAATAAGATTCTTTTCCATGGCTCTATTATACTCGATTTAGAAGAAAGTGGAATATTTTTTGAAAATTGATTTCTGTACTTTTTGCGCGGGGAACCCGGTAACAATTCGTTACTATTCAGCCAGGTCTGCGCGTTCGCCGCGCAGACCGTGAGAAATCGTGGTGGCAACAGTTCATGGTTCCGTTGAGGCATGGCGCCGTGAACCGTTACCGCATCCGCCCTTTGGCGGTCTTCCCATTCAGCACAGGCTGTTCTTTGCCTCGCGGCAAAGCATTTCCACCAATCGGCTCACCGGCATGCTACCCAGATCGCCTTCCTCCCTTTTGCGGACGGAAACGCTGCCGGCAGCTGCCTCCTTTCCGCCGACGATGAGCATATAGGGCGCCTTTTCCAGCTGCGCCTCTCTTATTTTATAGCCTATCTTTTCAGCCCGTTCATCCGTTTCACAACGGAAGCCTTCCTTTTTCAGGGACAGCTCAACCTCCTTCGCATAATCTATGAATTTATCCGAAACCGGCAGTATTTTCACCTGTACGGGCGAAAGCCATAACGGAAATTTCCCGGCAAAATGCTCGATCAGAATCCCCATGAACCGCTCGATGGAACCGAATACCACCCGGTGTATCATGATGGGGCGATGCTGTTTTCCGTCCTCACCGGTATATGCCGCCATAAAACGCTGGGGCAGCTGAAAATCCAGCTGGATTGTGCCGCACTGCCACGTTCTTCTGAGGGAATCCTCCAGATGAAAATCGATCTTCGGGCCATAAAACGCGCCGTCGCCTTCATTGATCACATAGGGCAGCTGCAGCTCTTTAAGCGCACGGATCAGGCCTTCCGTCGCCATTTCCCACTCTTCATCGCTTCCGATGGAATTTTCCGGTCTGGTGGACAGCTCCACATGATACCGGAAGCCAAAAGCCGAATACACCTCGTCGATCAGACGGATCACCCCTTTGATCTCGTCCTGTATCTGATCCGGCATCATGAAAATATGCGCATCATCCTGCGTACAGCAGCGAACACGCATCAGACCGTGCAGCGTGCCGGATTTTTCGTTTCTGTGTATCAGGCCCAGCTCGCTGATGCGCATCGGCAATTCCCTATAGGAGCGCGGCTCCATGTTATACACAAGCATACCGCCCGGACAGCTCATGGGCTTTATGGCAAAATCTGCCCCGTCAATCACGGTTGTATACATCTTATCCCTGTAATGCTCCCAGTGTCCGGAGGTTTCCCAAAGACGGCGGTTTAGCAGGATCGGCGTGGAAATTTCCACATATCCTTCCTGCGCATGCAGTTTTCTCCAATAGTCGATCAGTAGATTTTTGAGCACCATTCCTTTTGGCAGAAAGAACGGGAATCCCGGTCCCTCGTCAAACAGAGCAAACAGCCCCAATTCCTTTCCCAGCCTCCTGTGGTCTCTCTTTTTTGCCTCCGCCAGCCGGTTTTCATATTCTGCCAGCATATCCGCATTCGGAAAGGATATGCCGTAAATTCTGGTGAGCATTTTGTTTTTTTCATCGCCGCGCCAGTATGCGCCCGCGACAGACAACAGCCGGAACGCCCGGATCGCGCTGGTGTATGCCACATGGGGACCGGCACACAGCTCCAGATATTCACCCTGCTGGTAAAAGCTGATTTCTGCGTCCTCCGGCAGCTGATTGATGATTTCGACTTTATAAGTCTCCTCTCGTTCCTCCATCAGCGCGATCGCCTTCCCTCGGTCCGCCGTAAAGTGCCGAAGCTGCAGATTTTCTCCCGCGATTTTTTTCATCTCCGCTTCAATTTTCGGAAATTCTTCCTCTGAAAAGCGAAATCCAAAATCGAAATCGTAGTAAAAGCCTTCCGCAATGGCCGGTCCTGTCGCGCATTTTGCCCCGGGATACAGCCTTTTTACCGCCTGTGCCAGAATGTGCGCACTCGTATGCCAAAACGCGCGTTTTCCCAGCTCCTCCTCAAATCCTGCCTCCATAATGGAACCGTCTTTCCTCTTGATCTTCATGTCCTCTTCTCCTTTTTCGGATAAAATTTTTTGATCAGCATAAGAAATCAAAAAACACCCCTAAAGATACCTGTGAGGTATCGATAAGGGTGCTCATTGCACGGTTCCACCTTAATTTTTTACTTCGGATTCTATCAAATCCTAACCTTTAACGCAGGTGTACGGCAACGCTTACATCTACTTTCAGCATTGCGGCTCAAGAATGGTTTTCACATATAATCCACATAAGCATCTTCCACCATATGATGCTCTCTCTGTCTGCGATCCATACGCTACTTGTTTCCGTCATCGCTTTTTCCTATGCCAATTGCCATTATGATACCATTCACATCATGCGCTGTCAACAACAACTTTGCCGCTGCCCCAAATGCGGACTGCCAGCGGTCTGGCTTCCTCCCTTCCCTCCTCCTGGCCGGTGCAGACTGTGTTTGGGGCGCCCATATCCGAAACGGCAAATCCATCCTCCAAAGTGCAGCCATTCCTGCGCAAAAGCGGGAACTCACGTTGTTCGTTTTCCCACTTTTGCGGCTGAAATGGACTGCGCTTTGGAGGGGATTTCCCTGTTTCGGATATCAGGCGCCCCAAACACAGTCTGCACCGGCCAGGAGGAGGGAAGGGAGGAAGCCAGACCGCTGGCAGTCCGCATTCGGCGGCACCATGAATAGTACTCTGAGAAAAGCCCCCCATCAATAATTCAAAGAAATCCGTTGCGGTAAAATATTTTTCAGTGTATGCTGTTTTTATGATTCAATTCAAAAATGAGCGCCAGCCGGACAAATCGGGAGGTATGCAATGGGAAAGAATATTCTTGTAACGGGCGGAACGGTTTTTGTGAGCAGATATATCGCGGAATATTTTGCTTCACAGGGCTGTAATGTATATGTATTAAACCGGAATCATCATCCGCAGCCATCCGGAACAACTCTGATCAAGGCTGACCGGCACAGCTTGGGAGAGACGCTGAAAACCTATCATTTCGACGCGGTCATAGATGTCGCCGCTTATGATAAGGCAGACATTTCGGATCTGTTGGATGGGCTTGGCAAGTACGAAGATTATATTTTTATCAGTTCCAGCGCTGTATATCCGGAATCTCTGCCACAGCCCTTCCGGGAAGATATGCCCGTCGGTCCCAACCGATATTGGAAAAAGTACGGAACCGATAAAATAGAAGCGGAAAATGAACTGATGCGCCGGGTCCCCAATTCCTATATTTTGCGTCCGCCTTATTTGTATGGGCCAATGAACAATGTTTATCGCGAAGCATTTGTTTTTGATTGTGCCAGACTGAAAAGAGCATTTTATCTGCCACAGGGCGGCATGATGAAGCTGCAGTTTTTCCATGTCAGGGATTTGTGCGGATGCATAGAAAGTATATTAAGCACGCATCCCGGGCAGCATATTTTTAATGTCGGAAACGGGCAGACAGTTTCCGTCAGGGAGTGGGTTGACCTGTGCTACTCCATCGCCGGCGCGGAAATAAAATATGTAAATGTGCCGAAGGAAACAGAACAAAGAGCGTATTTTCCCTTTTACGATTATGAATATGCTTTGGATGTCAATAACCAACAGCATTTAATCGGGGAAACCATATCTTTGGAGGAAGGCCTGCAGGAATGTTATGCATGGTATCAAAGCTTTCCGGATGAGGTGAGGAAAAGGGATTATATCGGCTTTATCAACGCGAATCTGGCGTGAGCAAATGAAAAGATTTCCGCCGGCAAACAGCTTTACTTTTCCCCGGCAATTCGCTATACTTATATTCACTTGTACTCTTTGAATCACATTTTGCCCAAAACGCGTACACCGGCATCGATCGGACAGCACTGACGTGTTTTGAAGGCGCGCAGGAGGAAGACTATGTTTCGTTTATGGGGAAAAATATGGAAGGAAAACCATTTGCTTCGTGATACCGTGATCGTCAACGACGCGGCGGATACCCGCACGCACAAGGTGTTCGGCGCGCTGCACGATATCTGCATGGAATTCGATTTAGGCGAGCCGATCTGGCTGGACGCCAATATTCAGGATTTTAAAAAGCATGCCAAAACCCGCTTTACGCAGGATTCCTTCGTAGAGCACATCGATTTTGATTATCTGGAAATTCACGTAATTGAAGAGGACTGACCGCATATGTCTGTCCTCCTTTTTTCCCTGCGAAACATCGTCGTTACTGTTCGCAGCGCCGTCGGGTGTTGCATAAACAATCACACCTTGCCAAGTGATGTGTAAAATGTTTTCAAAAAATGTTGATATTATATTGACTGTCACATATAATAAAATGTAAAGAAAGTAAAGAAAACCAGGGACGATGAAAGGACGATGAAATATGGAAGTAGCCAAAATTTCCAGCAAAGGACAGATTACCATTCCTGTCTCTGTAAGAAATAAGCTAAACCTAAAGGCAGGAGATAAAATTGTCATTTTAGAAGAAAACGGAAGATTTTATTTTGAGAATTCAGCAATGCTGGCATTTAAAAGGGTAGAAGATGCTTTTGCCGGAGAAGCAAAAAATGCTGGTTTTTCTACGGAAGAAGAAATGCAGGACTATATGAAAGAGATCCGGAAAGAAGTCAGGGGGTATTAGTTTGCGGGTAATGCTTGATACCAACATATTTATCTCCATGATTTTCTTCCCATCCGCACAAACAAGAGAATTGGCAAAAAGGCTGACAGACAGTCACCAGATTGTCGTGTGCGATTATGTAATTGAAGAATTACGGCTTGTAATTGACCGAAAGTTTCCGGCAAAGAGGAAATTTCTTGACCTCTTTTTTCTGGAACTGCCTTTTGAATTGGTCTACACCCCGAAAACATTAAATTTAAACAAATTTCCCGAAATGCGCGATCCGAAAGACTCCCCTATATTGGCAACGGCGATTATGGAAGGGATTGACATATTTATAACGGGCGATAAAGATTTTCTCGTTTTAGATGTAGATATGCCTGAAATTATCACTATGGCAGACTTTTTGGAACAATATTAAGGAAATCTATATTCGTTGCATATGCGCAGGCATAGCTGTTTCTTTTTCCACATCCGAATATTCACGTGATTGAAGAGGACTGACCGCATATGCCTGTCATCCTTTTTCCCGCTTTGAGAGGTATAAAAATGAACCCGGATCCCAAGGATACGAACTTCTTTTCTCCCGCTTCCCTGCAGCAGGTCATCGATTATATCGAACAGAATCTTTGCGGGGAATTGACCCCCGCCCGGATTGCCGCACATTTTTTCGTCAGCGTATCGACCCTCTCCTCTCTTTTTAAAGCCGTCTGCCAAATGCCGGTTATGGAATATGTCCGCAACCGGCGGCTTACGCTCGCTGTGGAAAAATTAGCCACATCCCACATTCCCATGATAGATCTCGCCAATCAGCTCGGCTATGAAACGCCGGAGGCCTTCACAAAAGCATTCACCCGGTTTCACGGCTTTCCTCCCAGCTTCATCCGGCGCGGATTCCGGACTTCAAGGATATTTCTGCCATTGACGGTTCAGGTCACGCTGGAGGGTGGATGGACGCAGACGAATCTGACAAAATCCGATCGTGCAGGACAGGATTTTCCCTCCGGTTTCGGATATAATCCCTTTATCAATGATAAAGGAGAAAAAACGATGGAAAATCAGAAAATCGAATACCGGATTCACACAGACAGCATGCAATATCCAAAAGAGTGGGAAACACTCTGCGCGCTGGCGGAGGCGCTGCAGGAAAGCCGCATTCCGTTTAAGGTTGATGGGAAAACCATGATTTTTGCCCATGGGCTCGAATTCCCGCTGGATAAAATATGCCTGACCTTCAAACGGAAGGATGTAGAAACGGTAAAGACTTTTTTCCACCATGACGGGGAAGTCAGGCATCCGGAGGATGCCTTTTGGTATTTTGACGCGGCGTACCGGAGCATGAAGGTCAGATGCATGTTTTACGGTGCCTGTCCCGACGCGGATACGGATGCGTTTCTGTATCGAAATACGGATCCGGTTCAAATCACCCATCCCGCGGGAAGCGCGCCCCTTTTGCTCCGTGTGCAGTCGCTGACCTTTTATTATGAAAATGCCCGCCAAAACTCCCCTCACTATCAAATGGTGGCCCGGCGGCTGGGAAAGCCCAACCCCCATCGCAAAGCGCCTTTCATGGAAGGATCCTGAACTGTTACGATTGCGTGGAAGTGGAAGCATCAGAGAAACAGATTGCACGATGGAGGATATTCAAAGATGGTAGATTATAGCATTCAGAATAAAAGGGCGTGGGAATATAATGCATATGAGTTTTGGGTGAAACAATCCGGTATCCCGGCTGAAAGGGCAAAAAGGGATCTGGAAAATCCTGTCGGAATGTCGAAAAGATATTCTGATTATTTTGATACTTACCGTGATATTAAAATAGCAAATATATGTGGTTCCTGTGGAAAGAAGGCTGTCCCTCTGGCTATTTTAGGAGCAGAAGTTACTGTTTTTGATATTTCAGAAAGTAATAAGAAATATGCGCTTGAGGTCGCAGCCGCCGCAGGAGTTGATTTAAATTTTGAACAACCAACCATGAGTTACTTTTCAGAGGAAATTTATGAAGGAGAAATGGCACATGCACGTTTCTTTGAAGAAAATATTCGAAAGCAGATTCCCAGATGCAGCTATAGAAAGTATACAATCAGTGAAATTATCAATTCAGTTATAAACAGTGGCTTTACGTTAAGAAAGTTTGATGAACATCCCGCATGGACAAATGAAAGGATACCGGGAGAATTTACTATTGTCGCAAGGAAACAGTAGTCTTCTGATGGTATGTACAATCAGACCTGGCTGAACTGTTACCTGATCCGTTGTTGTCTCCGAAAAAAGTCTTGACCTTTTGTGTATCTTGTTGTAGTATATGCATATACTACAAGTAGTTTTCAAAACTACATCATGAAAGGTGTGATCTATATGACAATTACAATCCGTGAACCCGGCAGCGCAATTACACATTTTATCGGCATGATGCTGGCTGTTTTTGCCACAGCGCCCTTGCTGATCAAGGCGGCCCTCGCCTCGGGCACAAGCTGCTTTTTTGCAATGGCGGTCTTCATGTGCAGCATGATCCTTCTATACGGCGCCAGCACTACCTACCACTCCGTCAATGTGACCGGCAGCGTTTTAAAGATTTTCCGGAAAATCGACCACATGATGATCTCCGTCCTGATCGCGGGCACTTATACCCCCGTCTGTCTGATCACCTTAAAGGGCAGACAGGGCTATACCCTGCTCGCTGTCGTGTGGAGCATCGCGCTGGCGGGCATCCTGATCAAGGCGTTCTGGATCACTTGCCCGAAATGGTTTTCCTCCATCCTCTATATCGCCATGGGCTGGGCATGCCTGTCCGTCATCGGACAGCTTTGGATACTTCTGCCCCGCGCCGCGTTTTTGTGGCTGCTGGCAGGCGGCATCCTCTACACGGCGGGCGGCGTCATTTACGCCCTGAAGCTCCCGCTCTTTAACGCGCGGCACAAATATTTCGGTTCTCACGAAATATTCCACCTCTTCGTCATGGCCGGAAGCTTCTGCCACTTCATCTTTATGTTTGAATATGTGGCGTGATGGTTGAAAGGGGTTGAGGCTATCGAATCCGCCGCCGGGGAGGTCCGTCCAAGGGCAAGGTGCAGGGAGGCAGCGGACTCGATAGCCCCGGTACACTTTCAATCAAATACGGAATATTTCTGCTGCAGGACATTCGTTACCGTTCTTCCCTCAGTCAGGCATCCGTCCTGTACGTATCCTTCCTCACGCCAGGATAGTTCCCGGATCAGGAGCTGTTCCAGCTCTTTTATGCGGTCCGCGTAAATTCTGTCCCCAATTCCATCATGCAGCTCGTCAGGATCCCTGATGAGATCAAAGTATTGCTTTCTGCCATCTTCGGAAAACCATATGAATTTGTCCTTTTCGGTGACGATCCACTGGCAGGATGCGCTGCCCAGAACGTGCTCTCCATGAATATATTCCCTGTCCCAGTCCGTACTGAATACATTTTTACCGTCCACAGTGTCCGGAATTTCCAGACCGCATAAGGTCAGCAGCGTGGGCATCACGTCCCGCAGCTCTACTATGCGGTCCCTGGTCCGCATAAGTCCCTGGCTTTCCTCCCCCGCCCGCCTGAGGATTTCCCTTCCGGCAGACAGGATAAAGGGAATTCCCGCGCTGCCCTTATAAGGCAGGGATTTCCGGTATCTGCCATGGTCGCAGAGCATCTCGCCGTGGTCTGACACAAACATCACGATCGTATTATCCGGATTGAGCCTATGCTCCTTCATAGCCTCCATGACGCGGCCAATCTCATAATCCAGCTGGGTGATGGACGCATAATAGCCTGCCTGTGCCGCCCGCCGCAGTCCGGGATCAATGGGACCGGTCCGGGAGTCCACAATCCTGCCTTCCTGTTTTAAAAGTCCGGCGTCCGACCAGTCCCCCCACAGGGGCGCGCGCAGCTCTTTATCCCGGTACATGTCGAAGAAAGCCTGAGGCGCGTCGAAGGGCGGATGGGGCCTGACATAGGACAGCGTCAGAAAAAAGGGTCTGTCATGATCGCGCTTTCGCAAAAAATCGATTCCTTTGTCCGTCACCCAGCGGGTGGGATGATATTTTTCATCATAGGGCCAGGGGCGCGCCGCAAACCCATTGGGACCAAGTCCGGTATCCGATACCTCTGCCGTAATCCCGAGCTCTGATTTGAGCCAGTAAAAATAATCATCCGCGACGCGCTGATCCTCATAATAAGTCATGTCGCCGCCCCGGTAATAATCCAGATAGCCGTCATGCAGATCCACCGAATGGTAGCCCATGCCGTTGCGCAGCGGATGCACATGAAGCTTGCCCGCGCAGTGGCACTGGTATCCGTTTTGGGCAAAGGCTCCCGCCAGCGTATTGGGATACTCCCAGCGGACTCCGTCCTGATATCCCACACGGCAGTGATGCTCCTGGCTCATTCCCGTATACAGAGCCGCTCTGGCCGGTATACAGGAGGGTGTGGCGGTCACGGCATTTGGAAAGCGGATTCCAAAGGAACACAGCGTATCCAGATGGGGCGTCTTTACATCCGGATGGCCTGCCGCCCCCAGACAGTCGCCCCGGAACTGATCCGCTATCATCAAAATAACATTGGGTTTGTTCATACCTGAATCCTCCCGCATAAGTTTGCTATAGCTTCTGTGTCCTCCCCAGCAGCTGATCCCGCATCCAGCTCTGGCTCACCAGAAAATCCCCTTCCCGCAGAAGGACCGCCAGAAGCTCTCTTCGAAACGCTTTCACCATTTCCTGACATGCAGGATCATAAATGCGGTTGTGCAGCTCCCCTACATCCGCGTTCAGATCATATAACTCATCCACGTCCGTGGTATTCCACACATATTTCCAGTCCCGGGTGCGGAGCATGCGCTGGGTATACAGCCCGAACTGCTGGCCGTTATAGGTGGAAACTACGGCCTGCCTCCAGTCCGCAGGTGTCTCTCCCCGCATAAGAGGCAGAAGGCTTCTGCCATCCGTCGCATTCGGCTCTCCCCCCGTGATGTCCATAAGGGTGGGACCCAGATCCAGCGCCTGATATACAAAATCCTCATTTCTTGTGCCCGCCCGGATCCTTCCTGTCCATACCGCGATCATGGGAACATGCACCACATCCTCATACATGATATAATGCTTATCCATCATTCTGTGGCTTCCGCACATATCTCCGTGGTCCGCGGTAAAAAGGATCAGCGTGTTTTCCTGCCGGCCGCATTTTTTCAGCGTCCCAAGCACCCTCCCCACCGCATCATCGATCTGGGAGATCACAGCATAATACCTTCGCACGACCTCCTGCCATTCCTTCCAGCCCCAGCCCTCCACTCCCCAGCTATACAGCTGCTGCTTCTGGATATAGGGCTTCTTTTCAAACGTCTCCTCAAAGCCGCTCCATTTGGGGATCTCCATTCCCTCATACTGCCGGTAAAACCCCTTGCAGGGCAGGCAGGGCAAATGGGGCTCCTCAAAATCCAGCCGGATATGCCAGGGCGCTTCTTCCTTTGCATATTCTTCTATCTGCGCGCATGCCAGCGAGGCAAGCCAGTGGGTTTTCGCGGCTTCCAGGGGCGCCTGGTCCACTTCGCCGAACCATCCGTTTGCAGGCGCGATCGGTCCGTATGCGGCTTCCCGGTATTTCACATATTCCTGTTGATCCACATACCGTTCATAGCCGAAATCCAGAGGCGTCTCCTTTGGAGACACATGCCATTTTCCCAGATAGGCCATGCGGTATCCCATGCTTTTTAGCTGTCCGGGCCAAAAGTCCGGCGAGGCATGCAGCCAGCCCGTCCCGCCTGCGGGATAGTTCCAAAGCCCTTGATGGCGCTCGGGCCGCTGGGCGGAAATCATGCTCTGTCTGGCAGGACAGCACGTCGGAAGGGGCGTATATGCCCGTTCGAATACCATGCCCTCCGCCGCAAGCGCGTCGATATGCGGTGTTCTAACAGGATATCCGTCATAGCAGCCCAGACAGTCTGCACGGAGCTGATCCGTCACGATCAACAAAATATTGGGCTTCTTCTCCTTCATTGATACACCCCCATTCTACTGCTCCAGCAAAAACCAGGTATTGAACCGGCTCCCTACGTCCCACGTATTTCCTGCGCTGGCAAAATCGCACAGCCTGTAGCGCATTCCGTTTTTCAGCAGCATTTCAAAGGCATGCCGGATCCCCTCCGGGGCTTCTATGGGCTTTACCGCACTGATCATGTCCTCTGTGAAGTCCTTCGGCAGCGGTTCAAAAACAGCTTCCTGCCGGGCGTCCTCCTCCAACCGCGCATCCCTGGCCAGCACCATATTCCCTATCAAAACAGCGCAGGCCTTTCTGTGAGGCAGAAGATCGTTTTTTGTCAGACCGGTGATCTGCTGCTCCTGCCCAGGCTTTACTAATCCCATTTTCGGCCAGACTGTCTCAACTTCTTTTATAAGCGCATGTTCCATCGTAAAATGAGAAGGATCAAACCATTCCACATGAAGCTTTTTCTTAAAATGAAGCTCCACCCGGTCCCCCTCCCGCCACAGGCGGCGTACCGCAAGCCAGGAACCGCTGCCGGATATGCTTTCTTCTGCGCTCTCTTTGCCGGACCGCTTCACCGTTACCGTAATCCCTTCCGCAAAACCGGGAATCCGCACCTTTAAGCAAAATTCCACCGGCTCCTTTGGAGAAATCATGAGCGCAACCGGTTCCGGGCTCCATGTGCTGCCCTTCATTTCCAGCCCGACCTCCACGCCGCCCGTCACAACCCGGCACACATAGGGCGCATAGAGCCCCAAAACTACCGTGCCCGGGCTGTCCTCCACAAATACCATCGATGCAGCCGCCATAAACAATCCCCGGGGCAGATTATCCACGCAGCACTGGTGCCCCTTAAGACCGTGAAAATGGGCCGGGATATGTTCATGGGACATGCGCAGCCTGCGAAGCCCCCAGGAGCCGTCACGGCTTTCACCGCACAGCAGAGCGTTGAACGTACAACGCTCCATATGATCCAGATAAGCGCTCTCTCCCGTGAGCAAAAAAAGGCGGTATGCCAGACGGTTGAAGTAAACGCAGTCACAGATTTCGGACAGGGTATTGATGAAATATTTCGAACCCATGAATTTATCATCAAAGCTGCAGGCTCCCACTACATTAAATTCATGTTCTGCGATGTCCCGGTAAATGGCTATTGCCGCCTCAAGCAGCGATTCCTCTCCGTTTTCCGCATACAGCTCTGCCAGCCCCTCCACGCAGGACATCAGCTCATAAGCCTTCGCGGTCTTCCACAGCGGTTCCTTCCACTGATAAATGGGCTTCTCCGTCATGCTGTTTTTGAGAAATGCGGGCAGCTCTCTTGCCTCCTGGCTGCTCACAATCCATTCCGCAAAATCAAGAAACCGTTTTTCCCCACTCAGGCGGTACAGCTCCACGATCGTGCAGAGAATGGAACAGCTGGGCATGCCGTGAAAATTGCCCGTATCCGCAATATTGCACGCTTCTGCGCCCACGCGGGCGATCAGATTATCGGCAAACCGCACCGCCGCCTCCAGAATATCCGCTTCCTCCGTCAGGCGGTACACCTCTATAAGCCCCCAGAGCGTATATTTGGCACACCATATATTCCATGTGTTTCCCATAACAAACATGGGATCCGTATAGGTGCCGATATAGCCGTCCTGCTCCTGGGTCGCTATCAGCTCCCGCGCGCCCTTTAAGATGCGCTGCCCAAGCTCCTCATCCCGGTAATATCTGCAGGCGTCTATGCAGGATAACATGTATTTTCCAAAAAACTCTCCTCTCCACAGGCCAAAATCCGGCTTTTGGGCATCATCCGGCCTTTTTAAAAAGGCCTCCATGATTTGTGGATACAGACCGTCCCAGACCTGCTGCCCCAGAAGCCTGGCCCTGCTGACGGCGTCGATCCGCTCTCCCAGCTCCCCGGACACCTTTATATCCGATGCAGGCGTCAGAATGTTCTGTCTTTTGTTCACCGCTTTCATATATTTTTTTTCTCCTCTGATTCCGGCAGCCTGTTTTGCCTGCGATACTCTGCGGGCGTCATATCATAATACTGTCTGAAAATTTTCACGAAATTATTGGTCTGCGTATAACCGACCATACAGCCGACCTGCTGTACCGTTTCATTCGTTTCCCGCAGCAGCCTTGCCGCGTAAAGAAACTTCTTATCCCTGATATAAATGGAAATCGTATTCCCGGTCTGCTTCTTGAACTGATGGCTTAAATTGGATATGGATATGCCGAAGCGGTCCGCCACCATATTGACGCAAAGCTCCGGATATTCCTCATTTTCATCAATAAAATGGATCACCCTGTCAATGATGTTCTCATTGTCCCCAAAGGCCCCTTTTCTTCTCTCCGCATATTCCCTGAACTGTTTGCGCAGCAGCTCGATGGTATCCAGCTTCTCCGATTCCTTCTGTCTGCCCAGCAGCTGCTCATTCTGGAATACGGCTATCGCATCCCATTTCAGCTGCATATACGCCGAATAGTACATATTTACAATATCATAATACAAAGACATCCTGACCGCATGATTCTCTTTTTGCTGCCGGAAAAGCTCGATCAAAAGATCGGTGAGCAGATCCGCCTTCTCCAGATCCACGTCGATCAGCGCGCTGTAGAGCGCCTCCATTTCCAGCTCCGGATACTGAAACTCCGCTATCTCCTGCAGCGGTTCACAATAAACCACCTGTTCCTGCACCGTCTGTTTCTTATAAAACCGGTCAAGCGCTTCATGCCAGGAAACCGTCACCAAATCCAGCTCCTGCTGCCTGCTCCCCACATAACAGATTAACCGGCTCCCGTAGCTTTCTTCGATTTCCCGCACACAGGCCAGGAGGTCCTCCTTCAATGCTGCCTCCTCCTTTTCCTGTAATCCTGCAAGAAGCACAAGGCTCCTGTTGGAGGAAAGCTCCACCGGATAAATCTCTCCTTTCAGAGAATCCAGCAGGCACATCCTGATCTTATTCCATTCCTGAACCGTCTCCCTTTGCGCTGTGACAAGAATCACCCTGAAACAGTCCGCCTTTTTTAAAATCCCCGCTTCCGTAACCGCATTTTTAAACTGCTCCGTCCTGTTTTCATGACCGATCAAAAGCTGCGCCAGCAGCAGAGCTTCCTTCCTGTTCTTCGCCGTCTGCTTCGCCTGCTCCTCATACCAGGACTGCATCCTCCGGATAGGCTTCACATTGTAAAAGGTGAATACCATCACCAGCACGCCGCCCAGAATGAGCAAAAACAGAATCATGGCCAGAAATCCCCTCTGCCATTTCGCCACCTCATAAAGCAGCACAGCTTCCGCTATTTGCCTGGTCAGCACATAATTTCCCGCATCCGGTTCCACCATAAGCTGACGTCCCATTTTCTTCCGGCCGGGCTGTTCCTGGTCCGCTTCCCCAACATCAGTCACCTCATATAACAGATTGCCGTTCTTATCCCACAAAGCGGTGCAGGCATCCTCATATGCCAACATCTGCTCCAGATAGCCTTCCGAAAGATAAAACATCCAGACCTGCCCGTTGGCGTGCCGTATCACATAACGGTTCTGACGGCCGTACCTGGGACCTTCCACCTTTTCCAGGCCCACCATTTCCTCCGATCGGAGAAATTCCCGCACGGCCTCCTCATCCTCCATCCCGTAAAATTGGGCATAATATTTTAAGGATAAGTTTCCGCCATCCGTATAGATCACATCCTCTGTCACAGGATTATAATAATGGATACCCGAGAGGAACGAATGCGTGGCAATCTCTGACCGGAATGCCTCTCTGATCTTACGGTAATCCGTCCGCTTCTTCAATTCATAGCGCGCCAGATAATCCTGCTGGGAGCTGTAGAAGGCCAGCGCTTCCAGATTCTCCAGATCCTTTTCCAGAACGGAGCAGGTTTTTTCCAGAAAAATCCGTTCCCTTTCCATGATGTTTTCCACATAGATCTTCTTATAGTTATTCAGGCCCGCCCAGGAGAAAAAGGTGATCGGTAAAATCAATATGATCAGAAAACATCCCATAAATTGTTTGCTAATTTTATTCATGCCAGGTAATCTCCTTACACAATATGATTTTACCGATTGTCACCGCCGTCAGTCCTTCTCCCTAGAATTCCCGCTATTCCTTAAATTCTCCGTCCGCATATTTCTGATACCATTCCAGCCACTCATAATACTGGTAGTCCTTCAGGCTCTTTAAATGCGCTTCCCAGTCCTCATCGGTATAACCGTCCATAATGCTGGTCGCCTGGAAATTTTTGATATACGTGATTAACTCTGTCTGGATCATATTCCTTTCATCATCGATCTCTGCGGATACCGCATAGGATAACACATCGTCCCCATTCGCGACTTTGTCAATATACGGCTCCCATGCCTCTATTGTGTCCGCACGGATGTCGTCGCCCGGTTTAAATCCCGGAACCTCCTCCTCCCGGAATACCGGGGCTCTGGAGGACATAAAGCTGGTCGTATAGCAATATTGGGCCTCATTCATGCCCTCCGGTATGACCTCATCCGGCGCTCTGAAATTTGTGGGTCTGCCGTCTTCCATATACGCCCATTTGTCCGGTCCAAAATTGATATCCATTTTTATGTCCGTGGAGCTTGCCATATAATTCCACCAGTGCAGCACCGCTTCAATATGTTCACAGGAAGCGGAAACCGCAAAGCCGCCCCTGTCCGCCTTAAACGCATCCCACAGGCCATTCTGGCGCGGCTCCACACCGTCCACGCACTGTATGGGCGCCAGCGGCACAAATTCCTCAGACAGCTCGGCGTTTTGCATATGATTTTTAGGCGTCCACGCAAAAAGGCATCCGGCCAGATCGGAATCCAGCTTCGCGTTAAACTGGTCCACCGTCTGCGACATTCCCTCCGCATCGGCCAGCCCTTCCTCCATCATCAGATGGGCAAAATCCAGAAACGCTCTGTAGGCCTGCGTATCTACAGTTGATTTTACCGTACCGTTTTCCATCGTCCTGCATGTTTGCGCAAAGGCCGCGCTATGCGCGTTCAGACCGAACCAGGCTTCCATATTATACATTGCCAGCTGGTCATTCACATCCGCAAAAAGGAAGGGAATCTCATCGTCAGGATCGCCGTTTCCGTTCATATCATTTTCTTTAAAGGCGCGCAATACCTCCGTAAACTCTTCCAATGTCGTCGGCACATCCATTTGCAGTTGATCCAGCCAGGCTTTGTTGATCCAGCATAAGACATCGGCCTTGTTCTTCATGTTTGCCGATATGAATCCGGTCGGAAGCGCATACAGACCCCCATCCGCGTAGGAAAAAGCCTCGATACCGCCGTTTTCATATGTCGCCATATCATTCCAGACGGCGGGCGCATATTTTTTCAGCAGCGCGTAATCATCCTGTGAAAAATCATAAAACAGGGACGCATTATTATAAACTGTCTCCTGACCGAGCACCTGCCACATGACGTCCGGCAGCTCTCCCGACGAAAGCATAACCTTGGTCTTTTCCCCTACCGCATCCGCGGAAATGATCTCCCATTCCACATGGATCCCGGTAGCGTCTTCCGCTTTTATCACAGCCGGTTTCTGGTTAAAGCCGTCGCTTCCCTCCGAAAAATCGTCGGCATGCTTATAGGTTGCGATGGTGATCGTTTCTCCAAAAAACGCGTCCTGACCGATCTCCCCCTCTTCCGGTTCCGCTGCCAAAGCTTCTGCGCTGTCCTGCTTTACTGTGCCGCTTTCCGTCTCCACACCGGCGCTCTGCGGCAAGTCCGCATCCTGCCCCTTCTGGCCGCAGCCCGCCAGCATGGATAGCGCCATAGCCGCAGCAAGCACAAATGCCATAACCTGTTTCCTTTTCATATAAAATACCTCCTTTTTTATTTGGAACTGTGGCCAAATCCTGATCTTGTCCACAGTCATTCCCACGTGAAACGTTCTCCTGTCAGCCTTTGACGCTTCCAATCATGACGCCCTTTGTAAAATATTTCTGAATAAAGGGATAGACACAGATGATCGGCGCTGTGCTCACGACGATCAACGCATATTTCATGACCTGTGCAACATTCTGCATTTCCGCCGCCGACTGCGCATCCAGAAATTCTGCGTTATTGATGGCCGTCTGCGAAGACATGAGGATTTCGCGCAGCACCAGCTGCAGCGGGTATTTTTTTTCATCCGTCATATACAGCATGGCAGGGAAATAAGAATTCCAATGTTCGACCGCTATATACAGCACGATCACGCTGACGACCGCCCTGGATAACGGCACAACTATCCTGGTAAAAAACCTGCCGTTTCCGCAGCCGTCGATGGTGGCGGCATCCAAAAGCTCGTCCGGGATATTGCTCTCCATAAAGGAACGCACCACGATAATATTGTAAGTGGATACCACCCCCATAACGATCAGGACCAGCCTGTTATTGATCAGCCCCAGATTTTTCACCGTCATATACAGAGGAATCATACCGCCGCTGAAATACATGGTAAAAATAAACGCCTTCATCAAAAGCCCTCTGCCCGGCAAATCCTTTCTGGAAAAGGCATATCCGGCCATCACCGTTACCACAGTGCCCAAAGCAGTGCCGCATACCGTATAAAGCAGCGTATTGGCATATCCCGACCAGATTTTCTTCGTGTGAAAAACCTTCTCATACCCCAACATATTGAAGCCCTTTGGAAAGAGCAAAAAATCGCCTCTGTTGACGTATAACGGATTGGAAACGGAAGCCACCAGCACAAACCAGAGCGGATAAAATACAATGATCACAAGCCCGATCAGGAATACGCCGCAAATTGTAGAATACAGCATATCATCCCAGGACTGCTTCTTTCTGTGGAAACCTCTTTTTTTCTGTCTGTTTTCTTTCACAGCTATACCCCCTGCGCGCTTTGGCGCGCATATGAATCAATCGTATGAAAGCTTTACTTTCGTACTTTTCCCTCCTACCACAGCGTGGAGCCCTTTAATTTTTGCGTGACCTTATTTGCCAGAAGCAGCACCGTAAAATTGATCACGTTATTGAACAGGCCGATGGCTGCCGAATACCCATACTGCTGACTGATAATCCCCTGCTTATATACATAAGTGGAAATAATTTCCGAGGAAACAATATTCAGATCGTTCTGCATCAAAAAAGCCTTTTCATAGCCCACGCCCAATATGCTGCCGCATCTTAAGACCAGCATGATCGTTATGGTAGGCGCTATGGAGGGCAGGTCGATATACCACACCCGTTTGAGCTGATTGGCCCCGTCAATCATGGCCGATTCATGAAGGGAAGGATCCACTCCCGAAAGGGCTGCCAGATAGATGATGGACCCCCACCCCATATTCTTCCATATTCCTGACCATACAAACATGTGGATAAAATATTTCTCTCTTCCCATGAAGTAGATTCCGCCCTCTCCCCCCAGAGCCTGGATGACCGTATTGACAATGCCGTTTCCGGGAGAGAAGAAAAGCTGCATCATGCTGACCAATACCACCACCGTGATAAAATGGGGCATATAGGTAATCGTCTGTGCAAATTTCTTCCATCTGGCGTTTTTCACCTGATTCAGTATGACCGCCAGAATAATGGGAAGAGGAAACCCTACAATGATATCGTAAAGGCTGATTTTCAGCGTATTCCCCACAATGTTCCAGAACCTGGGAACCGAAAAGAAGCGTTCAAACCATTTTAACCCCACCCAGGGGCTTCCCGTGATGCCCTTCGCAAAGGTGTAATTCCGGAAAGCTATCTGCACGCCGTAAATCGGCACATAATGAAACAGAATCAGATAGAGAAACGCCGGAGCTATAAAAGCATACAGCAGCCAGTTCTTTTTCATCAGCCGGAGCGTCTTTTTTCTTTGCGCTTCTTTTTGTGCACTCGTTTTCGTTATCTTATTCATATATGATCCCTTTCTGCATATTTCCTCCCGGACCTTTATTTTGCTCCGGTTTTGCGTTTTTCTTCCGGGTTCCGCATTTCTCTCCGATTTTGCGTTTCCTTCTGGTTTTTCATTTCTTTCTGATTTTGGGAGGCTTTTTGTTATCTAAAGTGTATAATGAAAACCCGGATTCGTAAACTGGCACAAATTTGAATGGTTTGGGGGTTCTTTTCGAGGAAAAATAACGGAGATTCTCAGAATTTCCTGATTTTTTGGCATTTATTCTGAACAAGCAATGAAGGAAACCGGCGGCTGTATTCAAAAAAATGCACCCTCAGCCAGGTGTGGCGCTTAATTAATCTTCTTTTGCAAACAGAGCGTTCATTCCTCTGTAGTATTGCTTCGAATATTTGAATCCAATATATTGGATTTACACATTATTCCTCACTGGCAAAAAAACAGAGCATATAGATTTCAGTTTCTATATGCTCTGACGCTATTACTGTATTTGATTTTGATTGGTTACACGAACTGCGTCCGCCCATTAGAACCGACCAGAACGGAGTGTAGAGGGGCGGCTGCCTGCTACCGGCACATTTTCTCACGGTCTGCTCAGTGAACGCGCAGACCTGTCTGAATAATAACTGAACTGTTACTTTCTTATCAATCTTTTGAAAAAATTATATTGATTTTCTTTTGCTAATTGCATATAATAACAGTAACAGTACCCGACACGCCTCTCTCCGATGCGTACCACGTCGGGTCATTTTTTTAGGAGAAACCTTACATGGAAGAAAAAATATTAAAGAAACAACAGCCTGCATTGACAGTTCAGGAACAAATAGACAATCTAAAATCTCTTGGCTTAATCATTGCGGATGAAGCTTACGCAAATGCATTTTTAAATGATGTTTCCTATTTTCGTTTCATCAAAGCTTACAGTCTTGGCCTTAAACCTCACAACGGAAATTATCATAGTGAAGTATCTTTTGAACAACTGACAGCACTTTATCAGTTCAATACAAATCTTCGCAATTTATTGTTTCCACAAATCGAAAAAGTAGAAATTAATCTTCGATGTAAAATTGCTGACTATTTTTCTCTGAAATACGGAGTTCTTGGATATCATGACAGCCAAAACTTTGCTTCTTTTCCAGACAAAATGATTAACGAAATCAACCGGGAAATTAAACGCAACAGGCAAACTCCATTTATACGAAATTTCCAGCAAAATTATGAAAATGGAGAAATCCCCTTCTATGCTCTTGTAGAAATATTCAGTTTTGGTATGCTCTCAAAGTTTTATAAAAACATGAAAAACTGCGACAAAAAGAAAATAGCTCAAAATTATAACGTTCCCTATACATATCTTGAAAGTTGGTTTGAAAGCATTTCCTATGTAAGAAATCTCTGCGCTCATTATGGCAGATTATATAACGCCAGATTTACAAAAAAACCCCGATTATTTAAACAGGATTCTGCCCGTGGTATTCCAAACAACTGCATTATGGGAACGCTCATTTGCTTAAAATATCTGCTTCCCAATAAATGCAGTTGGATTGAATTTATTGATTCATTGGAACTCTTGTTTGAAAAATGCCCTTATGCAAAACTATCTACAATGGGCTTTCCCGACAATTGGAAAGAAATTCTTTTGTAACAGAGATTTAATCCCATGATGTGCAGCATCATTTTCACATGAGTTTCCCCTGATTGGAGAAATCCAGATATCCCGGAAGAGCTTCATCAAACCAATTGCAGACAATATTCTGCACAAGCAGCCCTGCGTCCGGATTATCGGGCAGCTCCATGACCGGGAAGGACAGCCAGTCCCCATCCTTCGTAAGACAGGTAATACCCCCTTCCTCCAGGAAACGGATCAGCCGCTTTTTCAGCCTTTCCTGTTCTTTCCGACACCCATCCACACCGATACGGTTTCTCGTTTCATGATCGTTGACTTCATCAAACAGAAACTCCCTGCCGTCCGCCGCAGAATAAATATATTTCCATTTGCCATCCGTAACCATATAATTGCCGAACGCGGCCCTGCAAAGCTCCTGATCCTCCTTCCATGCTTCCGGCATCCGCCTGATCATGCCGCCAAGCGCCTCGCGATAAGCGGAAAAGATGGAATAAACATAGCCCTCCTCTTTATGAAGCAGGCTGCGGCCATCAAAATCATATGCCGCTGTATCCTCCCCTGCCGTTTCCAGAAATGTGGGTGCCAGATCCACCAGGCTTACCGGAATTTCTTCTTTTTTCCCACCCTCGAATACCCCCTTCTGATATACGATCATCGGAATCCGGACCGAGCTGTTATGCATGGAACGTTTTCCATAGCAATGATAATCTCCCAGCAGCTCTCCATGATCGCTTGTAAAGACGATCAGCGTATGATCCAGCTGCCCGGAAGCCTCCAGCGCATCCAGAATACGGCCCACCTGATAATCCACAAAGGACACACATGCATAATAATATGCTTTCATACACCGGACCAGATTCAGGTCAAAGCCCTGATCCCTGTATTTATACCGGTTCTGTACCTTATTGATATATACCTGCATGCCCTCATCATCCAGCGTATACAAAGGAAGCGGCATCTGCACCGGATCATAGATCTTGTGCCAGGGCACGGGCGGCGTAAAGGGCGGATGGGGATGCATGAAGCTGGAAAAAACATACCAGGGCTCTTCTTTATTTTCTTCCACAAAACGCACTGTTCTGTCGCCGATCCACTGAGTAGGGTGCAGTCTGGCAGGAAGCCGGGAGGGCTGGGGCATATAATACATGGGACCTCTCACTCCATGCGCTTCATATGCATAACCGAATCCGTTTTCAACCAGCGTCTGATAATATGGCTCCTTCTCCAACGGATGGGAGAAGGAAGGCTGTCCCTCCTGACGCTCCCTTGTCTGGAACCCCCGCAGGGCATTGGTATCCGGCGTAAAATGACACTTCCCGATCCCGTGGGTGCGGTAGCCGTTCTTTGTAAGAAGCTCCATAAACGAAGGTCTGTCATCAGGCATTCTGTCATTGGCAAAGCACTGCGTCTTTGTCGGATAACAGCCGGTAATCATAGAGCACCTTGCCGCTACACATACCGGCGAGGGCGTATACGCATTCTGATAATTGACCCCCATCTGCGCAAGCCGGTCCAGATTGGGCGTCCTGACAACCGGATTGCCATTGGCGCCAATCGCATCAAACCGCAGCTGATCCGTAAAAATATGCAGGATATTCGGTTTCTTATTTTGCATGCTTATGCCCCTCCTTTTTTTGTAACTTTTTTCTGATTTAAAGTTTATTATGGAAGGAAAGGATTGTAAACTGACACAAATTTGAATACAGCGGCATCTTTTTGAATCACTTACCCTGCTTTCCTGCCGCCGGCATTTTGGATTCGTTATCCAAAAATATCATGGTAAATATTCTGTGTATGATTCGTTAATACAGACAGCTTTTCATTGGTAGCCCACAAATGCTCTATCTGCTCCATATTTTTATCAGGCTCTGCCAGCAATTCTGCCAACTGATCAAGCTCGCGTAATTGACCTTCATGCAGTGTCTGTATTCCGCCGCGAAGGTATAAAGGCTGAAAGGAGTAAAAAATTTCATTGTTCATCAACGCATGAAAATCCATGAACAGGTATTCGCAGACGCCCTCTAAAAGATTTACTGAAAAAACATCTAATTTTTTATTGAACGTATTTCTTCGCAAACCAAGCCACGCCTCGGATGCGGTTACAAATTTCCGGCGCGGTAAATCAAACTGGCTGTACCCAAAACGCTGCTCATACTCATAGTAGCCATCAACATCCGCCAAAACCCACCTGTTTTCATGAAAATCCCAATACTCATTCACCCAATGTTCCATATAGCTCTCACCTGCATCACCAAAATCCATAAATCCGGCCCTGGAACGGCAGGGGATACCCTTCGCTTTTAAAATTGCGCTGAATAATACCGAAGCCTGCCGGCAGGATACCGTAATTCTTTTGGTCACGTCCCTGCCCTTTGTAAATCCCGTTTCATCCAAACGTAAAATACCGGCAATCATGGAAACAGCGGTCATATATAATTCATCTTCATTTTTAAAACGATATTTCGGATAGAACGCAAACTTCCCAAAATAAGTATCCTCTAAATAAGCGGACGGTTCTGTAAAATACATGGATGGATGCGTAATTTGATCGCAAACCAATGTGCCGATGGAAGGAATGTCGTCCGGTAACGATAATATGAAATCTTTATACGCCCCCGCGTATGTATAAACGCTGGTTTCCAAATAACGCTCATAAATTCTTTTGCTCATGTAATCTTTATAACCTCCCTGTGCTTTTGATGTGACTTCCTGCTCCGATTACATGCTATCAAATTAAAAAAATTACGTCAACAAAATAACATTTATTGTTTTCCTGCAAGGTAACAGTTCAGACAGGTCTGAACTGTTACAGCATTCGCCCATGAAAATCGCTGCGCGATGGGGCGAATGCCTGCTACCGGCACGATTTCTCACGGTCTGCGCGGTGAA
>CAJUEL010000028.1 GCA_910585455.1 uncultured Eisenbergiella sp. | reverse complement strand
GACTTTCCTGCGCTGTGTGCCTGTCCCCGCCGGAAAATCGCCCCCTCACTGCCCCCAAATTGATTTCCCTGTAAAAATAAGAAACAGGGTTTTCATGATGGGGATTCTGTGTTATACTTGTAGGGTGATTGGGGAATCACGAAATCGCATTTTCTTTGGAAGGGACGCCAGAGGAGTCCTTTTCTTTTTGGTACATTCACAGGCGTAAGTCGCATGGCAAATATTTTCCACAAAATTTGATTGACAAAATCGAAAATATGTTTTATGATGAGAAAAGAAAGAACATTTGTTCTGAAAAGGAGACGGATATGGAAAAAGAAGAAAAGCTGAAAGCACTGGATGCCGCCATCGCGCATCTGGAAAAGGAATATGGGAAGGGAACCGTTATGAAGCTGGGGGATCCTTCCAGACAGATGAATATAGAGACCATTCCAACCGGTTCCCTGAGTCTGGATATCGCGCTGGGGCTGGGGGGCATTCCGAAAGGAAGAATTATCGAGATCTATGGACCCGAATCCAGCGGTAAGACGACCGTTACGCTGCATATGATCGCCGAGGTGCAGAAGGGCGGCGGCATTGCAGGTTTCATCGATGCAGAGCATGCCCTGGATCCCGTTTACGCGAAGAATATCGGTGTGGATATTGACAATCTGTACATTTCTCAGCCTGATAACGGTGAGCAGGCGCTGGAGATCACGGAGACGATGGTGCGCTCCGGCGCAATCGATATTGTGGTGGTGGACTCTGTTGCGGCGCTGGTGCCGAAGGCGGAGATAGAGGGTGATATGGGTGACGCCCATGTGGGACTGCAGGCGAGGCTGATGTCGCAGGCGCTTCGGAAGCTGACAGGTGTGATCAGCAAGTCCAACTGTACGGTTGTTTTCATCAATCAGCTTCGGGAGAAGGTCGGCGTGATGTTCGGCAACCCGGAGACGACCACCGGTGGGCGGGCGCTGAAATTTTATTCTTCCGTACGGCTGGATGTCAGAAGGATCGAGTCCTTAAAGCAGAGCGGTGAGGTGGTAGGAAACCGCACCCGTGTGAAGGTTGTGAAGAATAAGATTGCGCCTCCGTTTAAGGAAGCGGAATTTGATATCATGTTTGGAGAGGGCATTTCCACGGCGGGCGATATCCTGGATCTCGCCGCCAATATCAATGTGATCAATAAGAGCGGCGCATGGTACGCGTATGAGGGCAATAAGATCGGGCAGGGGCGTGAGAATGCCAAAGCATACTTAAAAGAGAATCCGGAGGTTTGTGCGGCGATTGAGGCAAAGGTACGGGAGCATTATGGCCTGAATCAGACGGGAGCGGTAAAGGAAGCAAAGGAAGCGGGAAAAGAAACTCCTGCATCCACAAAACGCGGCAAATCGGACAGCTCCAAAGGGGCGAAGGGTGATGTAGCGGATGCAGCCGAAAGCGCGGAGGGTTAAATGATTGTCACCGGAATAGAGGAAATATCCCGGTCCCGGAGCAGAATATATCTGGATGAAAGCTTCGCCTTTGTGTTATACAGAGGCGAGCTTCGTCTTTATGATATACGGGAGGGGAAAGAGCTGGAGGAGGAAGCATATCGCAGGATTATGGAAGAGGTTTTGCCAAAGCGCGCCACGCTGCGCTGTATGAACCTGCTAAAGAGCAGGGCATACACGGAAGAACAGCTTCGGGAAAAGCTTCGGCAGGGGATGTATCCGGAGACGTGCGCAGACCTTGCATTGGAATATGTAAAGTCTTATCATTACGTGGACGACAGGAGATATGCGGAGGAATATATCGAAAACCAGAGGGAGAAAAAGAGCAGGCGCGTGATAGAGCAGGATCTTTCGAGAAAGGGGCTGGCAAAGGAGCTGATCGAAGAAGCGTTTGGAACGAAGGAAGAGCAGGGCAGCGTTCCGGATGAATACGCCCTCGCTTTAAAATGGGTACAGAAGAAGCATTTTGATGCAGAAACGGCGGATTTTAAGGAAAAACAGAAAATGGCGGCATTTTTGTACCGGAAAGGAATCGGAAGCGATGCGATAAAAAAGGCGTTAACAATCGACTGATTTTTGTCGCTTTTTACCAATAAACGATCTGAAAAGAGAAAAATTATCGGAACTGCTTGACATATCTTACAATTTTGTTTAAAATTGTAGTGTTGTAAAATTGATGATAGGAATGTTCATTCGCATTCTTAAACTGATATCGTACAATGAAAATTTAATAAGGAGGTGCTCCTGTGATAGGACCAATCGTAATAGCGGTACTCGTTACGCTGGTCATTTCGATTCCTGTCACCGCATATATTGCCGCGGATCGCAGTAAGAAAGCGATTGAAGCGACGATCGGCAATGCGGAGGACAAGGCCAGAGAGATTATCGATGAGGCATTAAAGACTGCCGAGACGAAGAAACGGGAAGGTCTGCTGGAAGTGAAGGAAGAATCCATTCGTACGAAAAACGAACTGGATAAAGAGATCAAAGAACGCAGAGCGGAAGTACAACGTTTCGAACGCAGAGTGCAGCAGAAAGAAGAGAACATCGATAAGAAAGCCGATGCGATCGAGAAGAAAGAGGCTCATCTGGCAAGACGCGAAGACGAAATGCATAAGCAGCGTGAAGAGATATCCAAATTAAACGAGCAGCGTATCCAGGAACTGGAAAGAATCTCTGGTTTGACCTCCGACCAGGCAAAAGACTACTTATTGAAAATTGTTGAAGATGAAGTGAAGCATGAAACGGCTGTGATGATCAAGGAAATGGAGCATCGCGCCAAAGAGGAAGCGGACAAGAAGGCGAAGGAATATGTGGTAAACGCCATCCAGAAATGTGCTGCAGATCATGTATCTGAAACGACGATTTCTGTCGTCCAGCTTCCGAATGATGAAATGAAGGGACGCATTATCGGGCGTGAAGGAAGAAATATCAGAACGCTTGAGACGCTCACCGGCGTGGATTTGATTATTGATGATACGCCGGAAGCTGTGGTGCTTTCCGGATTTGATCCGATCCGGCGTGAGGTTGCGCGCGTCGCATTGGAAAAGCTGATCGTGGATGGAAGAATCCATCCGGCGAGAATCGAAGAGATGGTGGAGAAAGCGCAGCGCGAAGTCGAGAACATGATAAAGGAGGAAGGGGAAGCAGCCCTGCTGGAGGTAGGCGTACATGGCATCCATTCCGAATTGATCAGATTGCTCGGCAAGATGAAATTCAGGACAAGCTATGGACAGAATGCGTTAAAGCATTCTATTGAGGTGGCACAGCTTTCCGGTCTGCTTGCGGCAGAGATGGGGCTTGATGTGAGACTGGCGAAGCGTGCCGGTCTGCTCCATGATATTGGAAAGGCAGTGGACCATGAAATGGAGGGTTCCCATATCCAGCTGGGCGTAGAGCTTTGTAAGAAATACAAGGAATCTGCTACGGTCATCAACGCCGTGGAATCTCATCACGGGGATGTGGAACCGACCTCACTGATTTCCTGCATCGTACAGGCTGCCGATACCATTTCCGCGGCAAGACCGGGGGCGAGAAGGGAAACGCTGGAAACTTATACCAGCAGATTAAAACAGCTAGAAGATATTTCCAACAATTTCAAAGGTGTAGACAAATCTTTTGCCATTCAGGCGGGCAGAGAGATTCGGGTTATGGTAGTTCCTGAGCAGATCTCTGATGCGGACATGGTACTGTTGGCGCGTGATATTTCCAAGCAGATTGAAGCGGAGCTGGAATATCCGGGACAGATCAAGGTCAATGTGATCAGAGAAAGCCGCGTAACGGATTACGCGAAATAACGTTTAGCAAATGGACGGAAATCATGTAGATGCTTTAACAGCATTTACAGTGATTTCCGTTTTTCAATGAAAGGAGCCTATAAATGGCGGATGAATTTAAACGTCTTGACAGAAAGCTGGTTTTTCAGGGAAGCATTATTGATTATTATCGGGATACGATTCTTGTGCCGAATGGAAATGTGGTGGAATGGGATTTCATCGGACATAAGGGAGCTGCCGCGGTGGTGGCGGTGACGGAGGAAGGAAAGCTGCTCATGGTGCGGCAGTGGCGGAATGCGCTGGACCGTTATACGCTGGAAATTCCCGCGGGTGGGCTTAACGGAGAGCCTACGGATGTGGCGGCGCTGCGGGAGCTGGAGGAGGAGACCGGATACCGGGCAAAGGAGATTTCCCTGCTGATTTCCATACGGACGACGGTGGCGTTTTGCAATGAGAAAATAGATATTTACGTGGCACGCGATCTCGTGCCGACAAGACAACATCTGGATGAGGATGAATTTATCGATGTAAAAGCCTATGACGTGGAAGAGCTGTGTGAGATGATCTATGCCGGACAGATTGAAGATTCCAAAACGATTGCGGCAATCATGAGCTATCGGAACAAATTCCTGTAGTGCGCAATGTCCTTTAGGAAAATGCCCCGGAAAGGAGCTTTTTGTGGCAGGCGAAAGGACTACCACCCCCAAAGTCCGCATATATTTAGGAGGAAGCGGATTTTGGGGGTAATTTTATGATTTTTTCCTGGAAACTGGACAGGATACAGAGGACGAGGTGGATGCTCTTTTTTTTGACAGGATTTTTGGCGGGAATTGCTCTCATGTGTCTGTTTTATGAAGAGCTTGTGATCGAAAACGGCTATCTGGACAGTCAGTTTATGTCCGGGCTGCGACATCTGGATATAGACAAGAGCAGATTGCTCCTGTATTGCTTACAGGAAAGGCTGGGAATTGTGGCGTTTTTGGTGTTGCTTTCCGCGGCGGGAGCGGGATGGGCAGGAATCTGCCTCTTGCTGATCTGGTTTGGAGGCTCTGCCGGCGGAGTGCTGACGGCATTGTCCATGCGCTATGGCGTAAAAGGCATATTTTTTTTTCTGTCCTGCATGTTACCGCAGCAGCTTTTGCTCATTCCTGGCTATCTGATGCTGATGGACTGGTGCCATCGCAGGATGGAGAGGAAAAGGCTTTTGATACCGCTGGTGGTTGTCATAATGGGATGTTTTGTGGAAAGTTATGTGAATCCATATATTTTGAAAGTGGTGCTGAGATTTTTTTAGCACAGATATGCAAGATATAGGGGAAATCAAACAGCGAATGCCGACATCTGGTATGTCTGGTAAAAGTGCTGAAAAATAAGCGGAAACATGGGAGTTTTCCACATTGCTTTTTGTAAGAAAATTGATTATAATGATCTCCGGACAAAAGAGACATTGTTTTTCGTTTATCAAAAAGGGCTTATGTGGGATGGAAGAGCAGATTCAGTCGTTTATCACTTATTTACATAATGTCAGACATACGTCTGAGAATACAGAAATGTCTTATAGGCGGGATCTGTACAAGCTGAAGGATTATCTGGGCACGCAGGGGATTGCATCTGTGGAAGAAATAACAGCGTCTTCTTTGCATGCATATGTCCGCCATCTGGAAATGGCAGGCTTCAAGGCGGCCACAATTTCGCGGAATATTGCTTCCGTCAGGGGGCTTTATCAGTATCTGCTCAAAAGCGGCATTGTCAGAACTGACCTTTCGGAGCATTTAAAGGCGCCGAAGGTGGAGAAGCGGATGCCGGGCGTGTTGTCAATGGAAGAGGTAGGGCGTCTTTTGGAGCAGCCCGGAGACAGAAATGTCAAGGAAATCCGGGACAGGGCGATGCTCGAGCTTTTATATGCCACGGGAATCCGGGTGTCGGAGCTGATTGGCTTAAAACTTTCCGATGTAAATTTGCAGATGGAATATATTATTTGCCATGACCATGCAAAGGACAGGGTGGTGCCTTTTGGCACGAAGGCGCGGGAGGCATTGCAGGCATATGTTTTGCATGCGCGCCCGCAAATGGTTGTGGAACCGGAGGAGGATATGCTGTTTGTGAATTGCTCCGGCAAGCCAATGAGCCGTCAGGGATTTTGGAAGCTGGTCAAGCACTATGCGCAGAAAGCGGATATCCGGGAGGAAATTACGCCTCATACGCTGCGTCATTCCTTTGCCGCCCATCTGGTGGCAAATGGAGCGGATTTGAAGAGCGTACAGGAAATGCTGGGACACTCCGACATTTCCACAACCCAGATATACGCCACCCTGAACCAGAATCATATCAGAGAAGTATATGCAAAAGCTCACCCGAGAGGGTGAGCTTTTTGAGCACCCGAGAGGGTGAGCTTTTTGAGCACCCGAGAGGGTGAGCTTTTTGGCGCCCGGGAGGGCGCTTTTTGAGTCCGGAAGCATCAACGGTTCAGCTCCGCAATATCCAGAATCAGTCGCTCGCTGTCCGCCCAACCCAGGCAGGGGTCCGTGATGGATTTGCCATAGACACCGCCCCCGACTTTCTGGCAGCCTTCTTCTATATAGCTTTCCACCATCACACCCTTTACGAGCCTTTTGATATCGGCATTTAAATTTCTGCTGTGCATGACCTCCTTCACAATCCGGATCTGCTGGGAAAACTGCTTATTGGAATTGGAATGGTTGGAGTCGATGATGCAGGCAGGATTTTTTAAATCCCGTTCATTGTAAAGCATGAGCAGGGTGCTTAAATCCTCATAGTGATAATTGGGCAGGTTGCGCCCGTATTTGTTGGTCGCGCCGCGTAGGACAGTATGGGCCAGCTCGTTTCCGCTGGTATGGACCTCCCAGCCCCGATAGATAAAGGAGTGGGCATGCTGTGCCGCATAAACGGAATTGAGCATGACAGAAAAATCACCGCTGGTGGGATTCTTCATGCCGGCGGGCACGTCGAAGCCGCTGACAGTCAGCCGGTGCTGCTGATCCTCCACGGAACGCGCGCCGATCGCCACATAGGAGAGGATGTCCGAAACATAACCCCAGTTGTCGGGGTAAAGCATTTCATCCGCAGCGGTCAGGCCGGATTCCTCAAAGGCGTGAATATGCATTCTGCGCATGGCGATCAGTCCCTGTAAAAAGTCCTCCTTCTTGCCGGGGTCGGGCTGGTGTACAATGCCCTTATAGCCTTCGCCGGTGGTGCGCGGCTTATTGGTGTAAATTCTGGGAATCAAAATCAGACGGTCCGAAACCTTTTCATTCACCTTCGAAAGGCGGCTGATATAATCACAGACGGCATCCTCGTTGTCCGCGGAGCAGGGACCGATGATCACTAAAAATTTATCGCTTTTGCCGGTGATGACATCCCTGATTTCAGCGTCCCGGATCGCTTTGAGCCGGACAAACTCTGCGGGCACCGGATAGTCCTTTTTGATTTCTTCCGGGGTCGGAAGATGGGTGACAAATTGGAAACTCATATATGTATTCTCCTGTTTTTCTATTGTACTTTGGCGATCACGCGCATGGCCGCGCGGACACGGGCATCGGATATACGCGCCCGCCCCTCTTGCCAACGCCCATTATATTATAGAAAATCATTGAAGGCAAGCGTGTTTTTATCATTCCTGTTGCTTTCCGTTGCATTTTGGTTACTTTTTATGGGCAATGTCATTAAGTTTAGCGGCGGGCGGCTGGAACAGAACGGGGAAGCGGCAGCGGACACAGGGGCGGGAGGGCGCCAGGAGGGGACTGACTGTTTCCGGACGCTTTATCCGGAGCGGAGAAATTCCCAAAATGGAAGGATATTCCTGCCACAGGGCGCAATACTGTCCGAACGCAGTGAGTTTGTTGCGCCCTGTGGCGCTCAGGAATATCCTGATATTTTGAGGATTTTCCCGCTCCGGATATCGCGGCCGGAAACAGTCAGTCCCCTCCTGAGCGCTCTCCCGCCCCTGTGTCCGCTGCCGCTTCCCCGTTCTGTTCCAGCCGCCCGCCGCTAAACTTAATGACATTGTTTCACGGGGCAAGGGCGATGTGGGGACGCAGCAGTAAAAGGCTGGCGGCGCTCATGAAAAGCTGTCCTGCGAGCATGCCCCATAAAAAGCCCTTGATGCCGAAGGATGGCACTATAAAAAGGACAAAGCCCAGGCGGATGAGCAGGGCGAGCATATTAAAGAGGAAGGTATAACCCGTTTTTCCCAGTCCGTTCAGAATGGAAAACAGGGTGGTGTTCAGGTAGAGAAAAGGACAGATGAAGCTTAAGGTGCGGATGAACTTTCCGGCCAGTTCGCTGTGAAAAAGCGCATTTCCGATCAGGCTGCCCGTGCACAAAAAGAGCGCCATGCACACGATGCCCAGAAGGAGGCAGTAGCGGATGCATTTTAAGATGGCGGTTCGGATCGCGTTTTTATTGCGGGAGGAATCCGCTTCTGCGATCAGGGGCATGAGCAGGACGGAGACGGAGTTTGTGATTGCGCCGGGGAACAGAATGCAGGTCATCGCCATGCCGGTAAAAACGCCGTAAATGGAGAGCGCCTGTTTCTGGGTATAGCCAAACTGCTGCAGACTGACCGGAATCCGGGCGGATTCCACCGCGCCCAGAAGGTGCAGGCAGACCCGGTTTGCGGAAAGGGGCGCGGCGAAAAGCAGAATGCGGGAAGCGATGCGGTTAAGGGGCGATGCAGGGAGAGCCGAAAGGTCTCCCATACGGACAAAATGCAGCCATGTGACGGGAATGGAGACCAGTGTGGAGGCCAGTTCCCCGATGACCAGCCCGACGGCGGCGACATTGATGGAAAAGGTTACGCCATGCTGTTGTGCGTAGTTCCAGAAAAGAAAAACGCTGCCCACGCGGAAGGCTTGCTCGAAGAGCTGGCAGAAGGCGGGAAGCCCAGCCTTTTTTATGCCGTAAAAATAGCCGTTATTGCAGGAATGCAGGCAGGCGGCAGGGAAGGAGAGGGCGGCAAGCCGCAAAAGCGGGGCGCAGCGCGGTTCATTGAGCAGGGAGAGGGCGATGTAATCGGCGCCTTGATAGACACAGGCGGCACAGGCGGCGGAAAGCAGGACGGAGAAAAAGGCGCCTGTAAGCAGGATGCGCAGACGATTTCTGTTTCCGCCATTTTCCGTTTCACTGGCGACGAATTTGGAAATGGCGCTCTGGATACCGGAGGTACACAGGGCGAAGGTGAGGGTGAGCACCGGATTCATCAATTCATAGATGCCCATCCCTTCCTCCCCGAACATCCGGGAGAGGAAAATGCGATAAAAAAAGCCGATGCATCGGCTGAGCAGGCCTGCGAGTGTCAGGATGAAGGTTCCTTTTAGCAATGCGTTCTTTTTCATAAATAACTCCGGCAAAGGCTGCGGCCCGGTCATTGTTTGTGTCATGACCAGCAGCGCGGCCCGATCTTACTTATCTATATGCGCGCCGGCATAGTTGACAGAACAAAAGCATTCTGTTATTGTGGGGAGGAAAGAATTCCGGGAAGGATACAAATGCGTTTTTTGCGGGAGCATTCTGCAGGCGGATAGGAGCAAGTCTGGAAACAAATTCCCAAACAATTGATTGATATTGAAGCGCACAAGGGGGATCGACATGAAAGAAAAGGTTGTGGTCGGCATGTCCGGAGGTGTGGATTCCTCCGTGGCGGCATTGCTGTTAAAGCAGGAAGGATATGAGGTGCTTGGCGTGACGATGCGCCATTTTGACGGCATGGAGGAGGTGGAAGCGGACGCGCGCAGCGTGGCGCAGACGTTGGGCATCTCCTGGCAGGCGGTGGATTTTCGGGAAGCCTTTCAAAAGGAAGTGGTGGACTATTTCACCGGAGAGTATTTGCAGGGCAGAACGCCCAATCCCTGTGTGATGTGCAATCGCGCCATCAAATGGCAGGCGCTTTTGGAGTATGCAGGGACCCAGGGCGCTGACAGAGTCGCCACCGGACACTATGCCCGGCTTGTCAGGCTGGAAAACGGTAGGATATCCGTGGCGAATGCGGTATCAGCGTCAAAGGATCAGACCTATGCCCTTTATCGTCTGACGCAGGAGCAGCTTTCCCATACGCTGATGCCGGTGGGAGAATTTCCCAAGGATGAGGTGCGCAGGATGGCCATGGAGGCAGGGCTGCCGGTCGCGCATAAGCGGGACAGCCAGGAGATATGCTTCATTCCGGATCATGATTATGCTGCATTTATCCGGCAAAGGCTGGGGGGGAAGGAAGCATGCGGCGCCCTGCAGCCTGGAAATTTTGTGACGCGGGAAGGAAACATTCTGGGCAGGCATGAGGGAATCATTCATTATACGGTCGGGCAGCGCAAGGGGCTGCACCTTTCTATGGGGCATCCCGTTTTTGTCACGCAGATCCGGCCGGAAAAAAATGAGGTGGTCATCGGAGAAGGGGAGGAGCTGTTTACGACCCGGTTTTTCTGCGACCGGATCAATCTGATGGGGGCTGACAGGCTGGAAGGAGAACGCCGGATGACAGGAAAGATCCGGTATGCCCACAGGGGAGCGCCCTGCACCGTGCGAATGGCAGGGGAGGATTTGCTGGAATGTGTTTTTGACGAGCCGGTCCGTGCGGTCACGCCGGGGCAGTCCGCCGTTTTTTACGAGGATGGACATATTTTTGGCGGCGGCGTTATTCTGTGACTATCCAGACCATCACTTTTTACGTGGGAGGGAGAAAGGCCGGAGAGACCGCCGGGGCAACGGGAGGCCGGAAGATGGGCGGGCGGAGGACACAGGCTGTTTCCGGTCGCATTATCCGGAGCGGGAAATTCCGCAAAATGACCGGCTATTCCTAAACGGGACAGGGCGCAAAAAACTCACTGCGTTCAGACAGTTTTGCGCCCTGTCCCAGGAATATCCCGCCATTTTGGGAATTTCTCCGCTTCGGATAGAGCGACCGGAAACAGCCTGTGTCCTCCGCCCGCCCATCTTCCGGCCTCCCGTTGCCCCGGCGGTCTCTCCGGCCTTTCTCCCTGCCCCGTGAAAAGTGATGATCCAAACAGGTAACAGTTCAGCCTTGGCTGAACTGTTACCAAACAGTTACGAATATGTAAAAATGTATTGCGCGGGAGGGCTTTTTACGCTATACTTTGCGTGTGGCAGCAGGAATTTTTGGGAATGGAAGATTTTCCGGGAGATGAAAAGGATTGATCAGTGTTTTTCCATTCCCCGGTCAGAAAGGATGGAGCAGGATGAGTACGGACAGATATACAAGTCCCCTGTCAGAGCGGTATGCGAGCAGGGAAATGCAGTATATTTTTTCACAGGATATGAAATTCAGAACCTGGAGGCGGCTGTGGATTGCGCTGGCGGAGACGGAGATGGAGCTGGGGCTTGCCATCACGCAGGAGCAGATCGACGAGCTGAAAAGCCATGCGGAGGATATTAACTACGACGTGGCGCGGGCGCGGGAAAAGGAGGTCCGTCACGATGTGATGAGCCATGTGTACGCCTATGGCGTGCAGTGCCCGAAGGCGAAGGGAATCATCCATCTGGGGGCGACCTCCTGCTATGTGGGAGACAATACGGATATCATTGTGATGGCCGAGGCGCTTGGGCTGGTGAGAAAAAAGCTGGTCAACGTGATCGCCAGGCTTTCCGATTTTGCGCAAAGGCAAAAGGCGCAGCCTACGCTGGCCTTCACCCACTTCCAGCCGGCGCAGCCCACCACGGTGGGGAAGCGGGCGACGCTGTGGCTGCAGGAATTTTTGATGGATTTAAACGATCTGGACTATGTTCTGGATTCCTTAAAGCTCCTGGGCTCGAAGGGAACCACAGGCACCCAGGCTTCTTTTCTGGAGCTGTTTGAGGGGGATCAGGATAAGGTGGACCGCATCGACCCCATGATCGCTGAGAAGATGGGATTTTCAGGATGCTATCCGGTGTCCGGGCAGACCTATTCCCGCAAGGTGGATACGCGGGTATTGAACATTCTTTCCGGCATCGCGGCGAGCGCCCACAAGATGTCCAACGATATCCGTCTGCTGCAGCATTTAAAGGAGGTGGAAGAGCCCTTCGAGAAAAATCAGATCGGCTCCTCCGCAATGGCATATAAGAGAAATCCGATGCGTTCGGAGCGCATCGCCTCCCTGGCCCGCTATGTGATGGTGGATGCTTTAAATCCGGCGATCACCTCCGCGACCCAGTGGTTTGAGCGGACGCTGGACGATTCCGCCAACAAGCGGCTTTCGATTCCCGAGGGCTTTCTGGCGGTGGACGGCATTCTGGATCTGTGCCTGAACGTGGTGGATGGCCTGGTGGTTTATCCGAAGGTGATCGAAAAGCATATGCGCAGCGAGCTGCCTTTTATGGCTACCGAGAACATCATGATGGATGCGGTCAAGGCGGGCGGCGACCGGCAGGAGCTGCATGAGCGGATCCGCACCCTGTCCATGGAGGCGGGGCGCAGGGTGAAGGAGGAAGGCGCAGATAACCAGCTCATGAGCCTGATCGCGCAGGATGAAATGTTTGGTCTGGATGCAGACGCGCTGGAAAATTCCCTGGAGCCCTCCCGTTATATTGGCTGCTGTGTGCATCAGGTGGAGCGTTTCCTTTCCGATGTGGTGACGCCGCTGCTGGAAGAGAATAAGGATATTCTGGGCGTAAAGGCGGAGATCACGGTCTGACCCTTTATAAAAGGAATATAAGGTTATTGTTCATGCGCCAGCCAGCCGCGAAGCGTGTTACTGGCTACAGAGGGAACGGTAATGACATAAGAAAGGATTATATCTGGCATAATATATATTGATTTTACTTATGATAAAAATCTGTTATACTGATTATGGTGTCCGGATATGGCGGGCAAAATCAATGATTTTTATGATAAGGGGAAAACATTATGGTAAAAGCAGTAGTTGGAGCAAACTGGGGAGACGAAGGCAAAGGGAAAATCACGGATATGCTGGCAAAGGAAGCGGATATCGTCATCCGTTTTCAGGGCGGCGCGAATGCCGGTCACACGATTGTGAACAATTACGGTAAATTTGCGCTGCACACGCTGCCCTCCGGCGTATTTTACGGGCATGTGACGAACGTCATCGGCAATGGCGTGGCGCTCAATATTCCTCTTCTTTTCAAAGAGATAAAAGAGCTGATCGATAAAAACGTGCCGATGCCCAAAATCATGATTTCCGACAGGGCGCAGATCGTGATGCCCTATCACATTCTGCTGGATGCCTGTGAGGAGGAACGGCTTGGGGGAAAGTCCTTTGGCTCCACCAAATCCGGCATCGCGCCCTTTTATTCCGATAAATTTGCCAAAATCGGGTTTCAGGTCAGCGAGCTGTTTGACGATGCCCTGCTGACAGAAAAGGCAGCGCGCGTCTGCGAGATGAAAAACGTGCTTCTGGAGCACTTCTATCACAGGGAGCCCTTACAGGCAAAGGACGTGCTTGCCACCCTGCATGAATACCGGGATATGGTAGCGCCCTACGTGGGGGATGTATCCGACTTTCTGGACCAGGCAATCCGGGACGGGAAAAATATCCTGCTGGAGGGGCAGCTTGGCACCTTAAAGGATCCGGACCACGGGATTTATCCGATGGTGACCTCTTCCTCCACGCTGGCGGCGTACGGCGCGATCGGCGCAGGGCTTGCGCCCTATGAGATCCGAAAAATCTACGCCGTGACAAAGGCCTATTCCTCTGCGGTGGGCGCGGGCGCTTTTGTTTCCGAGATTTTCGGGGAAGAGGCGGATGAGCTGCGCAGAAGGGGCGGTGACGGCGGAGAGTACGGCGCGACCACCGGACGTCCCAGGCGGATGGGCTGGTATGATTGTGTGGCATCCCGCTACGGCTGCCGCCTGCAGGGGGCGACGGATGTGGTTTTGACCGTGCTCGACGTGCTGGGATATCTGGATGAGATTCCGGTGTGCACCGGTTATGAGATTGACGGAAAAGTGACACAGCAGTTCCCGGTGACGGCGAAACTGGAAAAAGCAAAGCCTGTGCTGGAAACGCTGCCCGGCTGGAAATGTGAGATCCGTGGCATCCGCAAATATGAGGAGCTGCCGGAAAACTGCAGGAAGTATATTGAATTTATCGAGGAAAAGCTGGGATATCCGATCACCATGGTCTCCAACGGTCCGGGCAGGGAGGATATCATCTACAGGGAGAGTAAGCTGTCTTTAAAAAATAAATGATTGCAAATCTGGAGTATTATAAGGTATACTATTATGTGGTAAAATGTGGTTCCATGACCGGCGCCGCGCAGGAGCTGTCACTTTCCCAGCCTGCCATAAGCCAGAGCTTAAAGCAGCTGGAGAGCGTGCTGGGGGTGCGGCTTCTGCGCCGCACGCCCCGTGGAATCGTGCCCACAGCGGAGGGAAGGCTTTTATATGCCTATGTGGAAAAAGGCTGTGTGCAGTTTGAAGCGGGGGAAAAGCGGCTGATGCAGATGCGCAGCCTGGAGAGGGGAGAAATCGCGATCGGAGCGTCGGATATGACGCTGCGTTTTTTTCTGCTTCCATGGCTGGAGCGCTTTCATGAGGCCTGGCCGGGCATCAAGGTGGCGGTGACGAACGGGCCGACGCCTTCCACCATGCAGCTTTTGCGGGAAGGGAAAATTGATTTCTGCGTGGTTTCCGGACCGGTTGCAAAGGAGCAGGGATTCCGTATGGAGCCTGTAAAGAAAATTGAAGATATCTTTGTGGCGGGAACGAAATACGGTAAGTATCGTGGAGAGCTTCTGCCGCTGCAGCTTTTGGAGGAGCTGCCGCTGATTATGCTCGACCGGATGACCAGCACCCGCAGGTATGTGCAGCAGTTTCTGGAAGAAAACGGCGTGCATGTGATTCCGGAATTTGAACTGGCGACCAGTGACATGATCGTCCAGTTTGCCATGCGTAATCTGGGGATTGGGAGCGTGGTGCGGGAGTTTGCGCAGGATGCCCTGGACAGAGGCGAACTCGTTGAGCTGACCTTTGAAAAGCGGATGGAAAAACGGGATTTTTATGTGGTGACGGAGGAGAAAAACCGCGCCAGCCTGGCGGCGGATAAGCTGCTTTTGATGATCCAGTCCGGATTGGAGGAAAAGTGAGATGATCAGAACCATAATTTTTGATATCGGGAATGTGCTTGCCGGCTTTGACTGGCAGAACTTTTACAAAAGCTTTGGATATGATGAGGAGACGACCAAAAGGCTCGGGCGCGCCACGGTGGGCAGTGAGGATTGGAAGGAATATGACAGAGGCTGTGTGAGCGATGCGCGCATGGTGGAGCTGTTTGTGGAAAACGATCCGGAAATCGAGAAAGAGCTTCGGCATGTGTTGACGGATTTTAAGGGACTGATTACCCGGTATGATTATGCGATTCCCTGGGTGAAGCGTTTGAAGCAGAAAGGGTATCAGGTGCTGGTGCTGTCGAATTTTTCAAAAAAGGCGCTGCGGGAATGCTGGGATGCGATGGATTTTTTGCCCTACACGGACGGAGGAATTCTTTCTTATAAGGATAAGCTGATAAAGCCCATGCCTGAGATTTACAGTCTGCTTATGGAGCGCTACCATTTGAAGGCGGAGGAGTGCGTTTTTCTGGATGATACGCCTGTCAATGTGGAAGGGGCCCAAAAGGCAGGGATGCAGGGCATTGTTTTTGAAAACAGGCAGCAGGCGGAGGAGGCATTAAGACAGCTGGGTGTGGAGTGAAGCTTTTTGAGTCAATATACGCAGCAGAATCGCATGAAGGGAAGGATGTGGAGGAATGATTGACGCGAGCCTGTGGAGCCTGCTGGCAGACTCCTTTTGGAAAATTTTATTGCCCGGTCTGACGGTGACGATTCCCCTTACCGTGATCGCCTTTGCAATCGCTTTGGTCATAGCGGTATGTATGGCCCTGGTGCAGTTTGCGAATGTGAAGGGGTTAAAGCAGCTGGCACGGTTTTATATCTGGATATTTCGCGGGACACCGCTTCTGGTGCAGCTTTTTGTGGTGTTTTACGGACTGCCGAAGGTGGGCATTCTCATTCGGCCTTTTCCGGCTGCGGTTTTGGTGTTTTCCCTCAATGAGGGCGCTTATTGTGCCGAAATCATCCGGGCGGCGCTGGAGGCTGTGCCGATCGGGCAGCTGGAGGCCGGATATTGCACGGGGATGACGTATCTGCAGATCATCCGGCGCATTATTTTGCCCCAGGCCATGCGCACGGCTTTTCCGCCCTTGTCCAATTCATTGATCGCCATGGTAAAGGATACCTCTCTGGCTGCCAACATCACGGTTACGGAAATGTTCATGGTAACGCAGAGAATCGTGGCAAGAACCTATGAACCTTTGGCGCTTTACATAGAGGTAGGGTTGATTTATCTTTTGTTTTCCACCGTGCTCACCTGGTTACAGCGGGCTGGTGAGAAGCGCTTAAGTTCCCATACCAAAAAGGAGGGCTGAGCATGCTTGAGGTGTACGGCATTCAAAAAAGCTTTGGAGCACAGCAGGTACTTAAGGGAATCGACCTGCAGGTTTCCCAGGGAGATGTGGTAGCCATTTTAGGTCCCAGCGGCAGCGGAAAAACGACGCTGCTTCGGTGCCTGAATTTTCTGGAATCGGCAAATGCCGGGACGATGGTGTTTGACGGGGAAAGCTTCCAGATGGGGAGCATATCCAAAAAAAATATCCGCCGTCTGCGGATGAAGACCGCCTTTGTGTTCCAGAATTATAATCTTTTTCTCAATAAAACGGCATTGCAGAATGTGACGGAGGGACTGGTGATGGCCAGAAAAATGCCGAAAAGCCAGGCGGAGGAAATCGGCCGCCGGTCACTTGACAAGGTGGGACTTTCGGACCGGTATCACTATTATCCGTATCAGCTTTCGGGCGGACAGCAGCAGCGTGTGGCAATCGCCAGGGCAATCGCCACACAGCCGGAAATTATTTATTTTGATGAACCCACTTCCGCACTGGACCCGGAGCTCACCGGCGAGGTGCTTTCGGTCATGCGCCAGCTGGCCAACGAGGGCATGACGATGCTGGTGGTGACCCACGAAATGGGTTTTGCCCGCAATGTGTCCAATCAGGTTATTTTTATGGAGGATGGCGTCATTGTGGAGCAGGACAGGGCGGATAGATTTTTTGAAAATCCCAAAGAAGACAGAACAAAAGCGTTTTTATCCAATTTTGGCAGTGCAGAGCAGTCTCATGCTGCAAAGAAATCATATTGATAAAGGAGTAGAAAAAATGAAAATAAAGTTTACCGCAATTTTACTTGTATGTACCATGCTGTTTGCCTCTGTCCTGACCGGATGCGGTCAGAGCAGCGCGCCTGCGGCAGAATCGGCAGAAGGCTCCCAGAGCGCCGATCTGCTTGCGCAGATTCAGGAAAAGGGAGAAATCGTGATCGCCATGGAAGGAACCTGGGCGCCCTGGACCTATCATGATGAGAGCGATACGCTGGTCGGCTATGATGTGGAGATCGGGAAGCTGATCGCTAAAAAGCTGGGCGTAGAGGCGACCTTCGTGGAAGGGGAATGGGATGGTCTGCTGGCGGGGCTGGATGCCGGACGGTATGATGTCATGATAAACGGTGTGGATATTACGGAGGAGCGTGCCGCAAAATATAATTTTTCCACGCCCTATGCGTATAACCGTATGGCGGTGATTGTCAACGGCGACAATGATGAAATCACTTCCATGGAGGATTTGAGCGGAAAGCAGACTGCCAACACCATTTCCAGCACCTACGCCGAGGTGGCAGAGCAGTATGGCGCTGTGGTGACCGGTGTGGATGACTTAAACCAGACCTTTGAGCTTTTGCTTTCCGGCCGTATCGATGCGACGCTGAACGCCGAGGTGACCTATTACGATTATATGAAAGCGCATCCGGATGCCAATATCAAAATTGCGACGCTGGCTCCGGACGCTACGCAGGCAGCGATTCCCGTACGAAAGTCTGAGGAAACGGCGACCCTGCTGGAGGCGATCAACCAGGCGCTGGCAGAGCTGGCAGAATCCGGAGAGCTGTCTGCGCTCGCGGAAAAATATTTCGGTGTGGATATCTCCAAGGCGGAATAAATGTGACGGTTCAGACAGGTCAAAGCTGCTGTGATTTTCATACGATTGAGTCGCCGCTTCAGCGGACATGGATGTAAGTTTGAGACCCCGCTCTTGCAGCGGGGTCTTTGCATGGGGTTTATTTTTTGGAAGAAGATTCCTGGGCAGTTTCTTCGGCTTCGTCGTAGCGTTCCTTTACCTTGCCATAGAGCCAGATATAGATCCATAAGAGAATGGGCAGGGCGATGGTGGCAACAAGGCAGCCGCCGAACATGCGCTGCCAGCCGGGAAAAGAGGCGACGGCGCAGATGAGTGTCATCACATAAAGGGCAACCAGGAGCACGACGCAGATGAGTGCGGCGATCTGTTTGGGGTTTTTCTTTTTCATAGGGAGTTCCTTTCCGGTTTCTAAATTGTATCGTGGAATGTTTCGTGCCGCAGTGATGCCGTCAGGCTGTTACTGCGGCTTTTGGTGATTGTAACATAGAAAAGGCGGAAAAGCTATCTGTTTTGTCAAAATGGGGAAATTAATTGTAACAGTTCGTGACTGTTCAGCCCTCAATGTCATTAAGTTAAGTGGCGGGAGAAGAGCGGAAGGCGGGGCAGCGGGCTGCTGCAGGAGGACGGGGGAGGACACAGGCTGTTTCCTGCCGCATTATCCAAAGCGGAAAATTCCACAAAATGCCCGGCTATTCCAAAACGGGACAGGGCGCAAAAAACTCACTGCGTTCGGACAGTTTTGCGCCCTGTCCCAGGAATATCCTGTCATTTTGGGAATTTCTCCGCTTTGGATACAGCGGCAGGAAACAGCCTGCGTCTTCCCCCGTCCTCCTGCAGCAGCCCGCTGCCCCGCCTTCCGCTCTTCTCCCGCCGCTTAACTTAATGACATTGCACCGTGAACAGTAACAAGCCACATATAAATTGCCCTGTGTGCTTCCAGACCACATTCGTTTAGTTCGTGTACATTTTTTTGAAGCGGTTTGCCCTCTACATAGTCAGTGAATATTTTCTGCATGATTGGTGCGGTTTTCGGGTCAAATTCATATTGACTTTTTAAACAAAAAACCGCGCCCAACAGGCAAAGCCTGATGGGCGCGAAGCGAGTTTTAGTTGATGGGTTCAAAGGTACACTTTGCGTTGCCGCTTTCAATCTTCCGGTTGATATAGCCCTCGATAACAGACCCGGCGGGTGCATGGATTGTCACAGACCGATCCACCAAATCTCCCACGAGATGATTCACGTTATCCATGGTTGCTTCACACAGGAATGTGACTTCCCGCAATTCATCTACGTATTCTCCGGTATTATAATTTACGGTACGTGCACCATCACATATACCCCCGCTCCACTCTGTCACACTGGCGGGAATCGTAAGTTCTTTTAAGGGGCAGCTGTGAAAAGGTGTCGTCCCAATGGAAACCACGCTGTCCGGAATCGTAACCCCGGTTAGACCGGTGCCCATAAAAGCCTCGCTCCCAATAGAAACTACACTGTCGGGAATTTGAATGCTCGTCAGATTATTGCAACTTTTAAACAGGAACGGCGAAATTTCCGTAAGCTGGCTGGATAGCTGAACGCTGCTCAGGTTGTAGCAGTTCTCAAACGCACTTCGACCAATTTCAGTTACACTGTCGGGAAGCCGAATGCTGGTCAGATTAGTACCCATAAAAGCTTCAATTCCAATGCTGACTATACTGTCGGGAAGCTGAATGCTGGTCAGATCAGTAGCAAAAAAAGCTCTATTTCCAATGCTGACTACACTGTCCAGGATAACTACCTCTGTTAGATTCCTACATTCATAAAACGCTTCCTTTCCAATGGCAGTAACGCCATCTTCAATGACAACCTTTTTAACCTCATTTTTACACACAACACTGTTTGTTTCAAACAGAGCGTTCTTTATAACATCTATCCATACATCGCTTTCATCTTTGGTAATTTCCCCGCCGCCGGAACAGACCAGAGTGCCGGTGGCGGGGTCGAAGGTGTAGGTCATTTCGGCTGGCACAGCGGGTTGAGATTCCGCCGGTGCTTCCGGCTCCTGCGTGGGTTCCGCGGATTCCTCAGGCTCCTGCGTGGGTTCTTCCGTTTCCTCCGGCGGCTGTGTCGGTTGTTCTTCCTTTTCGTCTGACTGCTGCTCGGTAGTGTTGGGGATACTATCGGAGGAAGTCGGCTCCCCTGTGTTCTGTGAGCTGTTCCCTCCACAAGCGGACAGGATAGATAGGCACATTGTCAGTGCCAGCAATAGCGCGATAGATTTCTTTTTCATGTTCTTAACCCTCTTTGCTTTCTCATTTTCTCTTGTATGCCGTTCCTGACGGCCTTACAGACTGTCTCAACGGTTCAGCCGTTGGGGGTGGTACTTCCTTCCCGTCCCCCGCTGGCCTCCCGTGAGACAACAAAAGCGGCGCAGGGATTAGTTTTCCCTACACCGCATACAAACGCAAAGCCTCATTTCCCCCTTGATAAAGAGCATGAAAAGGGGTATAATGAGAATCGGGCGCAGTTATATCTGCTGTGTGGGAGAGTCCACTTCTCCTGCATACGGGCCGGGGGGTGTTGGCCGCACCCTTCCGGCCTGCCTTTTTGCTGTCCATCGATATTATACCGCTTTTTCCGCCCGAACGCAATAGGGATTTTTAGCGGGGCGGCGTATTCCTCCCCGCAGGGGAAGGGGGTGCCGGGGGGAACGGAGTTCCCCATGGCAAGTGGGGGCGAAGCGATCTCACTCCGCTCCCTGCTGAGGCCCCCAAATTGATTTCCCTGATAGAAAATATTTGTGACTTGCGCAAATGTGAGGGGTAGGGTATAATGAAGAATAACCGAGCGAAGCGAGGTTATTCGCTGCTTCTCAATGAGCAAAGCGAATTGAGAAGTTAACCCGAAGGGCGAAGCGAGGTTATTCGCTGCTTCTCAATGAGCAAAGCGAATTGAGAAGTTAACCCGAAGAGTGGAGCGAGGTTATCGCAGAAGAAAGGTAACGGTTCAGCCAGGTCTGCGCGTTCACCGCGCAGACCGTGAGAAATCGCGCCGGTAGCAGGTGTTCGCCCCTCTACACTTCGTTCCGGTCGGTTCCAAACAAGCGCCACCGGCGCTTGGAACCGCGAAGCGATTTTCATGGGCGAATGCAGTAACAGTTCAGACCTGGCTGAACTGTTACAAAGAAAGAATATGACACGGAAGGAGAAGGACGGATTCATGGCATTATTGAAACAGTGGAGGGATCTGGCATACGACCAGAATCAGGACAAGGGTAAGCTTCAGCAGTTCTGGGCGGCATATTTTGAAACTGAGAAGGAAATCTACGCGCAGCTTTTGAAAAATCCCGACGAAGTGGTAAAGGGAACGGTCAAGGAGCTGGCTGAAAAATATGATATCAGCGTGATGACGATGACTGGCTTTTTGGACGGCATCAACGACAGTCTGGTGGAGACCAATCCGATCGAAGAGATGGAAGAGGACACGGTTGTCAATCTCGGCTTTGACAAGACTCTTTTATATAAGAACATGGTTGCGGCGGAAGCGGACTGGCTTTATAATCTGGAAGAGTGGAACGACATTTTTGATGAAGAGACGAGAAAAGAGCTGTATAAGGAACAGAAGCGTTCCACCACGGTGGTAAAGGAAGCGCGGATTTATCCCAACGATCCCTGTCCCTGCGGCAGCGGAAAGAAGTATAAAAAGTGCTGTGGCAGAAATCAGGCATAGCAGTTTGGGGGCATGAAAAGAGCAGAGCAAGGCTGTAGGGTCTTGTTCTGTTTTGGATTAAAAACGAAAAAAGGGGGAAGCGATGGAAAGCAGAGTGGAAAAAGCGGAGGGGTTGTTCCGGGCAGGCTATAACTGTGCCCAGTCCGTTTTTGCAGCGTATGCGGATTTATTCGGCATGGATACGGAGACAGCGCTCAAAATTTCCTGCCCCATGGGCGGCGGTATGGGACGTATGCGGGAGGTGTGTGGCACGGTTTCCGCCATGTCCATGCTGTCCGGATTAAAGGGAGGCAATACGGATCCGCACAATGAAGATGCCAAAAAGGCGGCGTATGAGCTTGTGCGCGAAATGGCAGGGAAATTTAAGGAAGAACACGGCACGATCATCTGCCGGGAAATCCTAGGGCTGCCCGGCATGGAAGAAAGCGCCGCGCCATCTGTGCGGACCGCAGAATACTATGCGTCCCGCCCGTGTCTGAAAATTGTGCGCAGCGCGGCGCAGATCATTGAAGAGTATCTTGTTTAAGGGGGACATATGATAAAATTTGGGACAGGCGGCTGGAGAGCCGTCATAGGGGACGAATTTACAAAGGCGAACATTCAGCTTCTGACAAAGGCGCTGTGTGTGAAAATGAAACGGGAGGGCGTGGCGGACAAAAGCGTCGTGCTGGGCTATGACAGGCGCTTTCTGGCGAAGGAAGCGATGCAGTGGGCAGGGCAGGTTTTTGCCGCAGAGGGCATTCATGCGCTGCTGGTGAATAAATCCTCACCGACCCCGCTGGTGATGTTTTATGTCATGAAGCATGATCTTCCCTATGGCATGATGGTGACTGCAAGCCACAATCCTGCAATTTACAATGGAATCAAGGTGTTTACGGCAGGAGGCAGAGACGCGGATCAGGATCAGACAAGGCAGCTGGAAGAAATTGCCGCATCCATAGCGCCACAAGAGGTGACGGCAATGGAATATGAAACGGCAAAGGCGGCGGGGCTGATTGAGGAGATCTATCCGTTGAATGAATATCTGGATAATATCATCGATGCCGTGGACATGAAAGCGATCCGGGAGGCGCGTTTAAAGATCGCGCTGGATCCCATGTATGGTGTCAGTGAGACCTCCTTAAAGACGATCCTTTTGACCGCCCGGTGTGAGGTGGAGACGATCCATGAAAGGCATGATACGCTCTTTGGCGGCAAGCTGCCCGCACCCAATGCCTCCACACTGCGTCCGCTGCAGAACTTTGTCCTGGATTCCGGCTGTGATATCGGCATTGCGACTGACGGCGATGCGGACCGGCTGGGAGTCATCGACGATACGGGGCGTTTTTTACATCCCAACGATATTCTGGTGCTGCTATATTATTATCTGGTCAAATATAAAGGCTGGAAGGGGCCTGTGGTCCGCAACATCTGTACCACCCACATGCTGGACAAGGTGGCGGAGCGTTTCGGCGAGCACTGCTATGAGGTTCCGGTGGGCTTTAAGCATATTTCCGCCAAAATGAACGAGACGGATGCGGTGATCGGCGGCGAATCCTCCGGCGGTCTGACCGTGCGTGGACATATCAAAGGAAAGGACGGCGTCTACGCGGCGTCTCTGCTGGTGGAGATGATCGCCGTGACGGGAAAGCGTCTGTCCGGCATTTATCAGGATATTGAGAAGGAATGTGGCTCCATCCATATGCAGGAGCGGGATTACAAGTTTACGCAGCAAAAGAAGGAGGAGGTCAGCCGTATTCTGATGACAGAGCGGCAGATTCCGGACCTGCCCTTCGAGGTGGATCATGTTTCCTATCTGGATGGCAGCAAGGTGTACTTTAAAAACGGCGGCTGGGTAGTGGCGAGATTTTCCGGCACGGAGCCGTTGATCCGGATTTTCTGCGAGATGCCCACGCCTGAGGAAGCGAAGACTGTCAGCGCGATTTATGAGGAATTTCTGGCGCTGGGCTGAAAATATGACCAGCAATAACCAGCCGCCTGCTGTCGAGTGAAAAAAGAGCTTTACAAATTTGCCGATTTGTCTTAATATAATATTTAGTTGAAGGTCAGATATCAAAAAGCGTGGAAGAGACGAGTAAGAACGGCATGACGCAGCAGAGAGAAGCGCCCGGCGTATATGCGCCGGAGCTGGAAGCGCTTTTGCCCAATCCGTTTTGAAGACCAGCTCTGAGCGACCCCAATCCGGTCCGGTGATTCCGTTATCATCTGAAATGAGAGGCTTACATTTCTGAAATCATGGGAAAGCTCATTGTCCCGGCAGGACCAGGCTGCGGCGGTGATGCGTGATTTTGGAGCAGGCAAGCTGGGTGGAACCGCGTAATTTACGTCCCAGACATTATGAAAATAGTGTCCGGGGCGTTTTTTTGGAAGGAGGAAGCGCTGCATGAAAGAAAAAATGAAAAAGGTGAGTCAATTTCTGGGAAAGAAGAGAAAGATCAAAGAATGGGAGCTGATATTTGGGCTTGCCGCCGTGCTTTTTGCAGGAATGGTCATCGGCATTCTGGTCAGTCCAAAGGGTGACCGGTATTTTGGCTGCTTCAACGGAAACTGCAGCGGAAACAGCATTTGCTGAATCATAGAGAAAGGAAGGAAAAGATAATGATTATCACATTGAAGGACGGATCGGTAAAGGAATATGCGCAGGCGATGTCTGTTTATGACATTGCGGCGGACATCAGCGAGGGACTTGCGAGAAATGCCTGTGCCGGTCTGGTAAACGGAGAAGTAAAGGACTTAAGAACACAGCTTTGTGAGGACTGCAGCTTAAGCATTCTGACAGCGAACGATAAGGAAGGGCTTTCGGTGGTCCGCCACACCGCTTCCCACGTGCTGGCCGAGGCGGTAAAGCGGCTGTTCCCGGAGGCGAAGCTTGCCATTGGTCCCTCCATTGACACGGGATTTTACTATGACTTTGAACACGCGCCCTTTTCCAGGGAGGATCTGGACAATCTGGAAGCGGAAATGAAAAAGATCATCAAGGAAGGGCAGAAGCTGGAGCGCTTTGAGCTGCCCCGCGCAGAGGCGATCAAAATGATGGAGGATGCCGGGGAACCCTACAAGGTGGAGCTGATCCGGGATCTGCCGGAGGATGCGGTTATTTCCTTTTACAGACAGGGCTCCTTTACGGATCTGTGCGCGGGACCGCATCTGATGAGCACCAAAAATATCAAGGCATTCAAGCTCACATCCTCTTCCATGGCGTACTGGAGGGGGAAATCCGAAAACGCCCAGCTGCAGAGAATTTACGGCACGGCGTTTCCAAAAAAGGAGGAGCTTGCCGAATATCTGGAATATCTGGCGAACATCAAAAACCGGGATCACAACAGACTGGGCAGGGAAATGGAGCTGTTTGCCACGGTGGACGTGATCGGACAGGGACTGCCGCTTCTGATGCCCAAGGGCGCGAAGATGATTCAGACCATGCAGCGCTGGATCGAGGATGAGGAAGAAAAGCGCGGCTATATGCGGACGAAGACGCCTCTGATGGCAAAGAAGGATCTGTATGTGATTTCCGATCACTGGAATCATTACAAAGAAGGGATGTTCGTGCTGGGGGATGAGGAAAAGGACGACGAGGTATTTGCGCTGCGTCCCATGACATGTCCGTTCCAGTACTATGTATACAAGCAGAGCCAGAAATCCTATCGGGATTTGCCCTGCCGGTATGGCGAGACCTCCACGCTATTTCGAAATGAGGATTCCGGCGAAATGCACGGTCTGACCAGGGTGCGTCAGTTTACGATTTCCGAGGGGCATTTGATCGTGCGGCCCGATCAGGTGGAGGAGGAGTTCCACGGCTGCGTCAATCTGGCGAAATACTGCCTCACTACGCTGGGACTGGAGGAGGATGTGACCTACCGCCTTTCCAAATGCGACCCTGAAAACATGGGCAAATATCTGGGCACGCTGGAGGAATGGAGGCGTGTGGAGGATGCCATGCGGAAAATGCTCGTTGAAAACGGCATCGAGTTTTCCGAAGAGGAAGGAGAAGCCGCTTTTTACGGTCCCAAGCTGGATATTCAGGCGAAAAATGTGTACGGCAAAGAGGATACCATGATCACCATTCAGCTGGATATGTTTCTGGCGGAACGGTTTGATATGACCTATATTGACCAGAACGGGGAAAAGGTGCGCCCTTACATCATTCACCGCACCTCCATGGGCTGCTATGAGCGGACGCTGGCGTGGCTGATTGAAAAGTACGAAGGGAAATTCCCTACCTGGCTGTGTCCGGAGCAGGTGCGCGTGCTGCCGATTTCCGACAAATACTGCGATTACGCGCAGGCTGTGTGTGAGCAGCTGAAAAATAACGGCATTCTGGCGACCGTGGATGACCGTTCCGAAAAGATCGGTTACAAAATCCGCGAGGCGAGGCTTGCAAAGCTTCCTTATATGCTCGTGGTGGGCGCGCAGGAGGAAGCGGACAAAACCGTTTCTGTCAGAAGCCGTTTCGCAGGAGACGAGGGCGTATGCGCGCTGGATGCGTTCATCGATGCGATCAGCAGGGAAATCCGGACGAAGGAAATCCGGAAAGAGGAAGCGGTCGAACAAAAGTAAAGCTTTTTCGGATCATGCATTTCCAACGTGCATAATTTGTAAAAAGGCTGCGCAGACTAATACCGTAACCATGGAAACGTGCGTGGAAAAGACCATGCAGCGGAAAGGAGAGCGGTATTATGGCGGAATTAAAATGTGCGGTGAACAACTGTATGTACAACAACAGCGATTGCTGTTGCAAGGGAGATATCATGGTGGGCGGCATGCGTGCCTGTAATTGTGACGATACCTGCTGCGAAAGCTTCCGGGAGGAACGGGACCAGGCATCCAATTCCTTCAACGAGCATCCCTGCAGGACGATCTCGATCGACTGCGAGGCGGTAAAATGTATGTACAACACCAATTACAAATGCCATGCGGAGCATGTGGATATCAGGGGCTGCGGCGCCTGTGACTGCAGGGAAACCGCGTGCGCAACCTTCCAGGAACGATAGAAAAAATCCCTCCGGACAGGCGACTGCCGGAGGGATTGCTAATGTAGGAGGCAGGGATGCAGGAAGGCAGGCTCTTTGGAATTACCTATTATCTGCTGGAAAAAGGAAAGGCAACCGCGCAGAAGCTGGCGGAGCGCTTCGAGGTATCGGTCCGGACAATCTACCGGGATATCGATGCGTTGAGCGCTGCGGGCATTCCGGTTTATGCGGAGAACGGAAGGAACGGCGGATTTTGCTTGATGCCCGGTTTTATTCTGGACAGAGCGGCATTATCTGAGGAGGAAAAGCAGGAAATTCTGACAGCGATGCGGAGCGTGGACATCACGAAATGTGAGGATGACAATGCCACGCTGCACAAGCTTTCCGCGCTCTTTGGATGCAACGCAGAGGATTGGCTTGCGGTGGATTTTTCCAGATGGGGCGATATCCGGCATGACAATGAAAAATTCAAACTGCTGAAAACGGCGGTAATACAGCGCAGGCATGTCCGCATAGCCTATGCGGGAGCCTCCGGTGCCGTCAGTGAAAGAATTGTGCAGCCGCTGCAGCTGATTTATAAGGCCAGAGCATGGTATTTGAGCGCCTTTTGCACCAAAAGGCAGGCGCTGCGTATGTTCAAGCTGAACCGGATTCTGGAATCGGAGCTTTTGGAGGAGCGCTTTTTGCCCCGGACTCCGGAAATTCTGGAGGATGTCCGGGAAGCGGAGCCAGAGTCGGTGACATTGCGGTTTCCGCCGGACATGGCGTATCGCGTTTATGATGAGTTTGAGGCGGATCAGGTGACCAGGCTGGAAAATGGAGATCTGATCGCAACGGCTCCGTTTCCGCAGGATGCGTGGCTGACGGGATTTTTGCTTTCCTTTGGGACGCAGGTGGATATCCTTGCGCCTGCCGGCTTAAAAGAGACCGTAGCCCGGCAGGTGAAGCGGATGTATGAGAAATATTGTGGTATTACAGAGGAAAATTAAAATGTTATATAAAAAAACCCTGACGCAGGATGTCAGGGTTTTTGTGATAAGCTTTTTTTTGGTAACAGGCGCAGGTGATCATGATTGGATGAACCGGCGCAAAAGGCAGCATACAGGACAGGAGAAAAATATGGGCAGACCAACCACAAAAGCAGAGCTGCTTACCGCAGCGGAGGAAAATTATGAAAGCTTAAACGCTCTCATTTCCGGATTGGCACAAAAGGAACGGGAGAATAGCTTTGATTTTTCCGGGAACCCAAAAAAGATGGAGGCGCACTGGAAAAGGGATAAAAACATCAGGGATATTTATATTCACCTCTATGAGTGGCATCAGCTTTTGCTGAACTGGGTCCGGGCGAATCAAAACGGAGAGGACAGGCCTTTTTTGCCCCAGCCTTATAACTGGAGGACCTATGGAACCATGAACATGGAATTCTGGAAAAAGCACCAGAAAACCTCCGAGGAAGAAGCGAAGAAAATGCTGGATACGTCACATCGGGAGGTGATGAAGCTGGCGGAAGCGTTGTCGGAGGAAGAGCTGTTTACAAAAGGCGTGTTCAAATGGGTTGGAAGCAGCACGCTGGGCTCTTATTTTGTCAGCAATACATCGAGCCACTATGCCTGGGCGATCAAAAAAATCAAAGCGCATCAAAAAAACTGTGCGATGCGCCTGTGAAAAAGGCGCATCGCAGTTTTTTTGTGCGCAGGCGTTGACTTTATTCTACGGTTTCAATCGATTCCACGATATTCATTTTTGCAATCGCGCGCAGCGGAATGATTGTTGCCAGCAGGCAGGCCGCAACGGAAATGACAGAGGCTTCGGCGATCGAAACAAAGGGAACCGGAACGAGCCCCAGCGCGTCCGTTCTGGCAGCGCCCGTGAACATGCAGCAGATATATCCGGACACGGCGCCGATGAGGGAGGCATAGATGCCGTAATAGGCGCCCTCCCAGAGAAAGGTTTGATACAGACCTGCCGCGCTCATGCCGATTGCCCTCTGCATACCGATTTCGGCAATGCGGGTGTGGATGTTTGTGTAAACGGTATTGATGATGTTGAGAACGCCGATCATGCCCACAAAGAGGATGAGCGCCCAGCACAGCATCCGGATTTGTTCAAAGCTTTCTGACATTTCTGCGAAGGATTGCTGATAAGAAAGCCAATGTGTGCCCGGCAGGCTGTCACACCAGTTTTCCAGCCAGTCTTCGAAGCCTGCGACATCCGCATCCTGCGTAAGCGCAGGGTAAACCTCCGCCTCATTGTCATTTCCCATGACAGAGCGCCAGATATCATGATTGGTGATGATCTGTATGCCGTTTGCAAAACCGTCGTTTCCGATTTCCACAGGGCCGGCTGACAAAGCGATCACGCGCAGGGGCTGATCGTTGATGTGGATCGTGTCCCCCGGCGCAAGGCTGGTCCATTGGACGGGAGTGTCCCCGTAGGAAGCGGCGATCGGATTCTGAATGAGGCACCCGCTTCCGTCCAACAGGGCCTGTTTGTCCTGTTTGGACAGGTTAGAGGCGTATGAAAGCAGACGGGTATCGTCCAGACTGGCCAACTGCAGCGTTTCATAGGGCTGCACGTTTAAATCCGTTTCAAAGGGCGGCCTGTCACCGGCGCCCGGATGAAAGACGGCAAGTCTGCTGGTAAACAGGGTTTCCACTCCGGGATGGGACGAAAGGGCCTGTACCGCATCCGCGGGAATCCCCGTGGTTTCGTTTGTGATTGCGTAGTCGCCTACATACATGTCCTGCACGGATTGGCTCGCATCCAGCAGATTGGTGAAGCCCTGCAGGGCGATGAACACGGTGATGCTCATTGTCAGCGATAAAATGGTGATGCAGGTCCTGCTGCGCCCGCGTTTTAGGTTGAGCCGGGCGTACCAGGCTTCAAAATTGCGGATTTTTTTATGTTTCTTACCGCGCCTTTTGAGGTTTCCGTCATATCTGCCTGCGGTTCCAAGCATGGCGACAACGGGAGAGACCCGGGAGGCATAACGGACAGCAGGAAATGCCGCGAGGAAAGAAAACAGCAGTGTGACGGCAGCGCTTGCAAAAAGCAGGGGAAGTTTTGGGGAAGCAGCTACATCAATGGCGTCACGCATCTGGGAAACGCTGTTTGCCATGAATATCTGTGGGGAAAAAAAGCCGGATGCCGCGTGCAAAGCGGCTTTGGAGGAGAGCATGCCAAGCAGCATGCCGGCCGGAATGCCCGCGCCACACAGGATGAAAAGCTGCAGTAAAATCAGGCGGTAAATCTGTCCCCGCTCTCCGCCGATGGCGCGCAGAACGCCATATTCTTTGATGCGCCTGGTGACGGAAATTTTTAAAATGTTGTAAATAACCAGTCCGGCGGCGAGCAAAATCAGTATACCAACCAGAATACATGCGACGGTCATGTAAGAAAAGCCGGCAGCATTTTCGGCGTTTTCTTTCTTATCGTAGGAAATGCCCAGGGCATCCAGCAAAATCCAGTTATACTGGATATACCTGTCATCCTCCCCAAGGGAGGCGGAAAGCTCATGGACGATGCTTTGAAAATCCGCTTTGCTGTGGGTTTTAAAGTCAGTCTCGTAAAGCAGATATTCTTCCGGCAAAAGCGCCTGGCCGGTCCCCTCTCCGGCGATGCCCTCTACGGTGCCGGTAGCATATCCCAGATAGCTGTTTTCCAGAATGCCGGTCAGCACAAAGGAGGCAGACCAGGAACAGGAAGGAAGAGAGCCGTCCATCAGGGAGGTTTCCAGCGCAAGCTGGATCGTATCGCCTATGACGGCGTCCGGCGCCAGATATTGGAGGGCATCCTGTGGCAGCGCGATTTCGCAGGGGCGTTGCGGCATGCTTCCCTCCTTCAGCTTTTGCACGGACGGGTACATGTCCAGCGCCCGGTCATGATATTCCCGCAGATACAACCGCAGGCTGCTGTTTCCCAGATCCGTTGCGCCCACATTCACGATATCGCCCACATCATAGAGGCGGTCATCCGCATGCAGCTGCAGGGCCTGTTCCCTGCTTAGCTGGTGAAAGGTGGCATAGCGGTTTCCGTTGAGACCTGCAGCCTGCCCGATGCGCATGGACTGTAAAATACCGATGGATTGTCCGATCACCGTAGTCATAATCGTGGACATCAGGATGGCGATCCATATGAGAATTGCCGTGATTTTTTGTTCCTTCAATTCTTTATACGCGAGTGTAGTCCAGGATTTCATTTTTATACCTCCTTGTGCGCTTTAGCGCACATACCAATCAATAGCTTGGAAATTTATTTCCAAACTTTTACCTCCGAAAGCGTGCCGTCCACAATCGTAAACTGGCGGTCTGCCATTTGGGCGACCCTGCTGTCGTGGGTGATCACCACCAGCGCCCTGCCCAGCTTTTTGGGAATGCTTCCGAGCATTTCCATGACCTCGCCGCCGCTTTTGCTGTCAAGATTGCCGGTCGGTTCATCGGCAAACACCACATCGGGCCGGGCGATCAGGGCTCTTGCGATGGCGACGCGCTGTTGCTGACCGCCGGAAAGCGCATGGGGCAGATGGGTCAGCCGTCCGCTGATGCCCAGCAGATCCGTAAGCTGCTTCAAATATGCTTCATCAGGCTGTTTTTTGTCCAACAGCAGGGGCATGATGATATTTTCCCGCGCGGTCAGCACGGGCAGCAGGTTGAACTGCTGGAAAATAAAGCCGATACGCTGACGGCGGAATGCAGAAAGCGCCTTGTCCGAAAGGCTGTATATGTCCCTGCCATCATAGGTCAGGCTGCCCTGCGTGGGATGATCCAGCCCGGACAGCAGATGCAGCAGGGTGCTTTTGCCGCTGCCGGAGGGTCCCATGATGGAAATGAAGTCATTTTCTGAAATGGTCAGACTGGCTTTGTCCAGCGCCACCACCCGGTTTTCCCTGGCGCCATAGATTTTGGATAGTTCTTTTGCTTCGATGTTCATAAAAAATACTCTCCTTTCTCTTTGTACTGAGGAGAGTATAAAAGAAAAATCTCAAAAAACGCTCAAGATTTATAAAATATGGATGTATGTTTTGGGTTTCCGCAGAATGGGTATGAGGGAATTGATTTACTTAAGGGGAATAATTTGTAGTTCAAAGTGCATTCTTGAATTGAAAAACACACTTTTACGTGATATGCTTCTCTTATATTTACTCACAGGAAAAAATGCTTTGGAAACGTAGTGTTTTCAAGGGCTGCGAGTTTCCGAGAGTACTTTATGCAGGAGGTGAGGTGTTCTTATGGACGTTGGTTCCAGGATCAATCCGCTGCTTACACTGGAATATATGCAGACGGAACATGAGAATAAATATTTTGACAGAAAATCCGGGCAGATCCGTGTTGCGGAGCTGGCATCTCATATTTCTGCTTTTGCGAATGCGGATGGCGGAACATTAGTAATCGGTATCAGCGATAAGAAGCGGACGCTGGAAGGTATCAATTCCTGCGGAAATGAAAAAATCTATGAATTCATCAATGCGCCTAAAGAGTGCTGTAGGCCGATGCCGCGATATAGAGAGGAATTCATTGATATCACGAATGAAAACGGGAAGTCTGATCGGGTATTATTGCTTCATATTGAACCCAGTATTGATCAGGTGATTCGTACATCGAGTGACCGAACATATTTACGTATTGGCGATAAGTCCAAAGAGATGTTGGGAGAGAATCTGCGAAATCTGGAATATGCGAAGGGATCCCGTCATTTTGAGGATGAAATTAATCAGTATGCTGCAATCGAAGATCTGGATGAAGAGCTGATAAATGCCTATAAGAAACGCATTGGAGCAGAAAAAGTAGAGACACATCAGGTTTTGGCTGCCAGAGGTTTTATACGGAAGAGAGGCGGTGATGAATATCTGACAAATGCAGCAGTGCTTCTGTTTGCCAATAATATCATGAAGTTTAATATGAATTGCCGCGTTCGTTTTATTCGCATTGATGGCCGGGAAATGCAAGTGGGAGCCAATTACAATGTTGTGAAGGATAAAAGCATTGATGAGCCGATTTTGCGATTGGTCGATGCCGCGAAAGCATATATTACAGATCAGTTGAGAGTCTTTACCCGTCAGGAGCATGGCAGTGGGCGGTTTGTGGAAAGCCCGGAACTGCCGGAGTTCCCGTGGGTCGAAGGGATCATAAATGCAGTGGCCCACCGCGACTATGCTGCGTCCGGGCAGTTTATCAAGATCAGCATGTTTGATGACAGACTGGAGATAGAGAGCCCTGGGCGGTTCCCGGATATTGTGACGGCGGATAATATTTCATACACACGTTTTTCACGGAACAAAACCATTTCAAGAGTGATGACTGAATTTGAGTGGGTGCGTGAACTGAATGAGGGTGTAAAGAAGATTTATTCGGATATGGCGGAGGCAGACCTGCCAGAGCCGGAATATATCGAGACTCCTAACACGGTGAAACTGATTCTGCGGAACAATATTGATGAGAGAACCGCCCATAGAAATAAAGTTTCAAATGAGGCTTTAAATGAGGCTTTAAATGAGGCTTTAAATGACGATGAACAAATTATTGTTGAAATGATCAGATTGTCTCCAAAGGCAAGCCAGATGGAAATTGTCCAAAAGGCAGGCTTCTCCAGAGCGAAGGTTCAGCGCATCATGAAAAAATTGGTTGAGAACAAAGTAATTTATCGCGAGGGTGCAAAAAAGAACGGAGTCTGGAAAGTATATGGCGGGTAATAAATCTTTGAATGATGTTTTAAACACTGCGATGTCCAACTTTTTTACAAAAAACAGAAGGTAAAACATACAACTTAATTACAACCAGACAGCAGGGGCTGTGCCGGCGGTTAAGGCGTGCTTTCCCGGCGCGGTGTAGGGAGCGGCGCGTTCACATGACGTTCTCTAAAGCGGACAATTCCGGCGAACCGGCGGCGCATTCCAGGGACGCTACAGGGCGCAATAAACTCACTTTGTTCGGGCAGCATCGCGCCCCGCTGCAGGAATGCAGGAGATCGTGGCGCAGGAGATAGCGCCTGCCGTGCCGTTTTTGATCTGCAGTGTGCCGCCGTGCTTTTCACACAGGAGACTGCAAAGGTAAAGACCCATGCCGAAATGCTCTGATTCCTCTGTTCCTTTGGAGAAGGGCTGTATGCCGTTTTTTAACTGTTCCGGTCCAAAGCCGTCGCCGTCGTCTTCTACGGTGAGCGTCAGGCAGCCGGATTGCAGAAAGAGCGTTACCGAAACGGTCTTTCTGGCAAAACGCAGCGCGTTTGCCGTGAGATTTTCAGCGATCTCAAACAGCATGCTTTTGTCCAGCATGAGGGCAGAGTCCTGTCCGGCTGTAGAGAAAAGGAGCTGCTTTTGAAAATCCTGTGCCGCAAACAGCAGGGATTGTTCCAGCTCATCGGACAGAGTCCTAAATGGGATGGACAATTTTTGAGGCTGCAGCTGTTCCAGGCGCTGCACGCTGCTCATGGTTTCCACGTAACGGGCAATACGGTCCGTATACTGTTCGATACGGGTCAGATGCTCTAAAAGCGCGGCGGGATCGGTCTGTCCGCTTATGACAGATTGCCGTGCCAGCTTTGCAGAGCCCTTTAAAACGGTGACCGGATTGCGCAGATCGTGGGAAAAGGCGGCGTTTAGGCGCTTTCGTTCTTCCGCCTGCCGCCATAGCTGCTGATTGTTCAAAAGAAGGGAGCGGCGCATGGTTTCGAAGGCGTTGCACAGCTGTCCGAGCTCATCCTGCGAAGAGGCGGTCAGGGTGAAGTCCAGATCATGGTTCATGATGCGCTTAGCGCCGGCTGTGAGAACCTCCAGCGGCTTTTTCAGCTTTTGACGGTAAAATAAGGAAGCTGTCAGAAGCAGCGCCATCACAAAAAACAGGATGGGTAGAAGAAACTGCAGCGTGGAAAGCAGAAAAACGGTTATTTCAGCCTGCATGGATGGAGCCGGATTTTCGATTTGGACAGGGGCGCTCCCGGAGCGAACATACATAGCCTTTCCATATGGTCCGATTGCGGTGTGTACTTCCATGCATCCGAAGAAGGCCAGGGCAGAGAGCGCTGCCGCCGCCAAAAAATTGATGCATGTCAATGAAAAAAGCGCCTTTTTTAAGGACATATTCTTTATCCAATCCATTTGTAGCCAACCCCCCAGACGGTTTCAATATAGCTGTGCTGTGTGACAGCGGCAAATTTGCTGCGTATTTTCCGGATATGCTCCATAATGGTATCGCTGCTGCCGTCGCCGTCCAGCCCCCATACCAGCTCATAGATCCGCTCCCGGTCAAACACCTGCCCGGCGTTTACGGAAAGCAGCTCCACAATATCAAATTCCTTTTTGGATAACGCAATATGAGCGCCGCCAATCGTCAGCTCGCGCCTGGAATAATCAATTGTCATATCGGAAAAAAAGCGGAGGACGGACTGTCCCTGTTTGCGGTTTTCCCGCCGCAAATGCGCTGCGACCCGTGCGCCCAGCTCATCAATATCAAAGGGCTTCACGATATAATCATCCGCACCGGCCATAAACCCCTTGATCTTGTCGGCGGTTTCGATCCGGGCGGTCAGAAACAGAATCGGACAGGCAATGTGGTCCCGGAGCCTTTCGCAGACGGTCAGACCGTCCATGCCGGGCATGTTGATATCCAGTAAAACCAGGTCTGGATTGTGCGCCGCCTGGGACAGGGCGGCTTCGCCGCTGTATGCAGGATAGACCTGATAAGACTGCATTTCAAAATAGCTTTTTAACATATCCACGACGCCTTTTTCATCATCGGCGATCAGAAGTTTTTCATGCATAGAGATACCTTTCGTTTGGAAATATCAGCTTTGGAAAACTGCTACGGGCCATATGATTTTTCCCATATAATCTGTCATAATTAAAAATCCCGGAATTCCAATACAGAATCGGCAGGCTTTTCGTAGACAATGATAGCATTCCATATCAGATTCGTCAACCGGACAAACACAGGGGTTGACATTGGTACGAAATCGTACTAGAATGGGCTGGTACGATTTCGTACCAGGAGGTGCATATGGAAAAAGAAATTGCCGGTGTGAAGCAATTCAGCTATCTCACGAGCGAAATTGACGGTCTGTATCATGAGGCGGCACTGAAATGCGGACTGTCCGACAGCGCCATGCGGATTTTGTACGCGATCTGTCTGCAGGGGGAGGCATGCAGCCTTAGCGATATCATCAAGCTGTCCGGAATCAGCAAGCAGACGATCAATTCCGCGCTCCGCAGGTTGGAGGGAGAGGGTGTGCTCTGCCTAAGGCCGGAGAAGGACGGAAGCAGGAGAAAAGAGGCTGTGCTTACAAAAAAGGGAAAGCAGCTTGCTCAAAACACGGTCATGAAAATATTCCGGATTGAAAATGAAGTGTTTGCAGAGTGGAACGACAAAGAGCGGGAGCTGTATTTTGCATTAACACAGAGATATTATCATTCATTCAAAGAAAAGGTTGGGGAGCTGATTGTATGAAGATTTTGTTATCAGATCATTTTAGTTACAAAAAACTGCTGCGGTATACATTTTCCTCCATCGTCATGATGATTTTTACTTCCATATATGGCGTGGTGGATGGTTTTTTTGTGTCCAATTTTGCGGGAAAGGCCCCTTTTGCCGCCGTGAACTTCATCATGCCGTTTTTGATGATTCTGGGCTGTGTGGGCTTCATGTTCGGCACGGGCGGCGGCGCGCTGATCGCAAAGACGCTGGGGGAAGGAAAGGCAGATGGAGCGAACCGGATTTTTTCCATGATTGTCTATATCTCCGCCGCCTGCGGTGTGGTGCTTATGGCGGCAGGGCTCATTTTTCTGCGCCCGGTGGCGCAGCTTTTGGGTGCGCAGGGAGAGCTTTTGGAAAATTGCGTGCTATATGGGCGCATCATTCTGGCGGCCATTCCGGCATTCGTTTTGCAATATGAATTTCAGTGCCTGTTTGCCACGGCCGGAAAGCCCCAGCTGGGACTTTGTGTGACGGTTGCGGCAGGGCTTACCAATATTGTTTTGGACTGGCTTTTGGTGGCAGTTATGCAGCTGGGACTGGTGGGAGCGGCGGCAGCGACGGCGTTCAGCCAGTGCGTGGGCGGTATCATTCCGCTGGTTTATTTTGCATGCCCCAATTCCAGCCTGTTGCGTCTGGGGAAAGCGCGTTTTGACGCAAATTCCTTCTGGAAGGTCTGTTTAAACGGTTCCTCGGAGCTGATGTCCAACATTTCCATGTCCCTTGTCAGCATGCTCTATAATGTGCAGCTGATCCGGTATGCGGGGGAGGACGGCATCGCCGCATATGGGGTGCTGATGTATGTCAATATGATTTTCCTTGCCGCGTTTATCGGCTATTCCGTGGGAGCGTCTCCGGTGATCAGCTATCATTACGGGGCGGGAAATCATGATGAGCTAAAGGGGCTTTTACAAAAGAGCCTTCGGATTGTGGGGGTGTTTTCGGTTTTGATGTTTGGCGCTGCAGAACTTTTGGCAGAACCGATCGCCCGGATTTACGTGGGCTATGATCAGGGCCTGCTTTCCATGACCCTGCGCGGGTTTATGATTTATTCCTTTTCCTTTTTATTTGCGGGGATCGCCATTTTCGGCTCGTCCTTTTTTACGGCGTTGAACGACGGGCTGACGTCGGCGCTGATTTCGTTTTTGCGCACGCTTTTGTTTCAGGCGGCAGCAGTGCTGATCCTTCCGTATTTTTTTGCGGTCGATGGTATCTGGATGTCGATGATCGTGGCGGAGATGGCGGCAGCGCTCGTGAGCGCGCTGTTCATGGCGGGCAAGAGGAAGCGATATCATTATTGACAGCCTGATGAAGTCATGCTATGGTGAAGGCAACCGGCACAACAAGCAAAAAATGTGAGACAGCAGAATGTGCAGAGCGTTTTTTGCGGAAGGTGAAGGATTTTCAAAAAGAAAAAGGGGGCATCGGACATGGCATTTGAAGTGACAAGAGTTTACAGGGAACATTTTCCCGCCCTGCGTTTTATCGGACTGCGTTATACCAACGCCGACAGGTTTGAAGGCGGTTTTGGGAAGCAATGGGGCGAGTGGGAGCAACAGGATCGGTTTGGCGCTCTGAAAAAAGCGATTGCGGCATCGCCCTATGATGAGACAGGCATCGGTCTTATGATATTTGGCGGTGCAGAAGAATTCACTTATTGGATCGGTCTGTTTTTTCCGGCCGGGACGCAGGCGCCGGACGGGTTTGATTATTACGATTTTCCCGAAAGCGATATCGGAATCGGGTGGGTATACGGCAATGAGGAAAATGGGGAAATTTATGGAGGACCGCCTCATGAAGCGGTTTGCGCAAGGCTTGGGGAGAGCGGCATGGGCAGCTTCCGAAATGATCTTGCCGGTGTGGATGGCGGTGACGTATATTGTTTCTTTGAACGCTACAATTGTCCCCGTTTTACGCATAAAGATGCCGCCGGGAATGTGACGCTTGATTATGGCGCATATATTTTTTCATAAATGTTTGCCGTCTGAGCAGGTGTCTGCCATTTCTGCCTTACAAAGTGCTTTACGATAGTATCATAACGGTGTAAAAAGCATGGCTGTATGGTCATGCTTTTTGTGCGCTTCTTTTTTGTTTGCCATGGGAAAGCTTTGTGGGCGTATTTCCCATGGCATTTTTGCGCATAAAAAATGAAAAGCCGGAAGGGATTGCGGGCAGCCTAAGGAGCCTGTGGAAGCGGGAATATGAGGAGAAATCCGCGGTGGTGATGGGCCAGAAGGGTCAGCTTTTCATGGAGCTGACCGCGAATGATACCCTGTGGCTGTTCAAAGAGATTTATGGAATCGGGGAGCGGCAGTATCAGGAAACGGAGGCATACTTTACGGAGCTGTTTGACGCAGATCGAGATGTCCGACGGCATCAGCGGGGAAATTGCTGCACGGATCAGAAACGGAAGCTTTACCAATTACATGGTGATACCTCTGTGAGTGATTTTCGTGTCGGCTGTTAGTTGGGTAAATCGGTGCAAATCGTGGCGTTGGGTCAAGCGCCTTACTACGGCTTTACTACGATTGAGTCGTTGAAAAATATATATGTACAAATCCCCATTCCGGGGTAGTAGAAGGTACCATGCAGTATTGCAGGTGTCTTTTTTGGAATAAAGTAGATTTTCATTATTCCGTTATTTCGATAAATGCTGTTCCGATAATATTGATATTGTTCCGTTAAAGTGGTATATTATATGGTAGATTGGAGGGATAGTCTATGTTTATGACAGTAAAACAGGTTTCTGAAAAATGGGGCATTTCTGATAGAAGAATCCGGGTTCTTTGCTCTGAAGGGAAAATTCCGGGTGCGTATCAAGAAGGACGCGGTTGGAAAATTCCTGTGGATGCAAAGAAACCTGCCGATGGTCGTTACAAATCAAAGGAAAGCCTTTTAGCACAAATTGACCGTAAAAAGGTTGAGTTGGACGGCAGAAGACCTTTGACGGCAGGTGAAGTAGAAAGACTTAACGAGGAGTTTATCGTAGAATACACATATAACTCTAATGCTATTGAAGGAAATACACTTACTCTTCGAGAAACAGATTTGGTTCTTCGTGGCCTTACGATTGACCAGAAACCATTGAAAGACCATATGGAGGCAGTCGGTCATAAAGAGGCATTTGAATTTGTGAGTGAACTTGTGAAAGATAATGTTCCGATTAGTGAAAGTATTATCAAACAGATTCATTATCTTGTCCTTGCCGACAAGAAAGAGGACCGTGGAATCTATCGTAGAGTTCCGGTTCGTATTATGGGCGCACGGCACGAACCTGTGCAGCCGTATCTCATCGAACCGAAGATGGAACAGTTGCTACATGATTTTGCGGAAAGTACAGAGCATATTGTAACAAAACTGGCTCGTTTTCACATTGAGTTTGAAGGTATCCATCCCTTCATTGACGGTAATGGCAGAACCGGGAGACTGCTTGTGAATCTTGAGTTAATGAAAGCCGGATTCCCACCTATTGATATTAAGTTTACAGATAGAATTGCCTACTACAATGCATTTGATGAGTATCATGTAAAACGCAATATTTCTGCGATGGAAAATCTGCTTGCAGGATATATCAATACAAGGTTGGATAAGTATTTAGATATGTTGCAGGATTAGCAGACCTGCTTTTGAATAAGGAGGTCACCTATGCCTTTTGAAATAGTACGAAATGATATTGTAAATATGCAAGTACACCGGGATTTGGATTGGATGCAAAATATGTCATTCATATGGTGGGTCCCATTTGGGAGGACGGCAAGCAACAGGAAGAACAGATTTTGTCCTCATGCTACCGTAAGTCCTTAGCGTTGGCAAAAGAGACTCAGTGCGAATCTATCGCATTCCCTTTGATAGCCACAGGCAATTATGGATTTCCTAAGGCTCTTGCTCTGCAAATAGCTGTCCGTGAAATCAGCATTTTCCTTTTGGAAAATGAAATGCAGATTTACCTGGTCGTTTTTGGTTTCTGTCATATTTTCTGCTCCTTTACATAAAAATAGAGCGCATAGATTAGATTTCTATACGCTCTGACGCTGTGTTATTATTTAGTAGTGATTGTGACAATGGTTTGTTAAACAAACTTGAAGTTGTAGCACTCATACAAAACTCAATGTTTCGTATCATCATCTCATATAAACATACCTATGATTACAATCAAAAGACCAGCGACTCCACCACCAAATGCAAAAATATTACTTATAGATAGTGCAATTCCTGCCAAAATAACAGCTATTCCCAATAGTATGATTTTTCTTCCCATCTTTCTGTTCTCCATAAATTTGAATTTATCGCTATTGCTTATTTTTATGGCTTTTAAAAATCATACTGGAAGATATACCAAATGCAATGCCAAAACATATTCCGATACCTATTCCAACCATACTTTTTAGTACATTGATAAAAACAATACTCCAAATTATAGCCATTACAATCCCTACTATTAAACCTATCAAAATATTCTTTTTCATTATTTGTCTCACTTTCAAATTAAAATTTTTTGCATATTCTCGCCTCCAACAAATACTTCTTTTTTAAATCGGAAGTTAAACTACTGAGCATCCTTTTTGTTTTTCACGTTTACCAATAACTGCGTCATGCATAAACAGAACAAACCAATCCCAGCTATCGTGCTTTCGTGGTCTATAATGTCCATTATGATAAGAATGATACTTGCAATCACTCCTATCGCTGAACAAATAATGGCAACATCTGTGCCCGTGATAGCTTTCTTTTTCTTCATCATGTTTTATCCTCTAAATCCTGATTTGATTATCCTTGCACACTGAAGGTTATCCTGAATTACCTATCCTTCCCAGCATAAAACTATTTCCCTTTCTTTCGCTTTATATTATTACTTACACTCGTGAAAACGAAGTCCACTATTCCCGCAATAATTCCTGCAATAATTGCATATTGAAAACCTATCCGATTTCCACGAATCAAATTAACGATAACCATTCCAACAGCAACCATAACTGCATATCCTAATGCCCTAATCATATTTTCTTTCATATGTGATGTTATTCTCCTTTCGACTTCCGGTTTTTCAGCTCTGCAAACCGAAATTTATCAGCTTGACAAACAAGAATTCTGATAAGACACTTTTTATAGCATTTATTAACTGTTATATCTTATCTTCAAAAAGTCCGCAAACCCTTGAAAATGCTAAATTTATAGCAAGTGAGTTTGCCCTTAGACTTTCCCTTGTGTTATATCCTTTTCCCTCATGTTACGAACGCTCATAAGGGCAAAAATAAGGGCAAGAAAAACCTGTAACAAATTATAACACAAAATAAATCAGGCGAAAAGAACTGGTTGAAATGCTTTCTTAATTTCTCCAAAAATACAATTAGAAAAGGCAGGACTAATAAGATATGAAATTCATATATGCAAAATACAATATATACCACAACAGCGTTGATGTAACAACCTATGACGGGTATCTTCTTCGGATTGACTGTAATGTAGCAGAAGAAGGCTTACGGACAACTCCCTGCTCTCAATGTGCGTTAGATGTGCTGGCAATAGACGAACCGCTTGAGTATGCACGATTAGCACTTGACGGGAATTTGCAAATGTGGGTAGATGCGGAGGATTCTTTAGAATTGTGGTAATGCCTATAAAGAGAGGTTCAGTTTGTGCCTCTCTTTATTTTTGAATTATATTTCTCGCATTCTGCCTCTAATTTTGGAAAATTCAGACAGCGATTCCTGCCTGTAAATGGCTCATTGGAGATATACTTTTTGTACAGAACATTTGCTTTATTACAAATCACTTCACTGTTGGTCTGACACCATTCTAATTCTTGGACGCACATTCGCTTATAATATTTGATGTTTTCCCGATCTCTCTTAAAAATGGTGGTATCGACAAGCTGTAATTGTTCTTCTTCAACAGGTATCATCAGATTGAAATTAAGAACACCTAAAAGTTTTCCATTTATCTCAATCTTTGAAAAATCCATAGAGTTTTTCATATTTTTATGCTTTTCCTTTGGCGATGAAAGCGGTATGCAATATTTATGAATACCACATATGATAACAATCCCAACGAAAACCCTGTTATCCTTTCTTGTCTGTGGCGAAACGGAAAGCACTTTATCATCTATATTATGTAGATTACGGATATATTTCATATCCACCTTGTATAGCTTAAATTCAGTCTGCATCATCTATCCTCGTAAAAAATGGCTATGCGTTTCCACATAGCCATTTGTGTAGTAACTCCATTAGAGTTGCTAACGCTTTTAGCAGTCCACTTTGCGGTAGGACTCACCACTAATAGTATAATACCATATTTCAGAAAAAAGTCAACCTTTTCAAATTTCTTATTTCCTATATTTGACTGCTTCACGCATACAAAAATAGTGATAAAATTACATATTTCTCCCAGCAAGCGAAAATATTCTCTGTTTTATGGGAATACAAATTATTTAATGTCTGCTATAATCTAATAAAATGATGTACATATAAAATTTGGGAGGAATTTTACATATGGGCAAGATATCATTGCGGATTGCCGAATTGCGTAAGAAAAACAGGGTAACACAGCAGGAACTGGCAGATTATATTGGTGTATCGTTTCAGACGATTAGCAAATGGGAAACAGGACTGAGTATGCCCGACATTACCATTCTTCCATCATTGGCAGACTATTTTTCGGTGTCAACAGACCAGCTCTTAGGATTAAAACCGCTTGATGGAGAACTGTACGTCCCAGAAAAGACAGCCACAAAAGATTTTTGGAATCAAAAACTGGAATACCTCTTACGATCACGAAAGGGTTATTGGAATGATGATTATATCCGGTTTCTTATTTCACAGGTCTGGAAGATTGATAAACCAGTTTCTGTGCTGGACTGTGGCTGCGGGTATGGATTTTTAGGACTGTTGTTACTTCCATACCTGCCCAAAGGAAGCACCTATACAGGAATTGATTTCGCTGAGGATTTAATTAAAGAAGGGGAAAATCTTTTTAAACACCAAAAATTGGAGGCCGCCTTTTTCTGTAAAAATGTTTTTGATTATTCAGCTGAAAATCAGTATGATTTTGTAGTATGTCAGGCAGTTTTAAGACATCTGGACAATCCTGCTGCATTTATACAAAAGATGATTACCTTTGCAAAACCTGATGGGTATGTGGTCTGTATGGAGGCGAACAGGGAATTTGAATGCTGCGGGCTTTATATTGACGGTATGGATTATCAGGAGTTATGCAGACATGATGGACTGGAAAAAAAGTGGCAGACTGAACTTACAAGGCAAGGACGGGATTATGCAGTTGCTATCAGAACTGCACATATGATGCAGAAATTGGGACTTGTTGATGTTGATGTGAGGATGAACGACAAGGTGGAGTTTGTTGCTATGAAGTCTCCAAATTATGATGAAGTAAAAAACGATTTCATTAAATATAATGATTGGACTTCCGGAATTAGCAATGAGGAAAGAGAGAAACTGATTCTCCATTTGCTGACGCATGGCTTATCCCGTAAAGAAGCCGAGGACTACTGTGATCGAAATATTAGGATTGCGGAATTTTTTTCAGACAATCCAGATGCCGGATACACATTTATGAAAGGACAGATGATTTCTTATGGAAAAAAAGTCTGAAAAGAAGCAGGTGCTTTTGCTTGATATGTATGGTGTTATCATAAAAGAAAGTAAAGGGTATTTTATTCCATATACATTTGCACATTTTGACAAAAAGGAACATGACCGGCTCACAAAGGCATTTCGGGAGGACTGTTTATTCACAAAAGCCGGAAACGGGTACCTGAGTTCTGATGAGTTTCTCTCCGCATTAGGCTACACAGAACCAACTGTAACAATGCAGGATTACCTAACAAATTATCTGACTTTTGACAAGGATTTTTTGCAGTTTGCAGAACATAATTATGAGCAATATGATTTTGTATTGCTATCAAATGATGTGAAAGAGTGGAGCAAATATTTATTGGAATTGCATGGGATTCAGAAATATTTTAAAGGGCATATTGTCAGCGGAGAGATTCATATGCGAAAACCGGAAAGCCGAATTTTTGATTACGCAATCAGGCATATACAACGCAAGCCGCAGGAATGTATTTTGATTGACAACAGCGTCCTAAACCTGAACGCAGCACAAAATATGGGAATAAATACGGTTTTGTTTAACAGAGATCATGAAGCGTATGCCGGCAATGTTGTAAATAACTTCCAAGAGCTGGACAGTATTCTTAATAATTGATGCAGGGAGGGCATAAATGTGAACGATAATTACAATTTTTCAGTAGGCTGTATCGTCAGAAAAGAAAATAAGGTTTTGCTTGTAAGGCACACATATGGCGGGGCAAATGGAAAACTGTTAATTCCCGGAGGATTCTGCCATGAAAACGAGTTGCCGGAGGAGGCTGCTGTGCGGGAAGTTTTTGAAGAAACACATATTACAGCAGAGGTAAAACGCATGGTGGGTATCCGTTGTGACAGAAAAACGTGGTATCTGTTATTGGAAATGGACTACATTGACGGCGTTCCCACAAGTGATATGTGCGAAAACAGCGAAGTCTTATTCTGTGAGATACCAGAAGCCTTAACACGAAGCGACTGCACTGAAATGACAAAGGTTTCACTCAGGAAAATTCTTGATAATTCCGCAGACTATCTCCGTTCCGATATGGAATATAAAGCGCACAAAGGAGATAATTATACACTTTATATTTGAGATGATACATTTTGTAGTAACATATTATAAAGAGGGACAATTATCTTGCCCCTCTATCCTTTTGTTTTGGTATTTGTTCGTTTTGCTGATATATTTTCTTTTGAAATTTTTGTATTTTATCTTGTATGGTATCTTCTTGTGCCTTTATTCCATAGATTTTCTCCCATTCAGCCTCTTGTTCCCTATAAGCGATATAGGCATTATGGGATTGGTGGTAAATTTTGTAAAGTTCCTGCACATTCTGATAACCATATCTCTTGGCTATGCCGGACAATCCGATTTTCAAGATGTTAATCTCCTCATTCTTGCGGTCGATTTTGCTTTGCAGTTCGCCTTTCTTGGTAAATCTTGCAAGCCCTTTCAGGTCGTCACGCTCAAACTCCAATGCATTGCGTTCCTTTTCCGCTTCAAAAATGATTTCATTCTGCCGCTTTAGTTCCTTATAAATCTTAGATAGTTTCGGATAGGCGGCTGCCCCGGCTGACATGACGGGTTTGGGCGGTATCTTTGGCTTGCTTGGCGTTTCTTTTTTCGCTGGTTTTGAAACAGGCTCTTGTTTTGGTGTCTGCGGCGGTATCTGTCCTGTGTCAAAAAGTTTTGCGGACAGCTCCCTTGCTTTTTGCAGCACCTTTGAAATCAGAATAGCAAGAACGCCAACAGCAGTCATAAGGATAGTCCCTAACCGTTCCGGCTGGTTGCCGAATACATCAACGGATTCCCTGATGCGGTCGGAGATATACTCTTTTTTTATCTGTTGTATCTCTGTTTCCGCCACGCCGCTGACAATCGCCCTGTCAACCTCACGGTTCCAGCGCATACGGTACTTGTTATCCGTCTGTATCTGTTCCGCTTTCGGGTTGTTTTTTCCTATCTTCTTGGTGGCAAGGTACAGACCATTTTCATCGAAAACATGAAGTTTCTCTTTATCGTCCTTTACCAGCGTATTGATAAGGTCTGTGTAAAAGTGCTTTACCTCGTCCACAAAATTGTCCTGCTTGAACAGCTTGTTCTTGGCGGTAAAAAGATTGCGCTCGTATATCTCACCTTTTTTAATAACCTTACAGCCCTTGCGGACATTCCCGTTTTCGTCAAGTATCTCTTTCTTGGTGCGGGCGTGTTTCCCCTGCTCGTCATAGAACATATTCCTTGTGGCAGTCTTTTCTATGGGTTCGGATAACAGTTCCCTCTCCGAAAAAATAAGGTGGATATGGTAGTTAGTCTTTGGCTTGTTATGGTGCAGAGCCGCCACGCACTCCACGCTATACTTTTTCTTGAAACGGTCTGTAAAAAGCTGTAACAGCTTGTCGGGATCATAAAGGTCTGGGAAAGATTCGGGCAGAGCGATGATAAATTCCCTCGCCTCAATACATTTTCCCTCTATGCCGCTTTTCTGAAAATCCCGCTGGTTGCACTTGGCAAGTTCCGTCCAATAATGGCGGTCTGTTGTTTCATAGACCGCATACAGATTCTCCTGCTTGGCATGGCTGGAGATATAAGTGATCCTGCCCCTGACATCGGGCAGCTTGTTCATACGGATAAATGAATGTCTTTGTATTGTGCCTTGTCCTCCTTCCTGCAAATGGAGACGGATTGGGATAAGGCGGTATTTGGGCTGTGAGTGGCGGCATAGGCTGTCCGCATACGAACATATCCGCCGTCAGGCGGTCATTCAAATGCGTGAGCATTTGTAAGGTCAGCTTTGCTGACCTCTGCTCCCTGCAAGGGCGAAATTCCCATTGCATAAACGAAGTTTGTGCAATGGGTGTATTTCGCTCTCAAACGCCGAGGGCTTAAAAGAGAGAAGAATACCTCACAAAAACGCCTGGGTTGTGCCTATGGAAATGCTTTAACGATAGCAAAAAGTGCTATCATTTTTCTTAAATAGTATCAAAAAGTGCTGTCACCTATGATGGCATAAAGTGATACCATAATAGAAAAAGTGATGCCACCTATGATAACGAAAAGTGCCACCATGGCTGCAAAAAATTTTCTGAAAAATCAGTTTATTTTTTCAACTGAAGATACAGAAATCAGTTGACTTTTTACAGTCACTTTACGCCACATTGAAAATATCGTCCAAAGCATCAGTTGACTTTTTCAACCGAAGATACAGAAATTAGTTAATATTTTAAGTCTGTTTGCGTTAATTGGACTGACTTTTTTAACCCACTTTCCTGCCTTTCCCAAAATTTCCGCTTGTACCGGAAGGAAGCACATGATATAATCTATTTGCGTGTAGGTATATCATGGCTTCGGTCTGATACATACCATTGGGCGGTTTCTTTTGAAGCCGCCTTTTATTCTGCTGATTTTCTTGTGACTGCCTTGACGCTGCTTTTGTCCCGCAGGTCTTTCCCCTCGTTCACTTCCATGAACTTCTCCAAAATATCGCTTTTAATAAGTACCTTTCTCCCGACTTTGAGGACGGGCAGCTTTCCCCACTCAACCAGTTTCCGCAGGGTGTTCCTCCCGATACCCGTATAGCTGGCAGCCTCTTCTATGGACAGTGCGATTTTCGTTTCGGTCATTAGCACACCTCCTTTCTGATTGCATAACGCAATTTTGATGGTATGAATACTATAACGCTTTTATATCTTCTTGTCAAGCGTTATGATAATCTAAAAATTATTTTTAAGTTGCATATTGCATTATTAACTTTTCTGTGCTATACTCTATCCATACCGACAAAGGAGGCGTATCAGCATGAAAGATAAAGAGTTACGCAGGCTGATCGGCAGCAGGGCAAAACAGCGGAGGGTTGAATTAGGACTGAACCAGCCTTATGTCGCAGAGAAGATGGGGGTAGCCACTTCCACAATTGTGCGCTATGAGGCGGGGACAATCGACAACACAAAAAAGCTGGTCTTGGAAGGTCTTTCAGAGGCTCTCCATGTATCTGTGGAGTGGCTGAAGGGTGAAACAGAGGAATACCAGACGGACATTACGGATAAGAGGGAATTGTTTATCCGTGATGTAATGTCCTCGATCCTCGCAAAGCTGCCTTATGACATGGAACAGGCTGAATCAGACTTTTCCAAAGACTTACTGCTGCTGATGTTAAGGGAGTATGAGTTGTTCGTGGATTCTTTTCAGTTTGCCTGCAAGAATTTCAAGGACAATGCGGAAAATGCCGCACTCGCCCAGACAATGGGGTTTGAATCGAATAAGGAATATAATGAGATCATGTTCCTTCGGGAAATCATCCACACCGTAAATATGTTTAATGACATGGGCGACATTGTGAGGCTCTATTCCAAGAATCCCGAAACAGCAACAACAAGGCTTGCAAATCTTCTTTCTATGGTATCAGAAGAATCTGAATCGGTATAGCGGAACAGTCGGAGTTATGATATACTTACACGCAGAAAGCATTTCATCAGTTCCGATTGCCCATTATCGAAAGGAGAAACGATTATGGCAAAAGGATCGGTACGGAAGAAAGGAAAGAAATGGTACTACCGCTTCTATGTGGAGGACGCAAGCGGGAATCCGGTACAGAAAGAGTGTGCAGGAACAGAAAGCAAGAGTGAAACGGAAAAGCTGTTAAGGCAGGCAATGGAGGATTACGAAAGCAAGAAATTCATTGCAAAGGCGGACAATATCACGCTTGGGCAGCTGCTTGACACATGGGCGGAGGAAGAATTAAAGACAGGCACATTAAGCAATGGCACTGTCGGTACTTATCTTCAGGCGATCAACCGCATTAAACAGCACCCTGTAAGCAGACGGAAACTCAAAACGGTCACTTCGGGGCATTTACAGCAGTTCATGGATATCATGTCTTTTGGAGGCACGATTGAAGATTTTGTTTCCAAAGGATATTCCAAAGACTATGTAAAGTCATTTTCCGCAGTATTACAGCAGTCATTCCGCTTTGCGGTGTTCCCGAAACAGTACATTACATTCAATCCCATGCAGTATGTAGTCATGAGGCATAAAAAGGACGATATGGACTTGTTTGCGGAAGAAACGGACACCGACAACGGCAAGGTCAAGCCACTGTCATTTGAGCAGTACCAAAAGTTGATTGCGCAGCTTGGCAAGCGGAGCAAAGACGCAATCCTGCCTGTACAGATATCCTATTTCACAGGTCTCAGGCTTGGGGAAGTGGCAGGACTGACTTGGCAGGATATCAACTTTGAGGAACAATGCCTGACAGTCCGCAGGAGTGTCCGCTACAACGGCGCCACCCATAAGCACGAAATCGGTTCTACCAAAAGGAAGAAAGTGCGGATTGTTGATTTTGGCAATGCCCTTGCTGACATCTTGAAGAAAGCAAGGAAACAACAGCTTAAAAACCGTATGCAGTATGGCGAACTCTACCATAGGAATTTTTACAGGGAAGTTACAGAGAAAAATCGGGTACATTATGAATATTACAACTTGGGAATGACAGAGAATGTGCCGGAGGATTATATGGAAATCTCCTTTGTATGCTTGAGGGAAGATGGCTGTCTTGAACTTCCTGCCACCGTAGAAACAGCCTGCCGGACAGCGGCAAGGAAAGTACCGGAATTAGAAGGATTCCACTTCCACACATTAAGACACACCTATACAACGAACCTGTTATCAAACGGGGCACAGCCAAAAGATGTGCAGGAACTTTTAGGACACTCGGACGTAAGCACTACCATGAATGTCTATGCACACGCTACAAGGGAGGCTAAGCGGGAATCTGCAAAGCTCTTGGATAAGGTTGTGGGAATGAATTAAAACTGGATAAGAAAAACTTTCCCTTGTAGTCTGCCCATAAGGGCAAAAACAAGGGAAAAGGATACATATTTTAGGGCTGACATAGCGCAAAGCCTTGAAAAATAGAGGAAACTTATGGAAAAAGCTTACAAACAAGAATTTATCTTTTCTTCAGTTTCATTAGAACGATACTGTATATACCCAATAACGTATATATGATAACAAGCCCAATTAGGCTTATTGTTTTATATCCGCTGAATGTAGTAAAGCAGTACGGCAAGGCACATATATCAATAAAACCATGCAGGATAATTGGCACCCACAGATTATTCGTCCTTTTGTATATCGCCCCAAAATACAAGCCCATTCCGATAGTTGAAATTACTTTAAATAGAATTACAAACGGCTCCATACCAATCATACCGGGAATATGTCCCAATCCGAAAACGACTGATGATACCCATATGGCAATAACCGTATGACATTCCTTATTATGAGCAATTTTATCAACAATGTTAAGGAACAAACCTCTAACATATAACTCCTCAATAATCGCTACCCCGAAATAATACAAAACGCCTTCAATCAGGATTTTCCATACACTCGGATGATAATCAAAAGGTACAAGTCCAATGATAAATGCCACGCAAGAAAAAATGCCCGCCATAATGCCCGCAAAAGCGTACTTTTTTAATCCCTCTACCAACCCAGAAGTGTGAAATCCAAGCGGCCAGTCTTTTCCAAATGATTTCAGAACAAGCCATGCAAAAAATCCTATGATTAGAAAATTTACCAGCAGACTAATGATATATGGCGTCACATCAGAAATACGGCAATTTACAAACAATACCGCAGGCAAGCCAGATATATCCATAAAAGCTAAGATTAATGTTAAGATTGTCATAATAGTTATCTGCTTCTTATTCATGTTCTAATTCCTCAAATCCTCTTCAAACTTCGATTTGTATTTTTAATAGAATACCACAATCACACTAACATTTCTATCAAATTTCCATCAAATTTCTTCCCCTCTCTGTTTAGGCCTGCCTTGCTGTCTGCTATGCTGTCGGCTCTCGTTCTGAAGCTCCCTCTCAAGGTTCTTTTTGTTGCAGCTGATTACCTCGGCATAAGCTAACTCTGTGGCAGTCTTTGACTTCTCTTTGCCGATGCTGTCATACTCGGCTTGCAATGACTGTATCTCCGCTTTCCACTGTTTCGGTGTTACCTTTTCGCCATTTTGTAAAAGGCTCTGCATACGCTCCTTTAATTCGGGGTACTTCGATAAGCTGTCACAAGTGTTAGGGCGTGCGGTGCGCCTTTGTCTGCTGACTGGAAAAAGAAGATTGATGCTGACTATAAGAAACGAGGTGGAAAGAGATGATTGGAGCAATTTTAGGTGACATTATTGGCAGTCCTTATGAATTTGACCGTGGTAATAAAAGTAAAGATTTTCCTTTGTTCTCCAGAAAATCCACCTATACGGATGATACAGTAATGACTTTGGCAGTGGGACTAACTTTCCTCGATGCACAGCCAGGTGCATCGGACGATTGGATTTCTATAATCGTCTGCCGGAGCCGTTGCTCAAAGTGTTGAAAGCATTTGAGGAATACATCAACCGAAATGATGTAATAAATTAACAGGATTCCGTAAGTAGCGGAGAATGGCTCGGTAATATAAATATGAACGAGGAACTTTTGACGGAAAAATTGCAGAGTGCTGCAGGAACTGATCCGTATCACCTTTGAACGGATCAATCCGGGTTCCGTTCAAAGGTGCTCATGAGCCTGTGCATCATCGGCTACGGCGTTCGGCATTGCAGTGATCGCCGCCTTTACCGGGCTTTTAGCCCTTATCTGGAAAAACGGACTGCGCCATTATAACAGCGCCAGCTCATGAGAACCAAAGACGGAGGACAGGCTCCAGTCAGCCTGCCCTCCTAAATGGATATAGCAGCTTTATTCCACGTCCTGCAATGCGGCGAAATCCTCTTCGCCGGTGCGGATTTTGACCACTCTGCCGACATTGTATACAAAGATCTTGCCGTCGCCGATATGTCCGGTGTAAAGGACCTTCTTGGCGGCTTCGATGACGGTGTCCACCGGAATGGTGCTGATGACGACTTCGATTTTCACCTTGGGCAGGAGCGTGGCATCGACCTCGACGCCGCGGTACATTTCGCCGGTACCCTTCTGGATGCCGCAGCCCATCACCTGTGTTACGGTCATGCCGGTCACGCCCAGATCGTTCATCGCCTTTTTGATCCGGTCGTACCGGGACAGCTTTGTGATGATGACGACCTTGTGGATGCCGGTGTCCGCATCCGATGTGGTTTTCACGACGGGAACCGCGACTTCCTTTTGCAGATTGGAGGCGGCTTCGTAATCGGAGGCGCCAAGGCTTGTGTTTTCATTCACTTCCATGGTCATGGTGTTGGAAATATCCATGATGGAGAAGCCCGCGTAAGCGGAGGTGAGTCCGTGCTCGGTGGCGTCCAGACCGAGGATTTCCTCTTCCTCTGTCACGCGCAGGCCCAGCAGCTTTTTGATGACGAGGAACGTGATCGTGATCGTGACCGCAGTCCACGCCGCCACGCTGACAAAGCCCAGCAGCTGTAATCCAAGCTGTGTAAAGCCGCCGCTGTAGAACAGTCCGACCACGGAATCGTTGCCGGGGGCGGCGGTGGTGGCGAACAGTCCGGTGGCGATGGTACCCCAGATGCCGTTTAAGCAGTGAACGGCGACCGCGCCGACCGGGTCGTCGATGCGAAGCTTATAATCCAGGAGCCATACGCCGAACACCACCAGCAGTCCGGCGACCGCGCCGATGATGGAAGCGCCCAGAACGTCCGTCACGTCGCAGGGGGCGGTGATCGCCACAAGGCCCGCGAGGGAAGCGTTTAAGCACATGGAGACATCGGGCTTGCCGTATTTGATCCAGGTGAAAATCATGCATACCACGGTGGCGATGGCGGGCGCGACGGTGGTGGTGACGAAGACGGAGCCTAACTGTTCCACGCTGGTGCACGCCGCGCCGTTAAAGCCGTACCAGCCAAGCCACAGAATGAACACGCCCAGACAGCCGATGGGAAGGTTGTGGCCGGGAAAGGCGTTGACCTTTGTGATTTTACCTTCCTTATCCGTGTCGAATTTGCCGATGCGGGGCCCTAAGAGCTTCGCGCCGATCAGGGCGCTGATGCCGCCCACCATATGAATCGCGCAGGAACCCGCAAAATCGTGGAAGCCCAGCTGGGAAAGCCAGCCGCCGCCCCAGATCCAGTGCGCCTCGATGGGGTAGATCAGGGCGGAGATCACTGCGGAATAGACGCAGTAGGATAAAAATCTGGTCCGCTCCGCCATCGCGCCGGAAACGATCGTCGCGGTGGTCGCGCAGAACACCAGGTTGAACACGAAGTTGGACCAGTCAAAGCTTTCATAGGCTGTGAAAATATCAAAGCCGGGCTTGCCGATCAGTCCCAAAAGGTCTTCTCCCAGGAAAAGCCCGAAGCCGATCAGGATGAAAACAACGGTGCCGATACAGAAATCCATCAGGTTTTTCATCAGGATATTGCCGGCGTTCTTGGCTCTGGTAAAGCCCGTTTCCACCATGGCAAAGCCTGCCTGCATCCAGAACACCAGCGCGGCACCGATCAAAAACCAGACGCCGAACACTTCGCCGCTTATGGCGCTCATCAATTCCTCTGTCATAATTTTTCCTCCTCAAATGCGGTTTTTCGTAAAAAACCGGTGATTGCGGCAGCAAAAAACGCGTCCCTTTTCGAAAAATGAGGGGCGCGTCCTTGCGCTGCTTTGGTTAATAGAGTGTTGAAACAATTTATAAAAGAATGCCTGACAGCCGTCCTATATGGGATAGCGGTTGTCAAAGCACGCTTTACAAAGCGGTAAATCCCCGGTCATCAGATGAAAATCCTCTATTTTCATATAATGCAGGGAGTCTGCGCCGATCCGGTCGCAGATTTCATCCGTCGTATGGGAGGAAGCGATGAGCTGATCATTGCTGGGCACGTCCGTCCCATAATAACACGGATATAAAAAGGGCGGGGAGCTGATGCGCACATGGACCTGCTTTGCGCCGGCCTTTTTGAGCATTTCGATCAGCCCTGCGATTGTCGTGCCCCGGACGATGGAATCATCGATCAGTACGATCCGTTTGTCCTTTACCACATTTTGCAGCACGGCAAGCTTCATATGTACTGCCGATTCCCGCTCTTTCTGAGTGGGCTTGATAAAGGTCCTGCCCACATAGCTGTTCTTATGAAAGGCCAGAGCAAAGGGCAGTCCGGAGGCTTTGGAATAGCCTGCCGCGGCCGCCATCCCGGAATCCGGCACGCCGACAACCAAATCTGCATCGGCGGGAAAGGAAGCGGCCAGGGCCATTCCGGCGCGCACTCTGGCGTCATAGATGCTGACGCCGTCCATGACAGAATCCAGCCGGGCAAAATAAATATATTCAAAAATGCAGTGCGCCCGCTTTTCCTGTGAAAGGCGGCAGTCGGAATGCACGCCGTCCTTTGTGATCGTGACGATCTCGCCGGGCATGATGTCCCGGACATAGGTTGCGTCCACAGCCGTCAGAGCGCAGCTTTCGGAAGCGAGAATATAGCTGTCATCCCGTTTTCCCAGGCACAGGGGTTTTAATCCCAGCGGATCCCGCACGCCGATCAGCTTGCGGGGGCTCATGATGACCAGGGCATAGCCGCCCTTTAAAACCTGCGCGGTCCGGTAAATGGCGTCCTCCACACGTAAGGTGCGGGTCCGTTCCCGGGCGATGTGGCAGGCGATCACTTCGGAATCCGTCGTGGAGCGGAAGATCGCGCCACATTCGGACAGCTGCTGCCGGATTTCCGAAGCGTTGAGGATATTGCCGTTGTGGGCGAGGGCGAGAGTGCCTTTTAAATAGTTTAATACCAGAGGCTGAGCGTTTTCTACTGTGCTCGCGCCCGTGGTGGAATAGCGCACATGTCCGATGCCCAGGTTGCCCTTTAAGGCGTCCAGCGTGCCGGGATGAAAAACCTCCCCCACCAGTCCCATATCCTTATGCTGGCAAATATTTCCCCGGGGACCGTGGGTATCGCAGACGGCGATGCCGCAGGATTCCTGTCCCCGGTGCTGCAGGGCGCACAGTCCGTAATAGATGGAAGGCGCGGCGGCTTCCTGTCCGGGATTGAAAATCCCGAACACGCCGCATTCCTCGTGGATGCCATGGAGACGAAGCTGTTGTCCGCATCCGGCATTTTTTTCAGCAAATATCGGTTTCATAGATGTTATACGGAGAACAAAAGCTGTTCATAATTCGGATAAGGTAAAAAGTCGTCGGGCAGATATTCCTCTGCCGCATCGGCAGCGCTGCGGACCTTTGCCATATCGGAAAGGATCGTTTCATGGTAATAGGTGGCGGCCGCCTGCATATCGGTCATCGCCTCCGCCTGCTTTGTATCTGCGGACAGCGTTTCCAGCGCCGCATAAATATTCTCATAATAGCCGGAGAGCTTTGTCAGAAGCTTTTTCTGAGCCGTGCACGCAAGGCCGGCATCCACCGCCTGTTTGCCGCTTATGGAGCGGGAAATTTCGTCGGTATACGCCATCAGTGCGGGCAGGAAATCGCGCAGGATCATATCCTGCAGGGTCTTCGTTTCGACGTGCAGCACCTTGCAGTAATTCTCCAGCAGAATTTCATAGCGGGAGAAGATTTCCGTCTTCGTGAAAATATGATGCCTGGTGAACAGCTCCACGTTTTTATCGGCGATGAAGCAGGGCAGCGCCTCGGGCGTGGATTTTAAGTTGAACAGACCGCGCCTTTTTGCCTCCTGCACCCATTCGTCGGTGTAGCCGTTGCCGTTGAATACCACCTTTTTGTGCTTCAAAATCGCCCGTTTTACCAGCTCATGCACGGCAGCGTCCATCTGCTCCAGGGGAGTGTCCTTTAATTCATCATAGAACTGGCTTAAGGCTTCCGCTACCGCTGTGTTGAGCACGATGTTGGGCGTGGCGACGGAAACGGAGGAGCCGAGGCTTCGGAACTCGAACTTGTTGCCGGTGAAAGCGAAGGGAGAGGTCCGGTTTCTGTCCGTGTTATCCTTGAAAAAGTGGGGCAGCACGGTAGCGCCGGTTTCCATCTGGATTTTCTGCTGTCTGCCAAAAAATGTGTCGTTCTCGATGGAATCCAAAACCGCAGTCAGCTCATCGCCCAGGAAAATGGAGATGATTGCCGGGGGCGCTTCATTGGCGCCGAGCCGGTGATCGTTTCCCGCGCTGGCGACGGATAGCCGCATCAGATCCGCATATTCATCCACCGCCTTGATGACCGCCATCAAAAAGATGAGAAACTGGGTATTTTCGGCGGGGGTGCGGCCGGGATCCAGCAGGTTGACGCCGGTGTTGGTGATCATGGACCAGTTGTTGTGCTTGCCGGAGCCGTTGATGCCATCGAAGGGCTTTTCATGCAGCAGACAGACAAGACCGTGCTTATCCGCAACCTTTTTCATGATTTCCATGGTCAGCTGGTTGTGGTCCACCGCGATATTGGCGGTGTCAAAGATGGGCGCCAGCTCATGCTGGGCGGGCGCGACCTCGTTGTGCTTGGTCTTGGCGGGAATGCCCAGCTTCCACAGCTCCTCATCCAGCTCATGCATATAGGCGGACACCCGGGGCTTGATGGCGCCGAAGTAGTGATCCTCCATTTCCTGACCCTTGGGCGGCATGGCGCCCAGCAGCGTCCTGCCTGTGAAGATCAGATCCTTCCTCTGCTGATATAGCGCTTTGTCCACCAGAAAATATTCCTGCTCCGGCCCGATGGTCGTGGAGACGCTTTTGACGTCGGGGTGTCCTAACAGGTTCAATACCTTGACCGCTTCCTTATTTAAGGATTCCATGGAACGCAGCAGGGGCGTTTTTTTATCCAGCGCTTCGCCCGTATAGGAGCAGAAGGCGGTGGGTATGTAGAGGGTGCCGTCCTTGATGAATGCCGGAGAGGTGGGATCCCAGGAGGTGTAGCCTCTCGCTTCAAAGGTGGCGCGCAGACCGCCGGAGGGGAAGCTGGACGCATCCGGCTCTCCCTTTACCAGCTCCTTGCCGGAAAAATCCATAATGATCTGTCCGTCGCCGATGGGGGTGATGAAGCTGTCGTGCTTTTCTGCGGTGTGGCCGGTCATGGGCTGGAACCAGTGGGTGAAGTGGGTGGCGCCGTTTTCCACCGCCCATTCCTTCATCGCCACCGCGACGGAGTTTGCCACATCCAGCTCCAGATGCGTATTATTTTCGATCGTCTTTCTCAGAGCCTTATAGATATCCTTCGGAAGCTTTTCACGCATGACCTTGTCGTTAAAAACAAGACTGCCGTAGAGTTCGGGAATTCCTTTTGCCATAACATTTTCTCCTCTCGTTTCTGATTACAATGGGATTTTACAAAAAAATAAGGCGCTTCGGAGACCTGCTCCAAAGCGCCTTTGCTTTATGGTTCGCATCATACGCGCTTTTTTTTGCGTTGTCAAGCTTTTTTTGGTAAAAAAATTGTATGGTTTTGGATACAATAGTAATTATGGAGGGGACAAGCTTGCAGTTTTTTGAAAATCATAGTATACTCGACTTATTGATCATGTGATGCACGAAAAACGTGATGGCGAAAGGAGAAAATACCATATATGCCTGTCAGAGTTCATAATTTTATGGGAAGGCTGGGCTGGAACCTGAAAAAGTATGTGCCCATGCTCAGCAGCAACGGCTACCTGACGCTGCAGCGCGCGGCGCGCAACAAATCCCAGAAAGCTTATATTGATTATTTTTTTGCACAGAAGGAAACGCCCCATCCGCTGGTGGTGAATCTGGAGACGATCAACAGGTGTAATTCCACCTGTGAATTTTGTACCGCGAATAAAAATGCGGAGAAGCGCCCCTATAAGCGCATGGATGACGCGCTTTATTACAGTATCATCGACCAGCTTGCGGACTGGGGATTTAAGGGACATCTTACCTTATACGGGAATAACGAGCCTCTGCTGGATACGCGGATTGTGGAATTTCATAAATATGCCAGGGAGAAGCTGCCTGACGCGTTCATTTTTATGTCCACCAACGGGCTGATTCTGGATATGGAAAAGGTCAGGGCGCTCAAGCCTTATATGAACCAGCTGATCATCAACAATTACTGTCTGGATATGAAGCTGCATCCCAATGTGCAGGAAATTTATGAATATGTGAAAGCGCATCCGCAGGAATTTGAGGATCTGGATATTCTGATTCAGATGCGGTATTTAAAGGAAGTATTGAGCAACCGCGCGGGCAGCGCCCCGAACAAGAAGGCGACGGAGAAGGTGATTAAGGAAACCTGCCTGATGCCCTATACGGATCTGTGGATCACGCCCCATGGAAAGCTGGGGATTTGCTGTTGCGACAATTTTGAGGTGACGGATCTGGCGGATTTGAATCAGACCTCCTTAAAGGACGGCTGGAACAGCCCCGGATACCGCAAGCTGCGCGAGGCGATCCGGGAAGGAAGGCAGGGCTATGGATTTTGTAAGCACTGCGATTTCATTGACGCAGGGCTTCGGATGGATGCGGTGGAGGATGTGCTAAAGCATAATGAAAAGATGCATGGCGCGCGGCAGTCACTGTTAAAGCACTGATTCAGGCTCGGGCTCTTCACCTTCGCAAAATGGCAGCCGCCGCATATGCGTCAGCTGCCATTTTGAGGTCTTTTTAAGAGAGTGAATCCGAATCGATACGTCCCTGACTGACGGAGGGAAGATTGCTCAGATTATTCCCCTCATCCCCGTCAGGCAGGGATTTTAAATATTCACTGTCCTTGCGGTGGGCGATGCCCACATTTTTGATTTCTCCGTTTTTGGCCATCTGTATGCCGTCTTCCTTGGAAACGGTAGAGCCGTTTGAAAGCTGATAGCCTGTAATGCGTCCGCTGCTTTTCACCAGCCCTACGATGTCCTTTGCGTCATCCTTCGCCTGTGGAATATCGTCCAGCGCATTTCTTGCCAGCTCTGCTCCCAGTGTTTTATCTTCTTTCATAGGAATCCTCCAGTCTTATGCAGCCCGCGAATCCGGGCGCGGTACAAATTTGTCTTATTTTCCTTTTTCCGTAATGCATACTATTGTAACGGTTCGGATGGGTCTGAACTGTTACAATATTGTTTTCAAAAAAACATGAAATTATACAATTTGTATTTTACATTGCCGCTAAAAACAGGTAAAATAGAAATAACTATAGCCGCATGTTTGGGCGGATGAAAGGGGCAAAGACTTATGAGAGTATTGGTGATCGGCGGCGTGGCTGCCGGAACGAAGGTTGCTGCCAAATACAAGCGTCTCAATCCGGACGCAGAGGTGACCATCGTCACGAAGGGAAAGGAAATTTCCTATGCGGGCTGCGGGCTCCCCTATTACATAGGGGGCGTAATACCACAGAAGGAGCAGCTCATCGTAAACACGCCGGCGAAATTCGCAGAGCTGACAGGGGCGAAGGTGTTTACGGAGCGCGAGGTGACTGCGCTGGATGTGCAGGGCAAAAGGGCGACGGCGAAAAATATCCGCACCGGCGCGGAAGAATTTTATGAATATGATATCTGCGTGATATCCACCGGCGCGTCGCCGGTCGTGCCGCCTCTGCCGGGACTGAATCTGCCGGGCGTATTCGTGATGCGCACGCCGGAGGATGCGATCGAGACGCGGGAGTTTGTGGAGCGGGAAAATGCGAAGCGGGCGGTTGTCGTGGGCGGCGGCTTTATCGGGCTGGAGGTTGCAGAGAACCTTCTGGAAAAGGGACTTTCGGTTACGGTCATCGATATGGCGCCCCAGATCATGCCGGGTTTTGATGTGGAAATGGCGGATTACGCGAAGCGCCATCTGGAAAAGAAGGGAATCCGGGTGATGACAGCCACAAAGCTTCAGGGCGTGACCGGGGATGCAAAGCCCCAGGGCGTGCAGACGGATAAGGGACTTTTGCCTGCGGATGTGGTAGTGCTTTCCATCGGCATCCGTCCTAATACGGGATTTTTGCAGGATACGGGAATCGAGATGACAAAGGGCACGATTCTGGTAGATGAGAAGCTGGCGACCAATGTGCCGGACGTGTATGCGGCGGGTGATTGCGCGATGGTGACCAATCGCCTGACCGGACACAGACAGTGGTCTCCCATGGGTTCCTCCGCCAATCTGGAGGGGCGCACGCTGGCACTTGCCATAGGCGGGCGGGACGTCGCCTATCCTGGCGTTTTGGGCACAGGGATTGTGAAGCTTCCCGGATTGTCCGGCGGCAGAACGGGGCTTTCTGAGGAACAGGCAAAAGCGGCGGGATATGAGACGATTTCAACCGTGACGATCGCAGAGGATAAGCCTGCCTATTATCCCGGCGCTGCCTGGTTTGCCACGAAGCTGATTGCGGATAAGAAGACCCACAGGGTGCTGGGGGTTCAGGTATTGGGCCCCGGCGCGGTGGATAAGGTGACGGATGTGGGCGTGATGGCGGTCAGCCTTGGGGCGACGCTGGAGCAGATGACGAGCCTGGATCTTTCCTATGCGCCTCCTTTTTCCACGGCGATCCATCCCTTTGTCCGGGCGGTGCAGGTGCTGCTCAATAAGGAGAGCGGCGATCTGGACAGCTTCACGCCGGGAGAATATCTTGCCGGCGATGCAGAGGGCTATCGCGTCATCGACGCCAATCCGGCCGGTCCGACCATTCCCGGCGCGACCTATGTGGATCCGGTCACAGTGAAGGGAGAGATTCCCGGCATCGGCAAAGAAGAGAAGCTGCTGCTGGTATGTGCAAAGGGAAAACGCGCCTATCTGCTGCAAAACCGCATGAAGCACTATGGCTATACCAATACGAAGGTGCTGGAGGGAGCTTCCTTCTTTAACGTGGTAAAGGCCGCCAAAAAGCCGGGTACGGTGACGGTCCCGGCAGAGGAGATCACCCGCGTGAAGGCGCTGGGATGCCTGCACAATAAGGGAACCGACAATTTCAATGTGCGCGTCATCACCAGAAACGGCAAAATAACGGCTGCCGAGCAGGCGAGGATCGCGGAAGCGGCGGAAAAATTCGGAAGCGGCGATGTGGTCATGACGACCCGCCTGACGCTGGAGATCGTGGGCGTTCCCTTTGAAAAAATCGATGCGCTGCGGGCCTTTTTAGCGGAAGCAGGGCTGGAGACCGGCGGCACCGGCTCCAAGGTGCGCCCTGTGGTCGCCTGTAAAGGAACGACCTGTCAATATGGGCTTTTGGATTCCTACGCGCTGTCGGATAAAATCCATGAACGGTTCTATCACGGCTATGGGTCTGTGAAGCTGCCCCATAAGTTCAAGATCGCGGTGGGCGGTTGCCCGAACAACTGCGTGAAGCCGAATTTGAATGATTTCGGCATTGTGGGACAGAAGGTGCCGGTTCTGGATCTGGAGAAATGTCATGGCTGTGCCCGGTGTCAGGTTTCCCTGTCCTGCCCGATGGGCGCGTCTTCCGTGATAGACGGCAAGCTGGTGATCGATCCGGACAAATGCAATAACTGCGGACGCTGTGTGGGGAAATGCCCCTTCAAGGCGATGGAGGAATATACCACAGGCTACCGGGTCTACATAGGCGGACGCTGGGGCAAAAAGGTAGCCCACGGACAGATGCTGGACCGCATTTTCTTAAGTGAGGAGGAGGTGCTTTCCGTTCTTGAAAAGGCTATTCTGCTGTTTCGGGAGCAGGGGCAGACAGGCGAACGGTTTGCCGATACCATTGGCCGCCTGGGCTTTGAAAATGTGCAGGCGCAGCTTTTGTCGGATGATCTGCTGTCCCGCAGGGATGCGATTATCGGCGCGCAGCTGCACTTAAAGGGCGGCGCTACCTGCTAAGCGAAAACGGCGTCACGGTTTGCCGTCAGAGTCACATATCCTGTTGTTCGACAATAGCGCAGATCGCCGCCGTGATGCCTTCCGTCAGCAGCTCCAAAGACATGGAAGGGGTATTTTTCTTCTCCACCACCTGAGAGGGCAGGTAGGGAATATGAATGAAGCCGCTTTTTTTACCCGGATATTTTGTGGCGAGCAGCTGGCAGACGCCATAGGTCACATGATTGCATACAAAGGTTCCCGCTGAATTGGAAACAGAGGCGGGAATCTTTTTTTTCCGGATTTTTTCGACCATTGCCTTGATGGGAAGTGTGACAAAGCGGGCATCCGGGCCGTCCGGACAGATCGGATCATCAGCCGGCATATTTCCGGCATTATCTGCGATGGAAAAATCGTCCACATTGATGCCGATGCGTTCTACCGTGATATCGGATCTGCCGCCCGCTTGCCCGATGGACAAAACGACGTCCGGATCATGGATGGCGATCGCATCCGCGATCACCTGCAGGGATTGATAACGGACCGTAGGCACCTTAAGCTTGATGATTTTGGCGCCCGCTATGGTGTCGGGAAGGCTTTTGACGGTTTCGAGGGCGGGATTGACAGATTCACCGCCGAAGGGGTCAAATCCGGTGACTAATATTTTCATAATGTTGCTCCTTATCTTTTCACAATATACAAATATGGAAACAGTTCCGGAATTCATGTATAGTAAACGACAATCTTTTTGTCGTTTACTATAGCATATGTTATTTTGCCATGCAAGAAAAAAATATGAGGTTGAATGAAAAGTTAAATTCCGCATGAAAAGTTAAATTCCACACTGAAGACT